>JBGSLA010000056.1:0-14781 GCA_041740935.1 Desulfobaccales bacterium | reverse complement strand
CGAGCGGGAGCCCCTGTGGGTGGACCGGGAGGCCCTGGCCGCGATGGTGGCCCTTACGTCTTTCCCGGGCGCGGCGGCAGAAAAAGGGTGGACATCAACCAACAGGTGAACGAAATCAAAGAGGCGGCCGGCCTCCCTCGAGACTTCCGGGCCCTCCATGGCCTCCGTCACGTCTATGCCTCCATGCTGGCCTCATCCGGGCAGGTGGACCTTTATACCCTCCAGAAGCTCTTGACTCACAAAAGCCCCACCATGACCCAGCGCTACGCCCACCTACGTGACCAGGCCCTCAGGAAGGCCGCTGATCTTGCCGGAAACATCATTGAGCAATTTACCAGTGGTCCGATAGACCATGGGGTTCCAGGAGAAAGTATGAGATAAAAATGAGGGAAAAAAGTAAAAATTAAAGATAATATTTATAGCGTCGCCCCACCCTGGTACTCGCCAGGGTGGGGGAGGGATCTGCCAACCTTCAGTTGATCCCAAAACCAGAAAATAAAAGCATCTTTGCCGTTTTTAAAGGCTTCCTCAATGCTTCCCCCATCCGACATGTACCATGGCAGGTTAGGGGAAGTATCAGCCAGCCACCGCCTTTGACTCTTGAAAAGTTGCGTTGATCCAATTCTAGAGAAACACTTTGTAATTTACTTTGAGGACCTTGGCCAGGCGCTTGGCCATGTCTTTGCCGATGGGCCGCTTGCCTCGCTCCATTTCGGAAATGTGGGTGGCCTTCACCCCCACCTCGGCCGCCAACTCCGCCTGGGTCATTTCTTCCCGGGCTCGAAAGCCTCGCAGGATGTCCCCTGTATGAAATTCGGGGAACACCTCTTCTATTGAATACAGACGCTGGTCCTCCTCTTCGCCTTCAACAGAAAGCGCACCTTCCACCAGGGCCAGAATACCTGCCAATGCCGCCTTGACCTTTTCGGCGTGCACTGCCGGCACCCGGATACAGATTTCAGCATACTCTGCCGTAGTCAACTCCTTCGTGGGTTCCAACATATCTTACCTCGATAATTTTGTTTCTTTGATCGCTTACCTTCCAAACAGCCACATAAGAGGGACGCCCCTTTTTCAAGTGACAATGAAAGCAATCCTCGGAACCGAAAATCTTCCCAAAATTTGGCCAGCCCTGGCAATGCGGCCCCCTTGTCCGCAAGTCCTCCGCCAGGGCCCTGAGACGCCGCTTGAGATCCACAGGTAGTTTGGCCGCCTGTTTCCTCGCCTTACCGGTGAACCAGATCGTCCAGAACATAGACTAATATAACCAATAATTGGTTAGCTGTCAATACAAAGACAAAGATGGATGGGAGGTGCCCCCTCATGGTATACAAAAGGTGAGGCCTTCCTCGACCTCGCTCTGATTGCCGGCCAACAGATTTACGCCTCAATACCGGCCTCATCCGGCCAAGTAGATCGTTATATCTTGCAGAAGCTCTTGACTCATAAAAGTCCGAACATGACCCAGCGTTACGCCCACCTGCGCGACCAGGCCCTCAGGCAGGCTGCTGATCTTGCCGGAAATATCATTGACCAATTTACCAGCGATCCGACAGACTCTGGGGTATAGGAAAGTGAAGGAAGTGATGGCCGACCTCTCGAACTCCAAAGATTGAAATCTGAACCACTTCTCGCCCCTCGTTAGGGGCGAAATCTTTAAGTTTTCTCACCCATCCCGATCATCCCTTCCACCCCTGATCCCACTTTGGCGATGGTCACCAGTGGTATCAGAAGTCGGTGTCAGGGGGGGGTCAATTTTGCGTTGTCAAAACCTTCCCGGGGGGGTCATTTTTAGGTTAGCAAAATCAGGTGTATTTGATTACCCGCCCAATACCTTCCCCTATTGTTGATCATTGGAACAACTGGCCCGCAAGTTTTCTATACAGGTGAGGAACCGGGGGACCCAGCCAGGGATGGTGCGGCGGCCGTATTCCCAGTGTTCCACCGCGTACTTGCTGACCCCTAAAGCTTTGGCCAGGGCGTTGCGGGAGCGGAGGCCCAGGGCCAGGCGTTTGGCTTTCAGTTCCTCGGCGGTCATGGCCTGAATCATGGCGGTCCCCATCTTTTCAGCATGTTGGTGGGGCGCCATACGGCACCCGGAGCTTACATCATGGTAGCATGAAAATGTGCCGTTTGAGCTGATTTTTCCGGCCAGTTGCTCATGCGCCCTCGGATCTCTCAAAACCATGAAAGGCCTGGTGGCACAGGTTTTCACCCTGTGAATGGACAGCCGAGGCGGCTGTCCTCCAACTGATAGAGAACTTTGCAAGGCAAAAAGCCAGTATCCCTTTTGACTTTTCCTACGCCCGCCAAGTCACTTATTTTTCCCCTCAGAGGCCGAGCACTTGTCTCAAGGCTGCGTCAACCTCTGGCAGACAGGTGCAGCGGCCGATCACTTTGTCGATTTCCCTGGGAAGAACGGTGGCCAGATGATCCGCCACTTTGACGGAATCCGAAAAAATCCCCATGGCCTGGCCAGCGGGACTGTATTTCTGGACCAGCACCCGGGTGGCTCCGGTGCGTTCCAGGTTGGAGGTTATTTGAACCACCACCCTCTGGCTCAACCCGGTGTTGACGGTCTCATCCTGGACCACCAGGGCCGGCCGCTTTTTATACCTTATCAGGTCCGAGTAAGGGAAGTCGACGAGGATCACATCCCCCCGCTTAAAGGTGGTCATAGGCCTCCATGCCCGAAGTGTCCCAGTCTTCTTCCAAGGTGGCCAGGGGGGCTCGGGTTTCCCTTGCCTCTTCGGCGCTCCAACCAAGATCGGTAACCAGCAGGGGACCAGCGGGGGCCTGGGGCTTCCGACCTGGTTTTCCTTTTGGCGAGCCATCCTCTAGGGGGATTTCGGTGGTACCCTTTTCGATGGCCACAAACCCTGCTAATGGTCCACTTTTACATGACCATACACAACCGGGCCTTTCTTTCATTTTCCCGGGACGGGCAATTAATCCACGATTTCTCAACCCGCCCAGTTTTTCCCCCAAGATTTTTCTCCATTTGTGTCACCCCTCCCAGGTGTTCTGGATGGAATTCTTTTTTTTAATAAACTGGCTTCCCAAGAACGGGGGCGGTATGGTGGCCCCGAAATTTCATGGGAGGTTCATTTATGGAACAGGATGTGTCAAGGGGCGGCTGGGGGGAAGGGGTTCCCCAGGCTGAGGGCAATTTCCAGGAATTGGGCGGGGAGGGCGAGGGGAAGGGCCTCGAGGCCCAGGTGGTGGCGGCGCTCGAGGCCGAGGCCGGGGAGGTCCCCGGGTGGGTGCGCCTGCTGCCCCTGGGGGAGGTGCCCCTGGGGGACGACCGGGAGCCCCTGTGGGTGGACGGGGAGGCCCTGGCCGCGATGGTGGCCCACTTCGAGGCGCGGGGGCTGGACCTGGTGGTGGACTATGAACACCAGACCCTGTCGGGGCAGAAGGCCCCGGCGGCGGGCTGGATCAGGGAGTTGGAGATAAGGATCGCCGGCGAGACGCCTGCAACACAGGACGGCCTCTGGGCCCGGGTGGAGTGGACCGCCATGGCGCGGGGGCACATCGAGGCCCGGGAATACCGCTATTTTTCCCCGGTGCTGCGCCTGGAGGAGGGCAGCCGGCGGCCTTTGGCTTTGCTGCACGCGGCGCTGACCAACACCCCGGCCATTAATGGGTTGACGCCGCTGGTGGCGAAGAGCAGCAGTCAGCAGTTAAAAAGCAGCAGTCAGCAGTCAGCAGTTAGCAGTCAGTGGGGGGAAAGCAGCAGTCATTACGGGGGAGGTTTGGGGGAGGCGGAGAGGCAAATCCCCCCTAACCCCCCTTTAGAAAAGGGGGAGGAAGGCGGCCGGGGGGGAGGAAACAGTGGGCAGGAGTCTGCAGTTAGCAGTCAGTTATTGGAGAGCATCGGTCATCACCCAGCGGGTATGGGTGGGGGGGGAAAAGAAGTTCATTTTCCCCCTCACCCTAACCCTCTCCCCCAAGGGGGGAGAGGGGATGAGATGATTCAGGGGGATGGTCCCGGTTATGACAGTCAGGGAGTGGAAAACAGCAGTCAGCAGTTAGCAGTCAGCAGTCAGTGGGAAAAAAACAGCGGTCAGCAGGTAGTGGACAACAGGCAGTTGATGGAAGGCAGCGGGCGGGAGGAGGCATTTAGCAGCCAGAGGTCGGAAAACGGCGGGGAGCCGGCGGCAGTTAAAAGTCAGAAAGGAGGAGACACGGTGGAGGAGTTGGTGTTGGCGAAGGAGGGAAGACAGGGTGCGGATCTGCTGGTAGAGGTGGCGGCGCTGTTGGGGCTGCCGGGGGACGCGGGGCCTGCCGGCATACGGGGCGCGGTCCTGGCCCTGAAGGGGAACCTGGAGCACTTCCAGGGGGTCCGGGAGGAACTGGCCGCGCTCAAAGGGGAACTCAACGCCAAGGTGGTGCAGGAGGAAGTGGAAGCGGCCATGAAATCCGGCAAGATTCAACCCTGCCAGAAAGACAGCGCGCTGCGGTACGCCCGCCAGGACCTGGAAGGGTTTCGGGCCTTTGTGGAAAACTCCCTGCCCCAGGTGCCCATGGGGCGCCTCAACCTGGGTCCGGATACCGGGGAGGACCGCCGGCCCGGCCGGGGGCTTACCCCCCAGCAGCTGCTCATCTGCCAGAGCATGGGGTTGACGCCGGAGGCCTTTAAGGCGCAGGAGGAGTATTTGAGGGGGGAGGAGATGATTTAGGGGAAGTCCAGGGTCCGGGGTCCGGGGTCCGGGGGCAGGGTCCAGGGGCCAGGGTTCAAGGTCCAAAGCTTAAGGCGTCTGGGGAGAGGATATGGGCTGGGTTCTGGGTTCTGGGTTCTGGGTTTTGGGTTCTGGGTTCTGGGGTGTCAGTCCGGAGTCCGGAGTCCAGAGTCCGGGGTCCAAGGTCAAAAGCTTAAGGCGTCTGGGGAGAGGATATGGGCTGGGTTTTGGGTTCTGGGTTCTGGGTTCTGGGAAAGCTGGGAAATAAGGGAGGGGGGAGGTGAGTTCAAGGTTCAAGGTTCAAAGTCAAAAGCTTAAGGCGTCTGGGGAGGGGATATGGGCTGGGTTTTGGGTTTTGGGTTTTGGGTTCTGGGAAAGCTGGGAAATAAGGGAGGGGGGAGGTGAGTTCAGAGTCCAGAGACCAGAGTCCAGGGTCCAAGGTCAAAAGCTTAAGGTTCCTGGGGAGAGGATATGAGCTGGGTTCTGGGTTTTGGGTTCTGGGAAGGCTGGGGAATACGGGAGGGGGGAGGTGAGTTCAGAGTCCAGGGTCCAGAGTCCAGGGTCCAGGGTCCAAGGTCAAAAGCTTAAGGCCCTGGGGAGGGGATATGAGCTGGGTTTTGGGTTCTGGGTTTTGGGTTCTGGGAAGGCTGGGGAATACGGGAGGGGGGAGGTGAGTTCAAGGTAAAAAAACCTGGAGTTGAAGGTTCAAGGTTTAAAGTCAAAAGCTCACAGCTCATAGCTCAAGGCTTAAAGCTCATAGCCCACAGCTCACAGCTAACCCAAGAGGAGACCGACAGATGATCATCGATGCGCAGGCATTGGCCAATATTTATGTGGGCCTGACCACGGCCTTCAACGCGGCTTTTCAGGGTTCGGAAGTCTGGCACCCCCGGGTGGCCATGACCGTGCCGGCCAACACCAAGATCATGGATTACAAGTTCCTGCTGGAATTCCCCATGGTGCGGGAATGGATCGGCGACCGGGTGGTGCGCTCCCTCATGGGCTCGTCCTACCAGGTGACCACCAGGGACTGGGAGGCCACCATCGAAGTGGACCGCAACGACATAAGGGACGACCAGATCGGCCTCTACGCGCCGGTGGTGGCGGCCATGGGGGAGGAGGCCCGGGGGCACCCGGACCGGCTCATCGCGGACCTGCTGCTGAACGGCTGGACCACGCCCTGCTTTGACGGCCGGCCGTTTTTCGCCGCGGACCACCCGGTGGGGGAGGGCGCGGCCGGGAACGACGGCGGCGGCGATGACACCCCCTGGTTTCTGCTGGACGCCCGGCGGTCCATCAAGCCCTTTATCTACCAGATGCTCCAGCCGGTGCAGCTCACCCGCATGGACCGGCCCGATGACGAGCACGTGTTCATGCGGCGCACCTACCGCTTCGGGGTGGACGCCCGCTACACCTGCGCCTACGGGCTGTGGCAGTTGGCCTACGGCAGCCGCCAGCCCCTGAGCCCCACCTCCTACGCCTCGGCCCGGGCCGCGGTGATGAGCCTCAAAAACGCCGACGGCCGGCCCCTGAGGGTGAAGCCCGACCTGCTGGTGGTGCCGCCGAGCCTGGAGGCCATCGCCCGGGAGATCCTGGAGGCCGGCTATGTGCTGGCCGATGAGGCAGTCGGGGGCGCCAAGACCAATATCTGGAAGGGGAGCGCGGGGCTGCTGGTGGCGCCGGAGTTGGCGGGATAGGGGTTGGGTTTTGGGTTCTGGGTTCTGGGTTCTGGATTCTGGATTCTGGATTCTGGGGTGTCAGTCCGGAGTCCAGAGTCCAGGGTCCAAGGTCAAAAGCTTAAGGTTCTGGGGAGAGGATATGAGATGGGTTCTGGGTTTTGGGTTCTGGGTTCTGGGTTTTGGGGTGTCAGTCCAGAGTCCAGGGTCCAGGGTCCAAGGTCAAAAGCTTAAGGTTCCTGGGGAGAGGATATGAGCTGGGTTCTGGGTTCTGGGAAAGCTGGAGTAAGAAGGCTGGGGGCTGTTAGTCCAGAGTCCAAGCTACAGAGTCCAGGGTCAAAAGCTTAAGGTTCTGGTAAGAGGCTGTAAGCGGTGGACGGTGGGCTATGAGCTTAAAGATAAAAGCAAAAACTAAACATCCATGGCCGTGATTGGCCGACCCTGGGGGAGCCTCCTGCAAAAATCACCGGGGCAAGGGATGGTCATTCTGAGCGAAGCGAAGAATCTAGTCTTTTCAATTAGTTCTAGATCCTTCACTTCGTTCAGGATGACAAAATAACACACTTTGGCAAGAGACTCGGAGGAGAAAAAATTAGCGAACAGCCGTCCCTGGCGGTTTAAGCGCCGCCGGGGCGGCGGCGCCACATCAACCGGTTTCCTGCATTGAGTAACCCAATGAGCAGGCGAGGGCGCCTGCTCTACATTTTTTTGAGGGGATGGTTGTGGGGGGGGGAATTGGGTTTTGCAGAACCAGGGGAATTCTGGTGGCACAGGTTTCCCACCCGGGCCTGCACAGGCGGGACGCCTGTGCCACCGGGCTTGTCAGCGGCGCCGGGCTTTTTTTGTGGGATCGGGACATCATCGGGATGCCAGGTTATTGCTCAGGCCTGATGAGGAGGGTACAGAATCGCCCCGAGGGTATGATGGTAAGGTTTTCTGCCCCGGGTCATCCCTGGGAGGCCTCAACCTTGCGAAAATGTTGAAAACATTTTATTATTCAAGGGAAATATTCTTATCCAGGGTCGAGTTGTGAGGGAACAACATGGCCATTAAATTTATCTTGAGCGAATATATTGCCCTGGCTCTCGACCAGGCGACATATGACAAGCTCGAGGATGGAACTTTTGCCGGACGCATTCCATCTTGTCCAGGCGTTCTAGCTTTTGCCGATACCTTGCGCCGTTGTGAAGAAGAGTTGCGATCCACCCTGGAAGACTGGATTCTGGTCGGGCTGAAAATGGGGCATCCACTGCCGGTGATCGATAATGTCAATTTAAATCAGGAGCCCGGGCGTGAGTCCATGGAGGCCATGTAAAAGGCGTGATTTCATTCAACGGCTGCGCCGGCTCGGATTTTCAGGTCCCTATTCCGGAACTCGCCATCAATTCATGGTCTTCCAGCAATTTCGCCTGGCTATCCCATCCAACCCCGAATATTCGGTACCACAGCTGCGCATGATGTTAGAGGAGGTTGAAACCATCCTAAGGCGCAAAATATCGTGGGAGGAATGGGGTCGGTTATAAGATGGTTCTCACCTTGTTGCTCTTTGAAATGCCACGGGGAGAAAGCTTGAAACTTCAGGCATTTTTGAACCTCAGACTATCTTCAGCTTGATCCTGGACCAGACTTTTGTCCGGTTCAGGGTAGACCGTTTTTCCCTGCAGCAAAAAAGTCACATCCCCCTCGACTGCTTTCCGCCTCCTAACCTGCTCCCCGAGAATTTTCAGGACAGTTGCTCATGGATTGGCGGCTTATACCGAAATGCATGAAAAGACTTTTCTGGTGTAGGGACAGCCGCTCCCGGCTGGTCCTTAAAAGAGCAGGCGAGGGCGCCTGCTCTACATTTTTTTGGGGGGTTGGTTGTGGGGGGGGAATTGGGTTTTGCAGAACCAGGGGAATTCTGGGGGCGCATCCTGGCCTAAAGGCCGGAACCAAACTGAAAAAATTGAATGATTTCTTAATAAGATTAACATGTTGCAAGCAAAATATTTGTCAAAGAACCACAAACTCGAGATTAGTAGCACAGGTTTGCAACCTGTGCCTGCACAGGCGGGACGCCTGTGCCACCGGGCTCTCCGGGGTTTGCGGGGTTTTGGGTGGGATCGGGACGTCTTCGGGGGGCCGGGGTTTTCTGTGGTTTTCAGCGGAGCCCAAGCGGAGCTTGGGCGGGAAATTGGCGTTCCCAAGCAGGAGCTTGGGAACGAGGGGGGAATGGCGGGAGGCGCGGCGCTTTTCCGCGCTGGGGCGCTTGACAAACCGGTTAATTAATACATGTTGATACATAGATTCAAGCATATGGATGGTCGGATGAGAACAACCTTGAACCTTGAAGACGAATTGTTGGCCAGGGCCGCGGAGTTGACCGGCATACAGGAAAAAACCTCTCTGGTCAGACTCGGTCTGGAAGCCCTCATCGCCCGGGAAAGCGCCAAAAGACTTGCCGCGTTGGGGGGAACTGAAGGGAATTTGAAGATGATCCCCCGCCGCAGAACGCCAGAACAGTGATATGGTTTTGGTGGACATCTCGTTATGGGTGGCCCATCTGCGCCATGGGGGCGTCGGGCTTGACGCTCTGCTGACTGAAGGCCGGGTCCTTTGCCATCCTTTTATTGTCGGTGAGCCGGCCTGCGGCAATCTTCGGAACAGGTGTGAAATCCTCAGTCATCTGCAGGCCCTTCCCCAGGCTGTCCCGGCAACACCTGAAGAAGTGCTGCAGTTCATCGAGGCTCATGGCCTTATGGGTAAAGGTCTGGGGTATGTGGAGGTGCATTTACCGGCTTCGGCCAGGTTGGCCAGGGTGGCTCTCTGGACCCTGGACCACAAGCTCAAAAATATGGAGGGAAAGTTGAGGCTGGTACCTGAAAAGGTGGTTGGCGAAAAATAAACCTCTTGCGGGTCGTTCATCACTAAAACCCTCAGGTCACTGACCCGGGGTTGTAAATCAGGACATTCGGAAGAAGCACACGCCAATCCCTTGGAGTTAGCAAAACGCATTCAGTGAATTTTGTGCTATCATGCTCCCCATAAGAAGGTATTCCTGCGCGAATGCGAACATTCTGGCCTTTATGAAAACGTCGTTTTCCAGCGTGATACCTTAAGCTAAAACAATGAGGAGCGCCTAATGGAACCTGCCATCAAAACTAAACAGGAAATATTGGAGATACTGCATCAAAACCGGATGCGTCTCAAAGAAATTGGGGTAAGCAGAATTGGGTTGTTTGGCTCATTTGTCCGCGGGGAACAACATCATGATAGCGACATTGATCTGCTAGTGGAATTTGGAGAGGGAAAGAAAAAGTTTGACACCTTTATGGCACTATCCTTCTTCCTAGAGCAGATTTTGCAGCGTAGAGTCGAAGTTGTAACAGTGGAATCCCTTAGTCCGTATCTTGGCCCACATATTTTAAAAGAGGTGGAATATGTCGCTCTCGCAGCTTGAATATTTGCGCCATATCCTGGATGAAACAGAATATCTTCTTTCTGCTAGCCGGGGGTTGAGTGAAGCTCAATTCATGCGTAGCGAGACGCTGAAGCGTGCCTTTGTACGAAGTATCGAGATCATCGGGGAGGCCTCCAAGAAAATAACTGATGAATTGAAGCAGAGTTATCCTGCAATCGAGTGGCGCTCAATAGCAGGAATGAGGGATCGACTCATTCATGACTACATGGGGGTTGACTATGATATTGTCTGGGATGTAGTTCAGAATAAGATACCAATTCTTCACCAAAAGATAAAAGAGATTCTTGGACAAGCAGAGGAATCGCCAAGATAGAGCCTGGTAACGGTTATAAATGGGACCCCCAAAAGGACCTTCTGTGAGAACCGAAAAAGTCCCCCTCTCTTGAGTGGTTTCTTTGAAGCTTGTCATATTAAGTTGAGACCTCGTCGAAAGTCTTTTCCCGACCCAAAAGTTCCTTCCATTACTCAAGATATTGTGGAGCAGGCGCCCTCGCCTGCAAAATACAGCCGGCCGCGGCTGTTCTACACGATTTTCGCAGGGGTCTCAATTCGCCATCCAAAGGCACGGTATCTGGGGGGCACCTGCGTGCGCCCCCTGAATCCAGGGCGGACGCCTGTGCCACCGGGCTTTTTGGGGTTGCCGGGGTTTTTCGGGTGGGGTCGGGGAATCTTTGGGATGGCGGGGGTTTCTCAAGGCGGGATGCGCTTCGCTTTCCCGCCCTACGGCGCTTTCTGTGGTTTTCAGCGGAGCCCAAGCGGAGCTTGGGCGGGAAATTGGCGTTCCCAAGCAGGAGCTTGGGAACGAGGGGGGAATGGCGGGAGGCGCGGCGCTTTTCTGCCCTGATATAGCCCTTATAACCAGGAAAATTTCGGTGGGGCGGGCCGCCGTGCCCGCCGGAACTCCGGGCGGCCTGGGACGGCCGCCCTGCCAACAGGCGCATAGGGCGTGCCGTGCACGCTGATGATGGCGGCCGCGGGCCGCCCTATGAGAGGCTGGGTAGGAGTTTTGGTTCGGCCCCGCCCCCTGGATTGAGATTGACAAGAAATCCGTGCTACACTAAAATAGTGTTATGAAAAATGTGACCATTACCCTGAAGGAAGAGGTGGCCCGGTGGGCCAGGATCAAGGCGGCGGAAAGAAACACCAGCGTGTCCCGCCTGTTGGGAGAGATGCTCCAGGAGAGGATGCAGGAGGAAGAAGGCTATCTTTTGGCCATGGAGCAGTATCTGGGTCAAGGCCCCCAGCCTCTCAAGAGGGCCGGCGAGCGCTATCCCCGGCGGGAGGAGCTCCATGAGCGTTAAGGTGTTCGTGGACACCAATGTCCTGGTGTACGCCCGGGACGCCTCGGAGCCGGAAAAGCAGGCCCGGGCAGCCGAGTGGATGGCGGCCCTCTGGGAACGGCGGGCCGGGAGGTTGAGCTATCAGGTGCTCCAGGAATTTTATATCACCGTCACCGCCAAGCTGTCGCCGGGGCTGGATCGGGAGGCGGCCCGCCGGGATGTCCGGGCTTTGGGGGCCTGGCAGCCGCTGCCGGCCAACTCCCGGGTCCTGGAAGGGGCTTGGGTCCTTCAGGACCGCCACCGGTTGCCCTGGTGGGACGCGCTTATCGTGGCCGCGGCCCAGCTGCTTGATTGCCGCTATCTCCTGAGCGAGGATTTTCAGGAGGGTCTGAGTCTTGGCAATCTCACCGTGATCCAGCCGTTCCGGCAGCGGCCCGGGGACCTTGGCTGGTGAGGCGCGCAACTCTGGGCGGTGGGCGGTGGGCGGTGGGCTTTGAGCTGTGGGCTATAAGCTATAAGCCTTAAGCTAAAAGCTAGAAGCTAAAAGCTAAAAGCTAAAAGATAAAAGATAGAAGCTAAAAGCTATAAGCCTTAAGCTAAAAGCCTTAAGCTAAAAGCTAAAAGATACAGGTCTTCTGGTTCCCAAACTCCGTTTGGGGACCCACTTGCCCGCCAAGCTCTGCTTGGCCCCGCTTCCGGCGCCATGAGAGCGGCGGGCGGTGCCCGCCCTGTTTTCAGCAGTCAGCAGTCAGCAATTAGTGGTGGGCAGTTGGAGGGGGAAAGGCGGGAGCGGGGTGGTTTTTGGGGTAATATTGTTGAGTTACGGCGGGAGGCGCGGCGCTTTCCCGCCTACGGCTTTCCCGCCCCACACTGGGCGCCGCCCAAATCACCGGCTATTGCGGCAGGTAATGCGGTTTAGTGAGCTTCTGGCAAAATGCAATAAAGTGAGAAGGGGTCATTCTGAGCGAAGCGAAGCATCTCGTATCTTCAAAAGCTTGAGATCCTTCACTTCGTTCAGGATGACAGGATAAAACAATCCAGGATGACAAAATAAAACACCTCAGGATGACAGGATAAAACACTTTTGCAGGAGCCTCATCCGGCATGCCCCTTTTTATACAGGGGCGACATGTCCCTGAGGGTCTGGACGATGGGGGGCAAAACCTTGATCACCCGGTCCACGTCCGCGTCGGTGGTGTCCCGCCCCAGGCTGAACAGCAGGGTCCCCTGCGCGGTGGCGAAATCCATGCCGGTGGAAATGAGCACGTGCGACGCCCTCAGCGACCCGGAGGCGCAGGCCGAGCGGGTGGCCGCGGCGACGCCCTCCTCGTCCAGCATGAGCATGACGCTCTCCCCCTCCACGTATTTGAGGGACACCGACACCAGGTGGGGCAGGCACTGGGTGGGGTGCCCGTTAATGACGATCTCGGGGATCCCGGCCACCAGGCCATCCCGGAGCTTGTCCCGCAGAGCCCGAAGCCGCGGCAGGCGCTCCGGCATCTCTGCTTTGGCCATCTCCGCGGCCATCCCCATCCCCACGATGCCGATGAGGTTCTCGGTGCCGGCCCGGCGTTTGTTTTCCTGCATGCCCCCATCCATCAGGGGCCAGATGCGGGTGCCCTTGCGGACGTACAGGGCCCCCACTCCGGGGGGACCGTAGAACTGATTGGCGGCCAGACTCAAAAGGTCCACCCCCAACTCCCTGATATCCACCGGGATCACTCCCACCGCGTCCACCGCGTCTGTGTGGCACACCACCTTGTGCTTTTTGGCGATTTTGGCGATCTCGGCCACGGGCTCGAGGGTGCCGATTTCGTTGTTGGCCAGCATGACGCTGATTAAAATGGTGTCCGGGGTGATGGCCGCCTCTACCGCGGCCGGGTCCACCAGGCCGTAGGAGTCCACGTCCAGGGAGGTGACCGTGTAATCCAGCAGGCGCAGGGTGCGCAGGGCGTTCAACACCGATTTGTGCTCGATGTTGGTGGTGATGAGGTGCCGGCCTTTTTCCCGCATGCCGATGGCCACGCCCTTGATGGCATGGTTGACCGATTCGGTGCCCCCGGACTCAAAGACAATTTCGCCGGGGTCGGCGTTGATCAGGGCCGCCACCTGGGAGCGGGCCTGGTCCAGCGCCTGGGAGGCCTGCTGCCCCACCTGGTGGTCGCTCACCGGATTGCCGTACACCGTGTTGATGTGGTGGATCATGGCCTCCTTCACCCGGGGGTGCAGGGGCGTGCCGGACAGATGATCAAGATAGATTACTCCCATGACGGCTCCCTTCGGCCTGTTCCGGTTCCGGAATTAGTGATCGTGCTCGTGGGGGATATCGCTCCCGCAGAAGATGCAGAAGGGAGACTCCTCCTCCACCTGCTTAGAGCAGTAGGGGCAATAGCAGGCCTGGGCTTCCCGGCCGCCGATGTGTTCCTCCCGGTCCTTTTGCAGGTCCTTGATTTTGCCGGATTTGCGGTCCAGATAATTCTTGATGGCCGCGTGCAGGGCGTCGGCGCCCAGGTTGGAGCAGTGCAGCTTGTTCTGGGGCAGCCCCCCGAGGGCATCGGCCACGTCCTGATTGGTGATCTTCATGGCCGCGTCCAGGGTCTTGCCCTTGGCCAGTTCGGTGAGCATGCTGGAGACCGCGATGGCCGCGCCGCAGCCGAAGGTCTTGAATTTGATGTCCGCGATTTTGTCGTTTTCCACCTTGATAAAGACATTCATCATGTCCCCGCAGACCGGATTGCCTACTTCGCCGATGCCGTCCGCATTTTCGATCTCGCCGACATTGCGGGGATTCTTGAAATGATCCATGACGATGCTGGAATACATGGATGCTCCCTTCACAAAATAAAGTGAAGTAAATATAATACCTTTGTGCGTCCGGGTCAAGCAGGCGGCGGGAATTCCTGTCTATCCCCCGCCGCCGGGCTTCCGGTTCATCTGCCCCGAAAGGATAATCCATGCATCTGACCTGCCCCCACGTCCAGGTTTTCCTGCCCGCCGAGGGCTTCAGGGTGTTCGCCCCCAAGCCCCTTCCCCTGCTGTGGGACTGTCACCACGGCGACACCTTTGTTCTGAAAGTGGACGGCCTGACCGTCGAGCCCTTTTCCGGGGAGGTTCCCGCCGAGCCCATCACCCTCGAGCTGAGTTTAACCCCCTTTGCGGAGGTGCTGGGGAAAATCGAAACCCTGGCCGCGCAGCACAATCTGGCCCTGTCGCCTTTCCCCAGCCTGCCCGAGGAGATGCGGGAGCCCCTGACCCTGGCGGCCTGCCACCTGCCCCAGTCCAGGCTCTTCGTGTTTTGCGAACAGGCCGGGCTCACGGCCCGGGCCACGCCCCAGGGGAATGTCAGGCTTGCCGTGGCCGGCGATTTTAAAAGCCGGAAAATCCCCTGCCAGGAGACCGATCTGGTCCTGCACCTGGAGCGGGCCAACTCCAGCCGCCTCTTGTCCTATTGCTTCACCCTGGTCAGAAGCAGGGGGTGAGAGGGGTTTAAGCTTTAAGCTTTAAGCTCTAAGCTTTAAGCTCTAAGCTTTAGGCTTTAAGCTTTAAGCTTTGGTTTTTTTTCCCTGAAAAGTTCATCCTTATCCCCCGCTCCACCCGTTTGCGGCCGGCCATTACCCATAAGTTTGTATTTTAAAATTATTTCACCCAGTTCCCTCTCCCACCTGTGGGGGGAGAGGGTTAGG
>JBGSLA010000055.1:0-12494 GCA_041740935.1 Desulfobaccales bacterium | reverse complement strand
GGCCGCGCCGGCTGCCGAAGCACCCAAGGCTGCCCCCGCCGCGGAAGCGCCCAAGGCTGCTCCTGCCGCGGAGAAGCCCGCCGCAGCCAGGGAACCTGCTCCTGCCGCCACACCCGCGGCGGCTGAAAAAGAGAAAAAGGCCGTTCCCAAGCTGGCCCCTGGGCAGAAAATAAACCTCAACACGGCCAGCAAAGAGGACCTGGAGAAACTCCTGGACATCGGCCCGGTGAAGGCTCAGGCCATCATCGACGGCCGCCCCTACAAGAAAACTGAAGATGTCATGAAGGTGAAAGGCATCAAAGAAGGCATCTTCGGCGAGATCAAAGACTACATCACGGTGGACTGACCCGGCCCACCCCAAGGTTTTTTAAAGAGGCAGACGCAACCTCCCGGCATGGCGGCCTTTCTGTCAAGGCCGCGGTCATTGGCCGGTGTTCTCCGGCATTGACCCGGCCATACGGGACCTGGTCTCTCCTGCCGAAAATCTGGGCCCTCGAACCCAGGGCAAAACCGCTTTTGCTGTCATCCTGAACGGAGTGAAGGATCTCAGACTTCTGAACATGCGGGATGCTTCGCTTCGCTCAGAATGACCCGGTGGGGGAATCTGCGGGGACAGGGGCACTGCCTGACCGCGGGCCCTGAAGGGGGTAGTGTACAGAGGGCTGGGGTGGGGAAAATTTCCTTCCTTGTTGATGTATCCGACGGCGTCAGGGTCCCTTGCATCCCCCCGTCCCACCCGGCGACCCCGCCCCGGAAACGGCAGGTCTGGAGGTCGAATGCAACCCTCATGGGGCTGGAGGGAAAAGTGGACTTCGATTGAATCACCACTTCTCCCTGTTGCACCGGCCGCAGTTCGGTTTTCTAGTTTCGGAAAAAATTAATAAAATTAATAAAAATAATCAATATGTTGGGCGTTTCGTTGGTTGCATTTCAATAAGAAATTGGTCTTAAACCAGGTGGCCATGGTTTCCCTCCAGGCCGATCCAGGCCCATCCAGGCCGTGCTGCCCGGCATGGTGCCAACAAAAAAAGACGCGGCAACCCCCCCACGGAACCTCCAGGGAAAGGTTATTGCCTGGCGGTCAAACTCTTGCAAGGCCTCGGAACCGTCTTCGCTCATCGGGAAGCCCCCTGCCTGCGCCAGAGTCTGGCGTAGAGTCCGTCTTTTTTAATGAGCTCTTGATGATGTCCCTGCTCGATGATCCGGCCGTGATCCAGGACTATAATTCGGTCCGTGTGGCTCACTGACGCAAGGCGATGGGAGACCATGAGCACGGTGCGGGACCTTCCAACCTGCTCCAGCGTAGCGCTGATCGCTTCTTCGGTGACTGGATCCAAGGCTGAAGTCGCTTCGTCGAGGAGCAGTATCTCCGGGTCATTGACCAGGGCGCGGGCGATGGCCAGACGCTGGCGCTGTCCACCGGAGAGAGTCCCGCCGCGCTCGCCGACCATGGTGTCATAGCCCTGGGGCATCGCCATGATCGCCTCGTGTATTTCTGCGGCCCGCGCCGCCGCCTCGACCTCGGCGTCCGTGGCGTCCCCATGCCCCAGCCGCAGGTTTTCCCTGATCGACAGATTGAAGAGGAAGCTTTCCTGGAACACCACGCCTATCCGCGCCCGCAACGAGTCCTGCGTTACCTGGCGCACATCGATCCCGTCTATGGTCACCGAGCCGGCCTGTGGGTCGTAAAACCGCATGACCAGATTGAGGATGGTCGACTTGCCGGAGCCGCTGGCGCCGACAAAGGCGACACATTCGCCCCGCTTTATGGTGATGGACACATTCTCCAGGTTGGTCATGGCTGGCGTGTAGCCGAAGGTGACCTGATTGAGCCTGATGTCCGCGGCAAAGCCTGGCAGGGGAACTGCGTCGGGCGCATCCGCCACCTCCGGGACCTCCCGGATGATTTCCTCAAGCCGCGCCACCGATCCTGCGGCCTGAATGATTTGAGGCATGTATTGGGTTACCCAGCTGAGATAGGTGCTCATGGCGAGAAAAATGGCCTGGAAGGCGGCCAGGGTGCCGATGGTGATGCTTCCCTGCCACGCCATGTAAGCGCCGATGCCCAGAACAATGACTTGCAGAATTATGATGCCCACCACCGAACTGTGCTCTATCAGGGCGCTCAGGAAACCATAGCGCCGGGTGCTGGCGCAGAGCTGGGCGTTCTTCCCGTAAAAAATCCGGCGCGACCATGGCTCTAGCCGGAAGGCGCGGATTACCATGCGGGTGTCGAGATTCTCCTGAAGCACGGCTAACACCTGAGCCTCGTCCTTTTTCTTTTGGTAGCCCGCCTGGCTGGCCCTGTTGGCGAAGAGATTGGGAACAAAAAGGCAGAGCGGCCAGACGAGCAGGGAAAACATGGCCAGCTGCCAGTGGAGGTACATGAGTATGACGGTGCTGATAACGACATTCACCGCAGGAAACCACACCCATGAGACGGCCCCGATGAGCATCGTCTCGACGGTCACGAGGTCTCCGGAGAAGCGCGCCACCAGATCGCCCATCTGCCGCTGCGAGAAGAACGACATGGACAGGCGCTGCAGGTGGTCGAACATCCGCAACCGAATATCGCGGATGATATTGGCGATCATGGATTGCGTCAGGTAATGGCGGCCGATGCCCATCCCGGTGACGAGGACCACGCCCAGGCAGAGCAGGATGACGATGGTGGTGATCCTCGCCTTGTCAGCTGCCTTCCCTATCTCAACGACCATGTCGTTGCTGATCAGGGCATAGTCAATGATAAGCTTGAAACAGATGGGCAATGCTACATTGAAAAGGGCCTCGAAAATCAAGGCAATCAAGATTATTGCCAGAAGGCGGGGATAGTTGGCAAAATACGGCCATAGCCAGCGTCTGAGGGCGGTTATAGTTATCTCTGGCGATGTATTATGTATTGAGGTCATAGTAATGTTATAGTAATAGGTAATCGCTTGTCGCAGTTTTCTGTGTACTATGCCTCATAGAGTCTGTCAAGGACATTTTCGAGCCGATTCTTCGAAAAGATATCACAAGAACCATCACGGTTTTACAACATGACCGGCTCAATCATGGGTAGCTCGCTGGAATCAGAGGTTTTCTTGTTGCAAAAGAAATTTTGCGTTGTCATTTTCTCCTTTACTATTGGGATGTTAGATTAGCATAATCACCCTCCTCTAGTGTTATTGAAAACGCCCAAAGACCCGGTTGCTCTCCTCAGTCCGGACCGGTTGCCGAAAGCGCCAAGTGGACCGGCCCTTTCCGTGCCTGCCCTGTTGGCCAGGCCTGATGGTCTCTTCGCCGTGCCGCAACCTGAGGCCGGCAGGATTTTCAGTGAGGGTGGAAGATCAAGGGTTGGGGGCGGCGGTATGATCATCGATCAAGCGGTGCCCATCCCCCTGCCCTCCACCCTGCTCCTCCTGGGCTCCGGCCTTTTGGGACTGGGGGCCGTGGGCTGGCGGCGGCGGCAGGGCTAACTCCCGGTTGATTTGACCGGGTTCCCCTCACAAGGGCAGGGTCAGGTGTGGCCTTGCCTTGTCATTTTTCCTTTTCTGGCAAGATCACTTGCCGGCCCCTTGATGCCAAGATGCCATCTAAGGAGTAATATAATAGACTGTTCCAAAAATTTTCCAGGGGGCAGTCATGGGAAAAGCAACCAAGAGCATCCCCCACCTTTCCCAAGAGGAGATTCAGGAAAAGATCAAGACCACGGTGGGATTTGGGCGGGTGCAGAAATGGCTGGTCATTTGGAATGCCCTGGTCGATCCTCGGCCAGCCAGGGAGATTGCTTTACACCCTGGTCTGGCCCAGCAGTCGGTTCATAATCTCCTTGCCAGATATAACCGCCTGGGGCCGGAGACGGTGGCGGGATCTGGGAAGGGGGGCCGGCGCCGCTCTTGCTTGAGCTGGGACGAGGAGGCGGCTTTTTAGCGTAATTCAAACAGGCAGCGCTTACCGGTCAGATCGCCAGCGCGGCGCAGATCAAGGAGGCCCTGGCAAGACGTCTCGGCCACAAGGTCCATACGACCATGGTCCATAAACTGCTTAAACGACATGGCTGGCGGAAAGTGGCGCCCCGATTCTTGCGGCAGGTGGCGGAGGACTTTCCAGACTATTTTATCCTCATGCCGGCAGATCAGGCCGGCGGGCCGGTTTTCATGGGCAGCATCGCTGGACCTGCCAGACTTTTGTCCAGGCATCCCCCGGAATTGACCAGCCGGAAGCCCCCAAAGGGGCCCCAAACCGGGACGCCGCACTCCTTTGTTTATACAACAGGGCGCCTTTGGTCCAGCGGGAAAGGGGGCTGAACATAGAGGATCAAAAAAAGACGTTGGGCCCCGAAAGGGGGCCCAGCAAGATGGGTGACTTTAGTGACGGTTCACTGCCGGTGGGTAAAAGTATTTCAGAAAGCTAAGTGCCTGTAATCTATAAGAATATAATGGTGCCGAAGGCGGGATTTGAACCCGCACGGGTCTCCCCACCACCCCCTCAAGATGGCGTGTCTACCAGGTTCCACCACTTCGGCGCGGATTGACTCATTTTTTCGGGGCGGTCGGCGGGGTCGGGGTGGCCGGTTTGTCGGCCGGCGCGGCCGGCGGCGAGGGCGCCGGGGCCGGTTCCCGGGAAGCCGGTTTGGCTTTGAGGCCCTGCATGACCGAGGCCTCCTGCTGGCGGCTCATGAAAGAGAGGCTCAGCGAGGTGAGCATAAACAAGACAGCAGCCACCGCGGTGAGTTTGGCCAAAAAGGGGGCGGCGCCGGTGCTGCCGAAAACGGTCTGGCTGGAGCCGCCGAAGGCCGCGCCGATGCCCGCGCCTTTGCCGTGCTGCAAAAGCACGATGGAAATCAGGGCGAAACAGACGATGACATGGAGGATGACAATCGCATTGACCATAATTTATTTAATATAAACAAGGGCTCCTGGGGGCGCAAGTCTTTTTCCGGTCTGATAGGGCGGCCTGGGGACAGGGGTGCGGAGGCTGGTGTCTGCCAGAGGACTCTGTTATGAAAAGTCCAAAGTCCAAAGTCCAGGGTCCAAAGTCAAAAAAGCCGGTCTTTTCATGCTTTGCGGGTGGGCCGAAGGCCCATGAGGAGCTGTCCTGAAAAGTTCTTCAGGCGGCCATAGTTCGGTAGGGCGGCCGTCCCCGGCTGCCTATTGTTCCGGCGGGCACAGAGGCCCACCCCACCGAATTTTTCCTGGTTTTGATAGAGCCAACGGCCCATGAGGGACTGTTATGAAAAGTTTATTGTGGGGGAGGGGGGTGCCCACGGGCTGGAAGCCCGTGCCGGGGCCACAGGACCCTGCCCCCTCCCCCAACCCCGTAACGTTTTTTCAAGGGCAGGCAAGTCGGGGCGGCCACCGCGGGGTTGAGGGCCGCTCAGCCGGCCGCGACGATAATCGGCAGAAACAAAGAGGCCGTGAGCGAGGCGCCGCCCACCAGGGCGCCGTTGATGTCGGGTTCGGACAGAAGGCTCGCGGCGTTGTCAGGGGTGACGCTGCCGCCGTAAAGGATGCGGATGGCCTCGGTGCCCGCCACTTCGGGAAGGAGGCCCCGGATGAGGCGGTGCACCTCCTGGGCCTGCCCGGGGGTGGCGGTTTTGCCGGTGCCGATGGCCCACACCGGCTCGTAGGCGATGACCAGGCGCGCCCACTCCGAGGCCGGAAACCCCGACAGACCTTGCCGCACCTGGGTTTCCACCACATCAAAAGTGCGCCCCGCCTCCCGTTCGGCCAGGGTCTCGCCGACGCAGACAATGGGCCGGAGCCCCGCGGCCAGGACGGCCTTCAGCTTGCGGTTGACGGTGTCGTCGGTGTCCCCGAAGAGCTGGCGCCGTTCGGAATGGCCCACAATGACATAGGCGCAGCCGACGTCGGCCAGCATGCCCGGGGCGATGGCGCCGGTGAAGGCCCCCTTTGCCTCCCAGAAGGCGTCCTGGGCCGCGAGCAAAACCTTGGAGCCGGCAAGTTCCGCGGCCACCGCGGCCAGGGCGGTATAGGGCGGGGCCAGGACGACTTCGGCCCGGGTGTGGGGGCCCACTCCGTGGACGATGTTCCGGGCCAAGTCCCGGGCCTCGGCCAGGGTCTTGTGCATTTTCCAGTTGCCGGCGATCAGAGGAGTGAGTTCAGACATTGGGGTGCCTCTTGGCCCAATCCTCCAGGGCCTTGACTCCGGGCAGTTTTTTCCCTTCCAGCAGTTCGATGAACGCGCCGCCGCCGGTGGACACATAGGAAAATTTCTGGAATTCTCCGGCCTTATGCAGGGCTACGTCGGTGTCGCCGCCGCCCACGATGGTGAGGGCATAAAGGTCAGCCACCTTGTGGACCATGGCCATGGTGCCCCGGCTGAAGGGATCGAGCTCAAAGGCCCCCATGGGGCCGTTCCAGATGATGGTCTGGGCGTTTTGCAGGGCCTCGCCGAACAGGGTCACGGTGGCCGGGCCGATGTCGGCGATGATCCACTCCGGGGGGACCTCCTGCACCGGGGTGATCTTGGTCTGGGCCCGGCGGTCCAGGCGGTCGGCCACCACCACGTCCACCGGCAGATAAAATTTCACTCCCCTCTTCCGGGCTTCGGCCATCAGATCTTCGGCGGTCTTGATGAGGTTGTCGTCCACCATGGACTTGCCCACATCATAGCCTTTGGCCTTCAGGAAGGTGTTGGCCATGGCGCCGCCGATGATCATTTTATCCACGTTTTTCAGGAGGTTGACCAGGGCCCCGAGCTTACTCGAGACCTTGGCCCCGCCGATCAGGGCGGCGAGCGGCCGGGCCGGGTCTTCCATGCTGCGGTGAAAATAGAGGACCTCGTCCCGCATCAAAAAGCCCGCCACACAGATGGGCGCAAAGCGGGTGACCGCGTCCACCGAGGCGTGGGCCCGGTGGCCGACGGCGAAAGCGTCATTGACGTAAACGTCCACCCCTTTCATGAGCTCTTTGGCGAATTCCGGGTCGTTCTTTTCTTCTTCCGGGTGGAAGCGCAGGTTTTCCAGGAGAAGCACATCGCCTGGCTCCATGTCGGCTTTGAGGCGGTCCACTTCGGGGCCGATGACATCCGGCGCCAGCTTCACCTTGCGATGCAGGCGGTAGGCCAGCCGGCGGGCCACCGGCACCATGTTGAATTCCTCGGAGGGCTTGCCCTTGGGCCGGCCCAGGTGGGAGGCGACAATGACCTTGGCTTCCTCCTCCAGGGCGAAATTGAGGGTGGGCAGCACCGCCCGGATGCGGGTGTCGTCGGTGATGTGGCGGTTGCGGTCCAGGGGCACGTTGAAATCCACCCGGATGAACAGGGTTTTGCCCTTGAGGTCAACTTCGTCGAGGTATTTGACTTTGATTTCTTTTTTCGGCGCCATCATTTGTTTCCCATGTAAACCGCCAGGTCCAACATGCGGTGTGAGAAGCCCATTTCGTTGTCGTACCAGGCCATTACCTTGACCAGGGTGCCGCCCATGACGTTGGTCAAATCGGCGTCCACGGTGGAGGAAAAAGGCGAGCCGTTAAAATCAATGGACACCAGGGGTTCGGTGGACACCTGCAGGACGCCCTTCAGGGCGCCGTTCTGGGCGGTCAGGAAGGCCTGATTGACCTCTTCTTTGGAAGTGGCTTTGGCCACGGTGCAGACAAAATCCACCACCGAGACGTTGGGGGTGGGGACCCGCACCGCCAAGCCGTCCAGCCTGCCTTTGAGTTCCGGAATCACCTCGGTCACCGCCCGGGCGGCGCCGGTGGAGGTGGGGATCATGGACAGGGCCGCGGCCCGGGCCCGCCGGAAGTCGCTGTGGGAGCCGTCCAGCAGGCGCTGGTCCATGGTGTAGGAGTGCACCGTGGTCATCAGACCCTGTTGCACCCCGAAGGCGTCATGGAGCACCTTGACCACCGGGGCCAGGCAGTTGGTGGTGCAGGAGGCGTTGCTGACAATGAAATGTCTGGCCGGATCAAAGGTGAGATGATTGACCCCGTACACAAAGGTGCCGTCGATTTTTTTCCCCGGCGCCGAGAGGATCACCCGCTTGGCCCCGGCCGCCAGATGGCCGGCGATGGTGGCCCGGTCCCGGAAGGCGCCGGTGGATTCGAGGACCACCTCCACGCCCAATTCCTTCCAGGGCAGGTTTTCCGGGGTATCGTCAATCTGGGTCAGGACCACTTCCTTACCGTTGATCAGCAGGCGGTCGGAGCGGGCCTCCACCGTGCCGGGGAAGGTGCCGTGCACCGAGTCGTATTTCAGCAGGTGGGCGTGGACTTCGGCGCCGGCCCGGCTGTTGATGACCGCGAGTTCGACGTCCTTGACTTCCGTGGCGATGATCCTGGCCAGGCAACGGCCGATGCGGCCGAAGCCGTTGATGGCTACTCTGAGGGGCATGCACTCTCCTTTTCCCGGGGCGGGGCCGCGCTGACCCCCTGGGCTCTCCGGCCCGCAATTCCCGTGTTTATGTTAATCCAGACCTGTCTGGCCAGTCAACGATTTTGTCAAAGCGGGTCTCGGGGTTTCCCTGAGATTTTCTTGTTTTTTCGCCCATATCAGCATAAACTTTAAAGGTTGTGTACATTATTCGGTCAACCGAAAAAAATATGTTTTCACTTTTCCGCAATTTCGGCCGTTTCTCCCTGTCGGTCACCCAGGAGACCGGGCGCGCCACCCTGTTTTTGATGGAGGCCCTGGGGCTGGCCTTCGTGCCCCCGTATCGGCCCCGGCGCCTTTTGCGGGAAGTGTACAGCATCGGCTGCAAGTCCCTGCTCATCATATTTTTGACCGCGGCCTTCACCGGCATGGTCCTGGCCTTGCAAGGGTATTACACCCTCAAGCGGTATGGTTCGGAGAGCGCCCTGGGGTCGGCGGTGGCCTTAAGCCTCATCCGGGAGTTGGGGCCGGTGCTGACCGCGCTCATGGTGTCCGGCCGGGCCGGGAGCGCCATCACCGCGGAGATCGGCATCATGCGCATCACCGAGCAGTTGGACGCCCTGGACACCATGGCGGTCAACCCCCTGCAATATGTGGTGACCCCGAAACTGCTGGCCGGCCTCATTTCGGTGCCGCTGCTCACCGCGATTTTCAATGTGGTGGGCATCCTGGGGGGCTTTGCGGTGGGGGTGCTGCTGTTGGGGGTGAGCGCCGGCGCGTATTTTTCGGGCATGGTCCAGAGTGTGGTCTCCCTGGACATCAACGGCGGCATCGTCAAGTCCCTGGTGTTCGGCCTGACCATCATGCTGGTGGCCTGCTACAACGGCTATTTCACCGGACGGGGGGCCGAGGGTGTGAGCTCCGCCACCACCCGCACGGTGGTGGTCTCGGCGGTGCTGGTCCTGGCCTGGGATTACGTGCTGACCTCGTTTTTCATGTAGGTTTATGATCAAGATCATCGACGTGGCCCGGTCGTTCAACGGCCTGCCGGTGCTCCAGGGCGTCAATCTGGAGGCCCCGGCGGGCAAAATCACCGTGGTCATCGGCAAAAGCGGGGCCGGCAAAAGCGTGCTCCTGAAACACGTGGCGGGCCTCTTGAAGCCTGACCGGGGGCGCATCCTGATCCACGGCGCCGATATTACCCGGGCCCGGGGGCGGGAGCTTCAGGCCATCAAGAAGGGCTTCGGGGTCCTGTTTCAAGGGGGCGCGCTGTTCGACTCCCTGACGGTGCTGGAAAATGTGGCCTTTCCCCTCAGGGAAAAGACCCGCCTGACTGAAGAAGAGATTTTTCAGCGGGCCCGGCAGCGGCTGGCCCAGGTGAATCTGCCCCCCGAGACCCAGGACAAATATCCGGATGAAATCAGCGGCGGTATGAAAAAACGGGTGGCCCTGGCCCGGGCCCTGGTGCAGGAACCGGAAATTCTCCTGTTTGATGAGCCGGTGACCGGGCTTGACCCTCCCATGATGAACACCGTTTTTCACCTGATCGCCAAGACCCGCCAGGAGAGCGGCTACACCGGCCTGGTGGTGAGCCACGACATTCCGGCGGTGTTTCAGATCGCCGACTACGTGGCCATGCTGCACCAGGGGCGCATCATTGCCTTCGGCACCCCGCAGGAGGTAGAGCAGCATCCGAACCCGGTGGTCCAAAATTTCCTGCGGGGCGAAATCGACTTTCTGGAGACGTGAGCAACGCCATGAACAAGGGCAACGTGGAGATCGCGGTGGGAATTTTCGTGCTGACGGGGATAGCCTGCCTGGTCTATCTGGCCGTGAACCTGGGAGAAATGGAACTGTTCTCCCGGGGCTGGCGGGTGAACGCCGAGTTCGACAACATCTCGGGGCTTAAAGTGGGGGCTCCGGTGGAGTTGGCCGGGGTGGAGGTGGGACGGGTGGAACAGATCACCATCACCCCCGGCCGCCGGGCCCGGCTGCAGCTCAAGCTGGTGCCGAACCTGACCCTGACGGACGACACCATCGCCTCCATCCGCACCAAGGGCATCATCGGGGATAAGTTCGTCAAAATCTCCATCGGCAATTCGGAGAAAACCATTCCCCCAGGGGGCAAGATCCACGACACCGAGTCCGCCGTGGAGTGGGAGGAGCTGATTTCCAAATTTATCCATGGGAAGGTGTAAAGGGGTTTTCTGTTTTCGGCAAAAAAATAACAGGGAAAATTGGGTTCTTAGGGCATGAGTATGGTCCATCTCAATCTGAATTGAAATGTGTCGCGGGCACTGCCCGCCGTTCTGACTTGCCGGATGGGGAGCCTGGCAGAGAAACCGGAACCGATGCCAAAGGCGGGAGGCGCTGCGCTTTCCCGCACGGGTTGAGCCAAGCAGAGTGTGGAACCCAGAATAAACTTTGGACTTTAGACCTTGGACCTTGGACCTTGGACTTTGGACTTTTCAAAACAGGAGCACTCCATGCGCACTACAACCCATAAAATCCTGACCCTTACCCTGATCCTCAGCCTGACGGCATTGGCCGAGGGGGCTTTCGCGGCTTCCCCCACCGAAGCTGTGCGGGGCACGGTGGACGAAGTCATTCGCCTGCTGAGCGACCCGGGCTTGAAATCCCCGGTCCAGAAACAGCAGCGCCGCCGGCAGATCAAGCAAACCGTGGACCGGCGCTTTGATTACGAGGAAATGGCCAGGCGCAGCCTCCCCAACTGGAACCAACTGAGCGCGGCCCAGCGCCGGGAATTTGTGGGCCTGTTCTCGGAGCTGCTGGAGGCCTCCTACGCCGGCAAACTCGAAAAATATTCAGGCGAAAAGGTGGCTTACCAGGGGGAGCAGGTGGACGGCGACCGGGCCGAAGTGAAAACCCAACTGGTGCGCAGGAATGACCGCATTCCCATCAATTACCGGCTGCTGAACAAGTCCCAGTGGCTGGTCTATGACGTGGTCATCGAGGGGGTGAGCCTGGTGAACAACTACCGCTCCCAGTTCAGCCGGGTGATCAGCGAATCTTCCTATCCGGAACTGGTGCGCCGCCTGCGCACCAAGGTGGAGGAGCAGCGGCGCCTGGACGGCAAGGACGGCTGAAGAATACGGTTATCGGTTCTTGGCAAAAAAATTAAGTAGTTGTATCAGGGCGGGCACCGCCCGCCGCGCTCTGCTGCCGGATGTGGAGCCAGGCAGAGCTTGGCCGGCATAGGGATTCCCAGGCGGGAGCCTGGGAACCGGCAGAGAGGACTCTGGGCGCCGAGAGGCCCCGGCTTTCCCCGTCAAATCTCGATGGGCGTGCCTTTGCGATAGGCCAGGGCCTGGCAGGAGGCGATGCGGGCGCCGGCGTCAGAGGTTACCTCGATGAGGCAGGTGGCCAGCCGCCGGCTGGTGTGCACTTCCCGGCCTGTGGCGGTAAGGCGCTCGCCGAACGCCGGGGCCTGGTGAAAGGTCAGGCTGAGGTTGAGGGCCACCGCCGCGGTGCCGTGGGAGTTGACCGCGGCCTGAAAAACCTCGTCCATCAGGGCAAAGAGCGCGGTGCCGTGCACCATGCCCAAAATATTGCTCATCTCCTCCTTGCAGACCATGACGGCCCGGGCGAAGCCGGGGGCCACCTCGGTCAGTTCGATGCCCAGATGTTGGGCAATCTTCTGTTTTCCTGCCTGTTCCTGAAGTTTCTCCAAAAATTCTGCTGACGGCTTTTCCATATCGGATCCTTTGAATTTGGATATGAGGTTTTTGGTTTTCGGTAATAACAATATGAAAAATCAAGTTGTTATGCAGAGGCTCTGGCAAGATCCATTGAGGCAAGAGATTGTCATTCTGAGCGCAGCGAAGAATCTCGTATTTTCAAGAGCTTGAGATCCTTCACATCGTTTGGGATGACAAAATGAGCCACTTTTGCAAGAGGCTCGAATTACAGGTCCTTATACAACTCGGGAAACTGGTTTTTCCAGCGGCGGTGGAGCCACAGCCACTGGGCGGGCTCTACTCGCACCCAGGCCTCGATGATCTGACTTTGCAACGTCAGGTGCCGGCGGATGTCGGCTTCCACGTCCCCGGTTTTTTCGAAGGGAAGTTCCGGGAAGTGCACCACCAAATGGCGGCCGTCCGGCAGGCGCCGGGACAGGCTGGGGCACACCGGCACCCCCCGCCGGGCCAACAGCGCCG
>JBGSLA010000054.1:0-42652 GCA_041740935.1 Desulfobaccales bacterium | reverse complement strand
GCGCCGCCCTCGCCCAGGACCATGCCGTCCCGGTCCCGGTCCAGGGGTCGGCTCATCTGGGGCGCCGGGCGGCCACTGCCGGACAGGCCGGCCAGCGCGCCCAGGGCCGAAAATTCCAGAAAATGGGCCGGAGTCAGGGTTTCTTCACCCCCGCCCACCACCGCGGCGTCGATGACCCCGCTTTTGATCATCAACATGGCGGCATAGAGGGCCACCAGGCTGGTGGCGCAGGCCGCGGAGACCGAAAAGGACGGCCCCCGAAAGCCGTACTTGTTGCAGATAAAGCCCCCCGCGGTGCAGTTGAGGCGGCCCAGGAGGGTGGTGTCGTCCACCCGGATGAGGCTGGATTTGATGTAATCCTCCGCGGCGTGGGCCTGGAGCGGCGACAGGGTGACGATGCTGCCCACGGATCGGATCATGTGGGGCGCGGCCAGGCCGATGACCAGGTCCCGCAGGGTGCTGGCCACTTCGCCGGAGTTCTGGGAAATGAGCACCGCGATGCGCTCCCTCGGGATGTCGGCCTCGAGGATGCCGGAGTCGGACAGGGCATGGTGGGCCAGCCACAGGGTCAGCCGGGTGGAATTGGACATGGTCCGGAAATCCTGGGGCGGAATGCCCAACTCCTTCCTGGTGATGTCGATATTCTGGAAGGCCCCGGCCTTGCAGTAGGTCTTCTCCGAGGCCCGGGGGTCGGGGTCATAATAAAAGCTGTGGTCCCATTTTTCCGGGGGCACCTCGATGATGCCGGTTTTCAGGGCCACCGACGCGTCCCAGATTTCCCGGGGGCTGTTGCCCAGGGCGTTCACCAGGGCCATGCCGGTGACGGCCACCCGTTCGTAGCCGTTGCTGCTGCGGGCCGGCCGCAGGATGGCCGGGGCTTCCAGGGGGGCCAGATGGGGCCGGGCCAGGGCGAGGGGGCCCCTGGCCAAGTCCTGATGCAATTCCGCCAGAGTCAATACCCGTGAAATGGTCCCCGCCACCGCGCCGCTCATGAACTGGCCTTCTTGTAAGCAGGCGGTTTGGTCCAGGCTGGCGCCGCCGGGCTCCTGCACGCTCCGGGCGGCGATGAGCAGGGTCCGGGCCCCGAGGGCCTCGAGGCGGCGGCGGAAGGAGGCCTCGTCCTCCCGGCCGGCGGCGTATTCCCGCTCCAGGGCCAGGATGGCCTCCATTTTGGGGGTCTTGAGCGATCGCACCCCCAGACCCACGGTCTCCCCGGATACGGTGGTGGCGCCGGGCCGGGCTTCCAGAATCATCTGTTGATATAAGGGACTCAGCGCGCCGGTGTCCACAATTTCTTTGGTGGCCAGGTAGACCGTGCCCATCTGCAAGGCGTCGGCCCCGAGCATGGCGGTCCTAAACGCAGTGGCCCGGTTGTAGATGCCCCCGGCCAGGGCCAGGCGGGTGTGCTGGAAGAGCTCCGGCTCCCGGCGCCTGAGTTCCAGGGCCATCTGGGCCAGGGTGAGGGTGGAGTGGCTCCCCACATGGCCCCCGGCTTCGTGACCTTCGAGTATGACCCAATTCACCCCGGCCTGGAGGGCCAGGCGCAAGAGCCCCTCGTTGGGGGCGATGTAGCACACCGGGATGCCTTGCTGGCGAAATTTCTGGGCATAGGCCGGGTCGCCCGCGGCAATGACCGCCAGGGGGGGCCGGAGGGCCGTCACCCAGGCGAGTTGGTCTTCCAAAAAGGGATTTTCCGGCAGGGCGATGAGATTCACGGCGTAAGGCCGCCCGCCCATGGCCGCCGGCAGGCCGCCCAAATCCCGCTCCAGGATTTGACGGTCCCTGAGCCCCAGGGCAATGGTGGGCAGTCCCCCGGCCTCGGCCACGGCCCGGGCGAATTCGGGATTATCACTGATCCAGGTCATGGCCCCCTGAATGAAGGGATAGGTGGTCCCCAACTCCCGGGCGACCGGGCTGTCCTGAAAGCAATGCGTCATGGCATCCGCTTCGCCCAGGAGGCGGTCAACTTCGACCGCAAAGCTCCGCAAAGCCTTGTGGGTTGATTGTCCGAAGCGTTTGGCGAACGCGGCGGCAAAGGCTGCTTCCGGCCCCAAATATATCAGCTCCTGGCGACCGAGGGCGCTTTCCAGGGCCGGGACGCCCTGCTCCAGAACCCGGGCCGCAAACAGCCGGCGGGCGGCTTCCTGGTCGTCCTCTCCCAACAATTTATTGGCCAGAACCCGAAGTTCCCGCACCGCCTGGGAATTGCCCTTGTCATACAGGCGGCAGGGAACCCCCAGAGGGCCCCCCACCAGGGTGGAGTGCTCCAGGGTCACCTTGGCCAGGCGGGCCTTTAAGTCGGGGTCGGCGGTGACCAGGTCGGTGAGCCAGTGGAGGCTCTCCATGACCACCCCCAGGGCGCCGGCGGCCAAAAACGCGGCCGCGGCTTCGGGGGCGCCCACCCCGCCCCAGATCACCAGCCGGGAAGTCGCCACCGCTTCCTGCTCGAGAGTGGCAAAAAGGATGCCCACGGTCTCCGGGCTCACCAGACCGGCGGCCTCGGAGCCTTTGAGCGCCATGATGTCGGGGGGCGCCCCGGATTTGGCCGCCTGCAGGAGAAAGG
Organism: Desulfobaccales bacterium; assembly: GCA_041740935.1. Classification (GTDB taxonomy): domain Bacteria; phylum Desulfobacterota; class Desulfobaccia; order Desulfobaccales; family 0-14-0-80-60-11; genus JBGSLA01. The sequence goes on along the minus strand of JBGSLA010000054.1, from coordinate 40,089 downwards.
CCAGGTCTCCGGAGATGGCCGCCACCCGGCAGCGGCCCGCCAGTTCCCGGCTCCGACGAAGAAAGATGTCGGCCTCCCCGGGAAAAAGCACGGGATGGAACTCCACCCACAGGGTGTCAATCCCGGTTTCTTTTAGAAAATCTTCGAGACCGGGGTCCAGAAAAGCCGTCGACGAGACCTTGACGTGCTCGGCGCCGGCGGACTTCAGGGCCGCGGTCCATTCCAGGTGATTATGGCGGCTGAGATCGAAGATGGCGGCGGTGGCGGTTTTATGGGACACCTCCACGACGCTGGAGTTGATATCCCGGGGCTGCCACACGAAAGCCAGAAAAGGGTTTAAAACGCCATCCGGCATGAAATCCCTCCAACATACGTATCCGGGACCAAGCGTCCTCCCGGATATAAAAAGATTATCAGAACATGCTTACATGAGGAGAGCCTTCTTGTCAATATCAGGATCGGGCCTGGGACCTCATCATCATCCTACAAGGGGGATTCAGGCCAGGTGGCATTGGATTCAAAAATATTCAGGAAACCATTAAAGAGAAAGCACCGAGATGGGGCCCGGCCGACTTGGACGTCGGTTGCCGGGCCCCTGGGGATGATTGGGAGGGAAACAGGCCTTAAAATTTGGTAGAGACGCTCACCCCGCCCAGAACATGGTTCTGCTGGCTGTCCCATGACAGGGTCCTGATGGTGTAGGTTGATTGTCCGCCCAGGGCGTACCAATACATGACCTTGGGAGTAATGGTGACATGTTTGTGAACCGGAATGTTCAAGCCGGCGCTGATCAGCCCGGCATGCAAACTTTGATAGTAGCCGCCGCTTTTGGTGGGAAAGGCCGTCTTGCTGTTGCTGAGCTCCGCGGACCAGGAGGCCATCAGATCCAGGCTGGGCTTGTCGGCCAGCACCTTGAGGTTGATGGGCAGGGTAATACTTTTGCTCACATACCAGGTCAGATACCAGCCCGGCAGGTTGGCCACTTCCTTGAAGGCCTGGAAGCCCACGTCGAACCAGGGGAACTTATAGGCCACGCCGCCGAACACTTCAAAAGAATCGTACAGCGAGTTGTTGCTGTCCAGGGCGTAGTAGATCACGCCGCCGGTCAGGGTCAGATTTTTCAGCACTTCCTTGCTGTAAGAAAAGGTGAAGTCGGTTTCGTTCCATTTGGCGGCGTTCCGGTTGGGATTGATAAACCCATAGGGATTGCGTTCGTCGGTGTCAAAGTTGCCCCAGATGTTGGCCGAAAAACCCTTGTAGGCTATGGTCATGGAGGGCTGGAAGACGATGCTCCCCCGACTTAAGGCCAGCCCCCGCCAGACGTATTGGCTCAACATGTCCACCGAGGCGCTGACCTCGGGCCGGTCGGGCTTTTCCGCGGCGGCTTCTTCGGCTGCGGCCCGGCCCGGGATGCCCCAGATCAGGATAAGGCTGGCCAGCAGGACGGGCAGAGAGTACCGCATATAGTTAGATTTGCATATAAATTTCAACATCCCATTTTCTCCTTATATATATATGATGCCTGACAACTTGGTTAAACCGGCTGGTGCGCCGCGGCCCTAGACCGCGCCATCCCCGGTTTCGCCGGTGCGGATGCGCACCACGTCGGCCACCGGATAGACAAAGATCTTGCCGTCGCCGATGCGGCCGGTGCGGGCCGCGTTCATGATGGTTTCCACAATCAGGGGGGCTTTCTCGTCCGCGGCGATGACCTCGATTTTCACCTTGGGCAGAAAGTCCACCTGATATTCCATGCCCCGGTACACCTCCCGGAGGCCTTTTTGCCGGCCAAAACCCTTAACTTCCGTGACCGTCATGCCCTGGACGCTGATACTATGCAGGGCTTCCTTGACCGGCTCCAGCTTGAAGGGCTGAATGATCGCCTCGATCTTTTTCATGGTACACCTCCGTTTCGGTTACAGGCTGTAGCCTGTTTCTTGATGTTCGGTCAGGTCCAGGCCCGCCACTTCATCTTCCGGGGCAACCCTGAGGCCCATGACGGCATCTATGACCTTAAGCAGAATGAGACTGAGGACGAAGGAATAGACAATGGTGGTCAGGACCGCGACGGCCTGAATGCCCAATTGGGCGGCGTTGCCGAAAAACAGGCCGTCAGCGCCGGCGGCGTTCACCGCCTTGCAGGCGAACAGCCCGGTGGCCAAAGCGCCCCAGATGCCGCCGACGCCGTGCACCCCCACCACGTCCAGGGAGTCGTCATACCCCAGCTTGGGCTTGGCCAGGACCGCAAGATAGCACAGGAACCCGGCGCCCAGGCCGATGAGGATGGCGCTCATGGGACCCACAAAGCCCGCGGCCGGGGTGATGGCCACCAGTCCCGCCACCGCGCCCGAGGCCGCGCCCAGGGTGGTGGGCTTGCCCCGGAAGATCCACTCGGATACGACCCAGGAGAGGGTGGCGGCGCAGGCCCCCAGATGGGTGGCCACAAAGGCGCTGGTGGCCAGGCCGTCCGCGGCCAAAGCGCTGCCGGCGTTGAAGCCGAACCACCCGAACCACAGGATGCCGGCGCCCAGCACGGTCATGGGCAGATTATGAGGAATAAAGGCCTCTTTGCCGTAGCCCTCCCTTTTCCCCATGACCAGCACCGCGGCCAGGGCCGCCACCCCGGCGTTGATGTGCACCACCGTGCCGCCGGCAAAATCCAGAGCCCCCAGGCCCTTGAGCCAGCCGCCGTCGCCCCAGACCCAATGCGCCACCGGATCATACACCAGAGTGGCCCACAACAGGATAAACACCAGAAAAGAGCTGAATTTCATACGTTCGGCCCAGGCGCCGGTGATCAGGGCCGGGGTGATGATGGCGAACATCATCTGAAAAATCATAAACGCGCCATGGGGGATGGTTTCGGAATAGGCCTTGAACGGCTCCATGCCAACCCCGGCCAGGCCCACCCATTCCAGGGAGCCGATAATGCCGTTGAGGCTGGGGCCAAAGGCCAGGCTGTAGCCGATAAGAGCCCATTGGACGCCGATCAAGGCGATGAGGATAAAGTTTTGCATGAGGGTGCCGAGAATATTTTTCCCCCGCACCATACCGCCGTAAAACAGGGCCAGCCCCGGGGTCATGAACATCACCAGGGCCGCGGAGATCAAAACAAAGGCGGTGTTGGCCGCATTCATGGTTTGTATCCCTCCTCAACAGGTTTTGCCCTGTGAGGAAAGCAAGCCATGTGCCAAAATATTATTTATAATAATATCAATATGTTAGTTTATTCAAGGATAATAATATTTACAATTTTGTTATTAATGTTTTTCAATTATTTACATTAATGTATTTTTGTACATTTTTTCCGGGAAATTTGCGGCTTTTTTTGACAAACAAGTAGGCTGGCCTGGCCGGAGGGTTGGCGCTCTTGTGGTGTTCCGCAATTAATAGGGTTTCATCCCAGGTGTTTTTAGGAGCAAACTATCTCAATCTACCCACCTTTTTCAAAGGGGGGTCAGGGGGGATTTGGGCAAGTCCTCTCAAATCCCCCTAAATCCCCCTTTAGGAAAGGGGGACTTTTAAATGGCCTCTGCAGGAATCTCAGGAATCTAGGAAATGATTGGTCAGGCGGTTTTCGAGACACGACACCATGGGATACATGCTCTCTGCTTTTTAAGGGGAAGGATCAAACCTTCAAAATCATTTCCAACGCGGCCATGACCCGGTCCTGGTCGGCCTCGGTCATCTCCGGGTACAGGGGCAGGATGATGCTGCGGTCCTGGAGGTATTCGCTCACCGGCAAAGGGAAGGGGAGGGGGGCCTCAAGGTAGGCCGGCTCCCGATGGGCGCACATCACCCCCCGGCGGGTGTGGATGCCCTGTTCCTTCAGGGCCTGCATGACCGTATGTTGGTCCAGGGGACAGGCGGGAGTCAGGGTGATCCAATAGGCCTGCCAGTTGCTCCGGGCGAAGGGGGGTTCCTGGGGGAGCGCCAGCCGGGGGTGGCCGGAAAGCCTCTCCTGGTAGCGCCGGGCCAGGCGCCGCCGGGCCTTAAGCAGGCCGGGCAGGCGCTTTAACTGCTCCCGGCCCATGGCCCCCTGAATGTCCGACAGCCGGTAATTGTAGCCGATCTCCAGGTACTTCTCGAACACCACCCCGGCGGCCTGGTGCCGGGCCGCGGTGGACAGGCTCATGCTGTGGGACCTGAGCTGGGCCAGGCGCTCCATGAGGGCCGGGTCCGACCCGGTGATCATGCCCCCGTCCCCGGTGGTGATGATTTTTCTCGGATGAAACGAAAAGGTCGCCAACACCCCCCGGGGCCGCCCGATGGGCTCCCAGGCGGAGCTGGGGGGAGGACCGGGGAGCGCGGCTCCTTGCCCTCCCCCCTCGCCCCCTCCCCCAAAAAAATCCGTCCTGATCTCCGAGCCCACCGCGCAGGCTGCGTCTTCGATGAGCAGGAGCCTATGTTCCCGGGCGATGGCGGCAAGGCGGGGCAGGTCGCAGGGCATCCCCAGTTGGTGCACCGCCAGGATGGCCCGGGTTTTGGGGGTGATGGCCGCGGGCACGAGATCAGGGTTGATATTGCCGGTCTCGGGCTCCACGTCCACGAACACCGGGGCGGCGCCCACGTAGCGCACCGCGTTGGCGGTGGCGATGAAGGAGTGGCTCACCGTGATGACTTCATCTCCGGGGCCCAGATCCAGAGCCATGAGGGCCAGGTGCAGGGCCGCGGTGCCGCTGGAGCAGGCTATGGCATGAGGCGCCCCCACCAGCGCGGCGAATTCCCGCTCAAAGGCCTCCACTTCCGGGCCCATGACCACCCAGCCGGAAAGAATGGCCCGCCTGGCTGCGGCGGCCTCTTCTTCCCCGAGGGTCGGCTTGGCCACCGGAATATCCGGAGATTTTTCCGTCATGTGAGGCTCCCTGTCGGTATGGAAAAAATTTTTACAAAAATGTTAAGGTGCCGAGAGCGGGCACTGCCCGCCGAATTCATTAATTCTGTTCCGAATAGTTTGTATCGTGTAGGGGCAGGCGCCCTCGCCTGCCCTCAATGGACAGCCGGGGGCGGCTGTCCCTATACCAGAAAGGCTTTCCATGATTTACGGGTGAGCCAACGGCTCATGGGCGCTTTCCCCAATGGCAGACCTGGTTCGGTCAAAAATCAGGCCCCGGCTTTTTCCTTATCCAAAGCATCCCAGGCGAGGCGGGCGGCGCCCAACAGGCCGGCGTCGTCATCCAGCAGGGCCGGGGCCACCGATACCCCTTCCGGGGGAAAGAGGGTGAGACGCCGGTAGAGTTCCTCCCGCAGGGACGGGTAAAAATGGTCCCAGGAGCGGGCGAAGCGGCCGCCCAGCACCACCCGGGTCAGGCCCAGAAGATGGACCACGTCGGCGATGGCGATGGCCAGGTAGCGGCCCACCCGCTCAAAGGCCCTGAGGGCCAGGGGGTCCATCATCCGGGCGGCCACCACCAGGGTCTCCCCCACAATGGCCTCCGGGTCCGTCTGCCACAGGTCCTTGAGCCAGGAAGCGGCGCCGCCGCTGAGTTGCTTTTTCACCCAGGCCACCGTCCGGACGCCGGAGGCCACGGTTTCGAGGCAGCCCCGGCTGCCGCAGTTGCATTTTTCCCCATCCGGCTCCACGGTGATGTGCCCCACCTCCCCGGCGGTGCCGCCGGTTCCGGGCCACAGGACCCCGTTGAGGATCAGGCCGCCCCCCACGCCGGTGCCCAGGGTGATGCCCAGCATGTGGTCATAACCCCGGCCGGCACCCATCCAGTGTTCCCCCAGGGCGAAGAGGTTGGCGTCATTTTCCAGGGTCAGGGGCCAGGGCAGCAGGGTATTGAGGCGGGGGACGAGGGGGCAATCATTGAGCGCCGGCACATTGGGGGAAAAGGCCACCAGCCCCTCGTCGGGCAGGACCCGGCCGGGCACCCCAAAGGCCGCGGCCATAACCTCGGCCCCCTGGCTGCGGGCCTCCTGGCTTGCTGCCAGCATCACCTCGGCCAGGCCATTGATCAGGGCTTCCTGGTCCGGCATGGTGCCTGTGGCTTTCTCCCACCTCCCCAGGATGTCCCCCAGTCGATTCACCAGGGCCCAGCGCACATTGGTGCCCCCCAGGTCCAGGGCCAGCACCACCGGTTTTTTCGCCATGCTTCACCTTCCCCTTGCCAGCTCTGGAATAATCTTTTGAATATCCGCCGCGGCCACCGCCCCGGCCCGCACCAGACGGGGAGGGCTGACGCTCACATCCACGATGGTGGAAGGCAGCCCCCCGGGGCAGGGACCGGCGTTAAGTATCAAAGCCAGCTCATCGCCGAATTCCCGCTCCACCTCTTCGGCCCGGGTGAGAGCCGGCTGACCGGCCCGGTTGGCGCTGGTGCCGGTCACCGGAAATCCCAGCGCGGCAATGAGGCGGCAGGTCAGTTCCTGGCGGGGTTGACGCAGGGCCACCCCACCGGCGCCGCCGGTCAACCTGGCGGACAGGCCGGGCCGGGCCGGGAAAATCAGGGTCAAGGGCCCCGGCCAGAACCGCGCCATGAGGTCGTGCGCGGCTGCCGGGATTGCCGCCGCAGCCCGCAAAACCATCTCAGGGCCGGACACCAGCAGCAGCACCGGCTTGTCCGCAGCCCTTCCTTTCAGCCGGTATAACCGCGCCAGGGCCTCTTCCTGAAAGGGGTCGGCCGCCAACCCGTAAAAGGTGTCGGTGGGCAGGGCCAGCAATCTCCCCGCGCTCAAAAGCTCCCGGGCTGCCTGCACAAGCTCCCCGGCCGTTTCCTCCCGCCAATGCCAGACGGCCGCCATGGGAGCATGATACCCTGAGGCTGTGCCCCTGACAAGGCTTATCGTCAGCAGTTAGCAGTCAGCAGTCAGCAGTCAGCGGTCAGCAAAAAGCTTATAGCTTATAGCCTATCGCCTATCCCTGAAGCCAATATCCAAACAATAAGGTAGAATAAAAATACCATGCGCCCCATGCACTTACAAAAGGAATGCCGGGCTTGTCTGGTCCGGTTGGTGGACCTGACGGTGAAATTGGCCACCGATGACGCTCACTTACGGTCCGCGGCCCGGGCTGCGGCCCTGGCCGTTATTGACCGGGACTTTGCACCCGGCGCCATCCCGGCGCTCATCGCCAACCGCTTTCACCCTGAAATCAAGCGGATTACCGGCAATCCCGACCCGTTTTTGTCCCACAAGCAAGATGAAACGGCCTTTCTGGAAGGCTACTTTCTGGCCATGGCGCCTCATTTTGCCGACGACCTGGAGTCCCTGCTCAAACTCGCGGTCCTGGGAAACTCGGTGGACTTTTTCCGCTCCGGTGCGGAGGTGGCCCGGGAGACCACGCCTGCCATTACCTTTGCCCTGTCGCATCTGGCAATTTTTAGGGAGCAGTTGCAGGGGCCGCCGGGCCTGTTGCTGTATCTGACGGACAACGCCGGGGAGCAATATTTCGACGCCCCTCTGGTGCAGCATTTGCGCGGCCTTGGCTGGCAGGTGGTCTATGTGGTCAAGGGGGGACCCATCCAGAACGACCTCACCCGTGACGATTTAGAGGCCTCGGGCCACCACCTCCCCCTGGAGCCGGTTTTGGACACCGGGTCCCACACCGTGGGCCTGGTGCTGGCCGAAACCAGCCCGGCGTTTAAGCAAATCTTTGCCCAGGCCCGCCTGATTATCGCCAAGGGCATGGGCCATTTTGAAACCCTGGGGCACCTGCCCGACCCGCGCTGGTTTTTTCTGCTCCAGGCCAAATGCCGTCCTGTGGCCGAGGCCCTGGGGCTTTCCCGGGGGAGTTTTGTTTTTGCCCATGCCGGCGAGGTTTCTCTTGACAAATAACCCTAAGTTGGGGTAATATTTATATCACCATGCAGGTCCCCTTCGGGGGGCAAGAGGGAAGACGGTGCGAATCCGTCGCGGTCCCGCCGCTGTAATTGGGGACGAAACCGGCACAGAGCCACTGGGGCGAACCGTCCTGGGAAGGCGCCGGCGGTAGAACGATCCAAAAGCCAGAAGACCTGCCTGTATGGACCGGCGTTCGGGCGGCGTGGTCCCGCCCGACGCCCTACTTGAGGACCAAGGAAACTGGGTGCAATCCTCAACTCTTCCAGGGGTTGAGGTTTTTTTTTGCACCGCATCCCTCACCTGCCCTGCGGGGGCGCACCCGCAAGGCGGCAGGGCGGCGCTTGCACACCCTTGACGCCGGTTTTGCCGTATGAGGCCACAGGCACTTTTTTTCAGATTCAGACGTTTTATCTTCCTCCTAATCCATGGCGCCCTGGCGGTCCTGGTGCTCCTGGCCTGGCTGGTCCCGGAAACCACAGCCGGTGCAGGAGACCAGGGCCGGCAGGTTTTCCCTCCCCCTCCCGGCCGGATAATCTCCCTGGCCCCGAGCATCACCGAAATCCTCTATTTCCTGGAATTGGGGGACCGGGTGGTGGGGGTCACCTCTTTTTGCAATTATCCCCCCGAAGTCAAAGAAAAACCCCGCATCGGCACCTACTGGGAGTTCAACCTGGAGGCCATCCTGGCCCTGAAACCCGACCTGGTGATGGCCATGGCCCACCAGGGGGAGGGGGAAAACTCCCTCGTGGCGCTGCGCCATTGGAAGATTCCTTATTATCTGGGACGGGCTGACACCCTGCCGGAATTGTTCCGCCTCATCGAGGACGTCGCCCGGTTCACCGGCCGGGAAGAGGTGGCCCGGCGCAAATTGCCCCTGCTTACCGCCAGGGTCCGACAGGTGGAAGCCCGGGTCCAGCATCTCCCCCGCCCCCGGGTGCTGCTGGAAATCGACCAGGAACCGCTGATCACCGTGGGCCGGCCCTCCATCCAGGGGGATCTCATCCAGCGGGCCGGCGGCGACAACATCGCCCGGGACATTGACCAGCGCTATCCGGTGTTCAATCTGGAGGAGGTCCTCCGAGCCCAGCCCGAAGTGATCCTCTTCACCGGCATGGCCAAGGCCGTGTCCCTGCCCGGCCGCATGATTTTTTGGCGGCAATGGCCCATGCTGCCCGCAGTCCGGGCCGACCGCCTGTTCTGGGTGGAGCCCGACCTGGTGGACCGCCCCGGCCCCCGCCTGGTGGACGGATTGGAACTTCTGGCCGATTTTTTCCATCCCCGGTGATACCATACAAAATATCCTCTATCCAGAATTTCAAAGGTGTTCTCTTCCCATTCTCTTTATAATGTTTACTTTTAATTTTTGAACTTCGGACTTTTCCTGACAGTTCTTCATGAGCCTGAGGTTCACCCGTAAAGCATCAAAAGCCTTTATGATGCAGGGACAGCCGCCCCCGGCTGTCTGAACCGGGCAGGCGAGGGCGCCTGCCCCTACACAAAGCAAACTTTCCAGGACAGGGGTGAAAAGCCATGGAAATCATTGTCAAAGGCATGAGCTGCGGCCATTGCGCTGCGGCGGTGACCAGGGCCCTCGAGGCGCTCCCCGGCGTCTCCGGGGTGCAGGTGGACCTGACCAGCGGCAGGGTCACTTTTTCATCTGCCGACCCCGTTTCAATGGAAGAGGTGGCCCAGGTCATCAAGGCCGCGGGGTATGAACTGGTAAGCGTTTAGCGCTCCCCAAAACCCAATACCATTCCAGCCTCCTGCAAGTTGTAGCCGCAGGCTTCAGCCTGCGTTTGCAAAGGCTGGAAAGCCTGTGCCACCGGGCGGTTAAGTTATCAGCCATGAGACCACCCCATCCTTTAAATGAATTTTGCAAGTGGCTCGTTCACCCGGGCAGTTTTGGGAATTGGTGAGCAGGGCGCACCCTGACAGGGCTTGTTGGTCACGCTGAGCGCCGTGCCGCGTCTCGTCTTGACTGTCCTGAAAAGTTCCTCAGGCGGCCAGATTTTGGTAGGGCGGCCGTCCCCGGCCGCCCAGTGCTCCGGCGGGCACTTAAGGCCCGCCCCACCGATTGTTAATGGTTTTGGTCGATCCAAGGGCTCATGAGCGGCTGTCCTGTCCTGAAAATTCCAGAGTCCAAGGTTCTAGCGGCGGGCGGTGCCCGCCCTACACGGCTGTCCTGAAAAGTTATTGTGTGGAACCGCCGCCCTCGGCGGTTCAGGCGCCGCCGGGGGCGGCGGCGCCACATTATTTGATTTCATGGACTGAATAACAGGAAAACCGGAAAAACCGCCGCGGGGCTCGGGGGGCCGGCCCGGCAAACCTGAACCATAAGGCCCTGCCAAGGAGAACACGGATGATCGAACTGCGGAAATTGTTCACCCCGGTGGACGCCCTGGACCCGGAGGGGGCCAGGAAATATCTGGGGGAGCATCAGGAAGGGAGCTATACTCTGTTGGACGTGCGCCAGCCCTGGGAGTACGAGGAGGACCATCTGCCCGGGGCCAAACTGGTGCCGCTGGGGGAGCTCAAGGAGGGCACCAGTGGGCTGGACCCGGACAAGCCCACCCTGGTGTACTGCGCCATAGGGGGCCGCAGCCGGGTGGCGGCCCAACTCCTGAGCGGCCGGGGTTTTAAGGAAGTGTACAACCTTTCAGGCGGCATCAAGGCCTACCGGGGGGCCAAGGCCACCGGGCCTGAGGAGCTCAACCTGGACATGGTGCGGGGGGATGAATCCCCCCAGGAGATGCTGAAGCTCGCCTTCGGCCTGGAGCGGGCCCTGGGCATTTTCTATGACAAATGCCGGGAGGCGACCCGGGATCAGGAACTGGCGGACCTGTTCGGCCAATTGGGGCGCATGGAGGCGGTGCACCAGCAAAAAGTCTATGAGCGCTACGTGGCGCTGACGCCGGGCGCGCCGGCTATGGCCGCGTTTGAAGCCGACCTGACCCCGGAGATCATGGAGGGCGGCTTCGGCGTGAACAACTTTCTGGCCGCCAATGAGCCCTGGCTGAAGACCGTCCGGGAGGCGCTGGAGCTGGGCATGATGGTCGAAACCCAGGCCCTGGATTTGTATATGCGCTTTGCCGACCACAGCCGGGACGAAGGGACCAGGCAGATGCTGTTCACCCTGGCCGACGAGGAGAAGACCCACGTCCAGGCCTTGAGCCGGCTGATGGACAGGAAGCGGTGAGCGGGGAGGTAAAGGCGATAAGCTTTAAGCTGTAAGCTATAAGCAAAAAGCAAGAGCCTGAAGCTTAAAGCCTAAGGCCTAAAGCTTATGGCTTACAGCCCATAGCTCACAGCCCAAAGCTCAAAGCTCCTCGCCTGAAGCATGGCCGCGGCTTTCCTTTGCCTCCGGGATGTTCCACCCCTTTTCCGAAAAGTTAAACAACATGTCTACTTTGTTGAACATTTTGTTTTTGAAAGCAACAGGTTAAAGCATTTTAAGTACAAATATATCAATATGTTATACGCATGGCACGTTCTTTGCTGACTTTGACGACAGGATGGGAGAAATTCTTTTTTTCCGGAGGGGGCCCCAGCGACTTTTCCCCGCGCCGCTCAGGTGAAATTGCCTGCTATCAGGCGCAGAAGCCATGGGGTCCTCTTTCGCCCCCTGCACCAGGGTCTCATTGACACGGAAACCAGGAAACGTATTACCTGTTGATTTAACTTATTTTATTTACAGAGAACCGAAAACCGAAAACCCTGTAATAACCATGGAACCGCTAAGCGAGGTCAAAAACCAGGGGTGGCCGGCGGTGGAACGCCAGGCCGCCAGCCGTACTTCCCAGGGCTCAGGGGCCCCGGGGAGCGGGTGGGCGGCGCGCCTTGTGGGCAGGTTTTTGGACATCAGCGTCTCGGTGGTGGGGCTGTTGATGCTCCTGCCCATGCTGCCGGTGATTGCCCTGCTCATCAAGCTGGACTCCCCCGGCCCCGTATTTTATGCGGGCCGGCGGGTAGGGAAAAATGGCCGGCCCTTCAACATGTTCAAATTTCGAACCATGTACGGCACCCCCCAACCGGTGGGCGGGAGCGTGTCTCCCCAGGGGGACCCCCGGGTCACCCCGGTGGGCCTGTGGCTCAGGCGCCTGAAGCTCAACGAATTTCCCCAGTTCTACAATGTGCTGCGGGGAGACATGACCCTGGTGGGACCTCGCCCGGAAGCCCCGGAATTGGCGGCCCAGTATCCTCCCGAGGCCCGCAAAGTATTTTCGGTCACCCCGGGGCTGGTGGGGCCCAACCAAATCCTGGGGCGCAACGAGGAAGAACTCTATCCCCGGGGGGTGGACCCGGTCAGGTTTTATCTGGACGAACTTCTACCCCACAAACTCGGGGTGGACCTGGAGTATATCGAAACCAAGTCCTTCCTCAAGGACCTGAAATATCTCTTATGGGGCATGTGGGTGACCGTAACCGGGGCCATCAGCCGGCAGCATCTGACGGATAACCTGACTCAGATCCTGATGTTGGCGGCCGACACCCTGGCCTGTCTGGTCTCCTTCAGCCTGGCCCACCTGGTCCGCTTCGAGGGCTTCCCCCCGGATGAGATCACCCGGTCCTTCTGGCTGATCCTGCCCTTTACCGTCCTGACCCGCATCCCCCTGATCTTTTACCTGGGGGGCTACCAGACCCTGGTGCGCTATTTGAATTTAAAGGACCTTCTCAGGGTCTTCCAGGCCGTGCTTCTGGGGAGCCTGCTGCTGGTGGTCTGCAGCTTTTTTCTGGGGGCCCTGTTTCAGGGGTATGGCCGGGGGGTGTTCATCATCGATTGGCTCTCTCTCACGGTCATGCTCATCGGCTACCGGGTTTTCCTCAAACGGCTGCACCAGCATCTGATGACGGAAGCCACCGAAGGCCAGCCCGAGCGGGTGGCGCTGATCTGGGGCTCAGGCGAGCAGGGCGTCTGGTGCCTGAGATACCTGAAGCAGAGCACTGATCCTCCTTATTACGTGGTGGGATTCATCGACGATGAAGTCAGGCTGCATAACAAGCGTATCGACGGCCTCAAGGTTTTGGGGGACCACCACCATCTGGAGGTGTTGGTTCGCCTTTACCACATACAGGATATTTTCGTGGCCGCGCCGACCAACCCTGCCGGGCGGATGGCGCGGGTCCAGGAACTCTGCCGCGGTCTTAATGTCACCCTTTTGCGCTTCCTGCCTCGCACCGTTCAGGAAATCACGGTTCCGGTGGAGGAAGCGGCGCCGACCGGGGAGCCATCCTGTTCCGCGGTCTGAACAAGCCGGTCGCCGGGGATTTCCTAAAACCCATACTATTACGAGGGCCAACATGAGCACCCATCAAGAAGTGCCACAGAATGTCTTTCCTCTTCCGAGGCTTACTCGGGGACCCAAAGGCCAAACCTTCCGGGCCCCGGGAATGTCCCCGAGCCTCGGCCTGATTATCCTTTTTTTGGGGATAAGCCTGCTGTGCGGCTGCGGCGGCGCCGGCACCAAATATGTAACACCGAAGGGATTGCCCCCGCAGGCTTCCCCTTCTCCCAATGAGGACCTGCAAAAACAGCTGATGATCCAGTCAAGCCAAACCACGCTAGCCAATTACAAGGATTATAAGGTGGGGCCGGAAGATCTTCTGGTCATCGAGGTGTACGGCCAGGAGGCGCTGAAGCGGGAACTCCGGGTCAATGGCCAGGGGTTCATCACCATGCCCCTGGTGGGCCCGGTCAAAGTGGCCGGTTTGACCACCCAGGAAATCGAGGATCGTCTGAAACAGCGATACGGCTCCGAATACCTGCGAAACCCCCAGATAACCGCGGCGGTCAAGGAATATCACCATCAGCGGGTGGCGGTCACCGGCGCGGTGGACAAGCCGGGATCCTATGAGATCATCGGGCCCCGCTCCCTGCTGGAGGTCTTGTCCCTGGCCGGGGGATTTTCGGGCAAACCCAGGGCCGAACCCGGCGATGTCATCCATATCATCCGCCGGCAGAGCGCCGCCAATAGGCCCGGAGCCCCCAAGGGGGCCGATTCCCCTGGAAAACAAACCGTGGTGATCAATCTCCATAAATTAGTCAGCGGCCAGGCCCCCGAGTTGAACCTCACCGTGGAGAGCGGCGATGTGGTGCACATTCCCTTCGCCGGCACCGCCTACGTCCTGGGAGGCGTCAAAAAGCCGGGGAATGTGTCGGTCAAGGAAAACCTGACAGTTTCCCAGGCCATCGCCATGGCGGGCGGCGTCGATCCCCTCCTGGGCACCCAGAACATCACGGTCATGCGCTTCGACTCCCAGGGCAAGCCCATAACCATTGAAACAAACTTGAAAAGCATCACCACCCGCAAAGATTCGGATATCCCCATTCAAGGCAACGATGTCATCGTGGTCAAAGAGGGGGAACTGAAAAAGCGGCTCTGGGTCATCAGGCAGATCCTTCCCATACCCAGCGGCGGCTATGCCATACCGACTCAATAACTCAACTGCACAATCACAATTGGAGATATAACCATGTCTCATTCGCAGAATTCTTTTCCGGTGTCTTCAGGCTCCCCTGCCGGCCCCAGCCTTTCCACCCCTCCGCCCCCGGAGGGGTATTATGCGGCGGAGAGAGGCCACAGCATCCGGGAATACCTGGATATCCTGATGCGGCGCAAGTGGTGGATTATCGGTACGGTGGCGGTGCTGTTTTCTCTGGCGGCCCTGTACACCTTTACCCGGACGCCCATTTACCGAGCCACCGCCACCTTTGAAATTACCAATGACAATCCGGGGGCCAATGTCAGCGTCGGCGGCGGCATGATGGGGATGGGCAGCTGGTTCTATGCCCAAAAATTTCAGGAAACCCAATATAAGATCCTCCGAAGCCGCTCCCTGGCGCTGCGGGTTATCGATGCCCTGAACCTGAGGGACCATCCCGATTTTGCCTTTCTCAAGGAAGAAAGCAGCAAACTGAGCCCGGCCGAAATTGAAGATATGCTGGTCCTGATTTTCTCGGGTAATCTGAGCGTCGATCCGGTCAGAAATACCTATCTAGCAGATGTTTCTTATCAGTCAAATGATAAACATATCGCCCAAAAAGTGCTCGATGTTATCGCCAATCAATACATGTACCTGCTCATTGACCGGCGCAATGAATCCTACTCCTTGGTGCGAAACTGGCTGAATAATCAACTCAATGAAATGGCCGGCAAAGTACATGAGACCCAGAAGAAGCTTTATAAATTCGGTCAAAAAACTGATATCTACACCGTTGAAGATAATATCAGCGCCTCTCCCGGCAATGTAATCTCCTCCGGACAAAGCGGCAATGTCGTTTATCAGAAGTTCATGGACTTGAGCGCCCTTCTCACCAAGGCCCAAAGCGAATCAATGGGCAAGAAGGCCCAATATGAGCAACTCAAGTCCCAGGGAACCAATGCCCCTCTCGTCATTAATAATCCTTTGATTGCGGCCCTGCGCCAGGAACTGGTGGTTCAACAGGCCAAGGTTTCCGGCCTGGACAGAGTCTATCTCAAAGGTCACCCCGAACTTCAGGCTGAGTCGGCCAAATTGGCCGAACTGAACAACAGGGTGAACGCCGAGGTCAGGCGCATTCAGGAAAGCGCCAAAGCGGATTATGAGGCCGCGGACCGGACGGCCCAGCTGCTGCGGGAGAGCCTGGACGGCCAGAAACAGCAGATGGCCAGTCTCCAGGAGAATCTCAGTAATTATCAGATCCTCAGACGGGATGCCCAGACCAACGAGCAGCTTTACCAGGCTTTGCTCGCCCGGGTCAAGGAGGCCAATATTTCCAGCACCATGGTGTCGTCCAACGTCTCGGTCATCGACCCGGCGCCGCTCCCCACCTTTGCCTATAAACCCAAGAAATTCCAGAACCTGGCCCTGGCCTTAACCCTGGGACTGGTGCTGGGGGTCGGTCTGGCCTTGCTGGTGGAAGCGGTGGATGACAGCATTAAATCCACCGAAGATCTGGAAAAACGCTGTAATTTGCCCTTATTGGGGGCGTTGCCGGCGCTCGGCAGCTACCGGGAATTGACCGGCGCCGGGAATGGCAGGCAGGGTTTTTGGGGTTGGCGACTCTTGCCGCGCCTGTGGCCTCGCCAGCAAGCCGTGACCGATGATACCAATTTGGATTTGGTGGTCTATGAGCATCCCCAGGACCCCCTCACGGAAGCCTTACGCCACATGCAAACTTCCATTATGCTGTCCTTTTCGGGTCGTCCGCCTGCTGCCATTATGGTTACCAGCCCCAATCCCTCCGAGGGCAAAACCATGGTGGCCTCCAATCTGGCCATTTCTTTGGCTCTGAACGGCCGCCCCACGGTGATCATGGATTGTGATCTGAGAAAACCCCGGGTCCATGGGATTTTTGACCTTAAGGCCCAGCCGGGACTGACCAATTACCTGACCGGCGGCGCCACCCGGGAACAGGTCCTGCGCCCCACCGCGATTCCCAATTTAACGGTTATCCCGGCCGGCCCCCAGTCTCCCAGCCCCAATAACCTGTTGAGCTCGGAGATGTTCAAAGAGCTGTTGGCGCAGCTTCGCCAGGAGTTCAGCCATATTATCATCGATACGCCGCCCATCCTGGGATTTTCCGACGCCCGCATCATCTCCGTGCTGGTGGACGGCGCCTTATTGGTGACCAGATTCAATTCCACCCATAAAAGCGCGGCGCGGCTGGCCGTCCAGCTCCTGGGTCAGATCAACGCCCCGCTGATGGGCGGCGTGGTCAACTGCGTGGACAGCTCCGGCGGCAAGTACGGTGCCTATCACTACTACAACTATAAACTGTATTCCAAATACTATCAGGCGGATTAACCGCGGTACTCGGGTGATTTTCCGCCGGTCTGTGCATGGCTGAGGCGGATCCGGGGAAATGAACCGGTCGGATGACAGGCGGCGGGTCTGCCGCGCCACCCGGCACAGAACCATTCCCCCCACCCCAACCACAGGTGAGCGGAAAATTGGCAAACCTCCTGACATCGGTGGCCTCCCTGGCCCAGCAATGCCTCGGCCTCCTGCGGCTCAAGGAGTTTGACACCACCACCCCTGAGGGTCGCTCCCGGGAGCGCTACCGGCGGGTGGCTCTGACCGGGATCTCCGCGGTCGTCGCCAAGCTGGTCACGGTGGTCACCATCCTGATCTCGGTGCCCCTGACCCTGACCTACCTGGGCCCCGAGCGCTACGGCCTGTGGATGACCATCACCTCGGTGATTATGATGATGAGGGTGGCTGACTCTGGCCTGGGATTGGGCCTGATGAACGCAGTCAGTGAGGCCTACGGGCACCAGGACCGCCAAGCCGCGGTAAGATACGTTGCCAGCGGCTTTTTCCTGCTGGCCGCAGTGGCGCTGCTCATTCTGGTGGCCTTTGCCTTGGCCTATCCCTTGGTGCCCTGGCCACGGCTCTTTAATGTGAAGACCCCCCAGGCCATTCGGGAAGCTGGCCCCGCCATGGCCGTCTTCCTGGCATGTTTTGCGGTGGGCCTGCCCCTGGGGGTGGTCCAGCGGGTGCAACTGGGCTATCAGGAGGGTTTCTATAACAACCTGTGGGAAAGCGCCGGCCGATTGCTTGGATTGGCGGGGCTCCTGGTGGTGATTTATCTCCAGGCTGGCTTGGCTTGGCTGGTGTTGGCGGTGGCCGGGAGCCCGGTGTTGGCCTGGCTATTCAACAGCTGTTTGCTGTTCGGCAGGCAGCGCCCCTGGCTGCGTCCCAAACTCCGGAATTATCACCGCGACCACGCCCGCCAGGTGCTGCATACCGGTCTTTTTTTTTTCGTGTTGCAGGTGGGCGTGACCCTGATGAATTCATCCGACAACTTGATCATCGCCCAATTTTTGGGGCTGGAAGCAGTCACCCAGTTTGCCATACCGTATCAGATGTTCAGCATGGGTATTGTGATGTTTAATGTATTCTTTTCGCCTTTATGGCCTGCTTATAGTGAAGCCATCGCCCGCCATGATTTCCCCTGGGTCAAAGACACGTTGAACCGTTCCCTGAAACTTATCCTGATATCAACCGGCCTATTGTCACTATTTCTGATAATTTTTGGGAATCGGTTGCTGAATTTCTGGGTGGGTCCTGCCATATCGCCTTCATTGCCGCTTATTTTAGGGCTGGGGGTATGGATGATTGTTCTGTCGGTTGGAACTGCGATGTCACAATTATTGAATGCCACAAACATCTTTCGCTTCCAGATTTTATATGTCTATTTGACGCTGGTATTTTCTCTATTATTTAAATGTGTATTGGTATCGCTATATAAGCTTCCAGGCATTGTCTGGGGTTCTATATTAGCCTATGTCATATTTTTTATATTGCCATATAGTCTATATATTAAGAAATATTTTTTAAGAGAAAATATGGTTTGATGGTTGCAAATATGATAATTCGATCCTATTGGACGCCACAATATATTTTTAACCGAATTTCCGAGATGTTTTATAGAAAATTACATCTCTATCATCCATGGTTAACGAAAACCGCCAATAATATTTTGCAATATTTGTTGAAAAATAGTGATGTTGGCCTTGAATTCGGCGCCGGCAGGAGCACCATCTGGTTTGCCCGAAGAATTTCATTTTTAACTAGCGTAGAACATAATCTTCTTTGGTTCAATTACGTGGATGATAAATTAAAAAAAGAACATATTAAAAATGTTAGGTTAATATATGCACCGGAAAATGAAATTATAGACAATGTTCCACTCTATGTAAGTATTATAGATACTCTTGATGACAATAGTATTGATTTTGCTTTAGTCGACGGTATCTTCAGATCTGCCTGCGCCATTGCGGTTCTCAACAAAATTCGTCCCGGCGGTTATCTGATCATTGATAACGTGAATTGGTATTTGCCGTCCAACTCTCGTTCCCCGGGTTCCAGAAGCCCTCAGGAAGGACCTCTCGACGCAGGCTGGGCTGAAATCTTACGGCTTATACATGATTGGCGGTGTATATGGACTACGGATGGGGTATCTGATACTGCCTTTTTTTTCAAACCTTGCAACAGCGATATATGATCGTACCAACCCACAACGGACGGGAATAAAAACATGGAACTTCAATTAGCGGGTTATCCCACCTTTATCTTTTATGTCATAGCCTGCTTAGGCGTAATTTTAATATTATTTCGGCCACGCTGGGCCTTTTTAACTGTTGTCTTCTGCCTGGCTTTCCGTCATCACCTCATGGCCGTCTACACCCGAACTGCCTACTTCGGCGAATTTTTAAACCTAAACGATCTTCTCCTGTGGATCGGGTTGGGGGCCTTGGTGAGGATAGCCCTGCAGGGCCAGAAAATCTGGATACCCAAAATCCTGGTGGCGATTTTTGGAATTATTGTCCTGGGAAGTTTTCAATCCCTCTTTCAATATGGGTTCCATTACCTGGTGATGCAGGCTATTTGGGGCACTTTGATATTTCCCATCATGTTTACCATTGCCGTTAATATGGTTAAAAGTGAACAGGAGGCTCGTCATTTTATCTGGGCGCTGTTCCTGGGAGCAGTTGGCGCAGCTCTCCAACACATCTTTTTTGTTAACATTAATCTTATACAATCTGAATTGTTGGTAAGCATGTATGGCATAACAGCAATAAGATCAGTGTCCTTTATGAACAGTGGCGGCATATTCCTGGTCATCAGTACACTTTTTATCGATATGAAAAATATATTCCAGAGATATTATCTTACTATCCTCTGGATTATCGGCATATCAATTATTGTCATCAGTTATCTTTTAAGTTTTTCAAGAACTGTTTGGGTAGGGGCTTGCATGTCCTCTTTATCTATGCTTATTATACTTTACCGCCAGAACAAAAAGATATTCGTAAAATTCTGCTATACTTTACTGTTAATCGGTTTTTCATTTTTATTGTTTCGCACCGCAAATTTCTTTATGGCATCTGATGTTGAAGTAACGCAATTAATTAGTGAGCGGGCCGATTTTGTCCGGTATGAGGACTCTTTTGAAGAAGCCTATGGCAGCCGGGAAACCGGCATGAAAAATGAAATCCGCTGGTGGCTGAATGGCAGTATTCTGTGGGGGCAGGGGACCAGCTATGCTCCTGCCTTGAGCAAACCGGCGTACGAGGATCCGGATACGGGAGCTTTGAATCATGTGGCGTTTTCTGCTTACCTGGCCCATTTCGGCCTGATCGGATTTTTCATCTACGGATTGCTTCTGCCTTATCTTTCCTTCATGATCGGAAAAAAATACTATCTCGGCAACCTGTATGGTTACGGCGGGATCATTGCCGTAATGTCTATGGCCATGGCTTTGTTTGATCTCTTTACGCTTCCATCCAACAATCTCTATATAGTTAACACTGTCCATGTGTCGGGAATGATCTATGGCGCCATCTGGGGCTTGTCTCGGCCCCTGGCCGTTACTGTACCTAAGCCTCTTGTCGGTAAAATATATGCAAATGAACAGCACCAGACATTGCTTATGGACCAGGCAGGCAGGTAGCATTCAAACATCTTAACAACCTCTTTTACTTCAACGACATTTATATCCTTTATTATGAGCCAAGGAAAACTTCTGGTGGTTTTTGTCACCTTCGGGCCGAGACATTTAACTAAGGCGGCGGTTCTCCATAAGTATGCCCCCGATACCGTCTTCTTGGAATTGGCCGGGTCAGCCGGCAAGTATCCCTGGGAGACGGACATGGAAAATTTGCCTTTTCAGCTTATCCGGTTGTTTCCGTCACGCCGGCAGGAAGAGTTGTCCAGAATCAGCGTTTTCCCCAAGGTATTGAAAACCCTGAATCATATTAAGCCGGACGTCGTGATGTACCATGGTCTTTTGGCGCCAGGATTCCAGGCCTTGGCCTTGTGGTCAAAATTCAAGAATATTCCGGCTATCCTACATTTTGACAGTTGGTCTGAAAATAAAACCAGGATTTCCTGGCAGCAGCAATTGAAAGGAAAAATATATAAGTTTTTTTTTAACTGTGCTTTTGTGGCCGGGAAATATAGCAAAGATTATCTGATCTCTATGGGATATCCAAAAGACAAAATAGCCTCAGGTTGCAATGTTGTTGACAACAATCATTTCAGAATAAAATCATTGTTCTATAAAAATAATTATAAATATTGTGAAAAAGAGGGACTGCCGGAAAAGTATTTTTTAATGGTGGCTCGTTATTCTCCCGAGAAGGATCATCACACCTTGTTGAAGGCCTATAAAAGATATGTAAGCTCAGGTTGTGACTGGAAATTAGTTTTGATTGGAGAGGGTCCTTTGCGGGAAGATATTAAGAATCTCATAAAAACACTGGAGCTGGATGATCACGTAATTCAAAAAGGCTGGATCAGCTACGAAAAAATTCCCATGTATTACTCTTTTGCCAAATGCCTGATCATTCCAAGCCTATCAGAGACCTGGAGTTTGGCGGCCAACGAAGGGGCGGCCTGCGGCTTGCCCCTGATCCTCAGCAACAAATGCGGATGTGTTCCCGAACTGTGCATCCCGGGAGTCAACGGCTTTGTTTTTAAAGCCGGCGACCCCGATGAATTAGCTAAATATATGCAAAAAATTTCCGACGGGAGCGTCGATCTTCTGGCCTTTGGAGAAAAATCAAAAGAGTTGGTATCCGCTTTCACTTTGGAAAGTTGGGCTTTGAAAGTGCTGGAACTAAAGGGTCTATGCCTGGGAAAGGCAAGGATGTTCTCCAATCCAATGAATATGAAGGTTTTCTAATGAAAATCTTGCACATCACCCCCAATTATGCGCCGGCCTGGCATTTGGGTGGCATCGTCCGGCACCTGAGCGGCCTCTGCCGGGAACTGGTGCAACTGGGGCACGAAGTCACCGTGTTTACCACGGACAGCGGCAAATACCAGCGGATGGCGGTGCCCCTCGACCAGGCGGTGGAGATCGACGGGGTGAAAGTCTTTTATTTTAAGACGGACATTCATCTGAAATTCGCTTTTTCCCGCTCCCTGGGGAAGGCCTGCCGGGGACTGATGCGCACCTTCGATATCCTGCACCTGTGGGCCATCTGGCATTATCCGGAAATTCCCGGCGGTTTGGCAGCCATCCGGGAGGGGGTGCCCTTCGTGGTCAAGGCCTCGGGGGCCCTCCTGCCCCACGGCCTGAAAAAGAGCCGCCTAAAAAAATGGCTGTATTTGAAATTGGTGGAGCAGCGCAATTTCAGACATTCCCGGGGCATTCACTACTCCACCTTTCTGGAGCGGGAACTGTCGCCGGCCCCTTATCAGGGGCTGCCCTCGTTTATCGTCCATACCGGCATCGATATGCACGGGTTTCTGGGATTGCCGGACCGGGACGAGGCCCGGCGACATTTTTCCCTGCCCCCGGAGGCCTTGACCGGGGTTTTTTTGGGGCGCCTCGAGCCCATTAAAAATTTGGCCAATATGATCCGGGCCGTGGATCTGGCCCGTGGTCAGGGGGTGGACGTGTTCCTCCTGGTGGGCGGCCCGGATTTCGGCGAAAGGCAGAACCTGGAAGCGCTTACGGCCCATTTAGGGCTTGGCGACCGGGTAAGATTCCTCGGATTCGTTGATTCGGAGCCCCGGAAAACTCTCCTCGCGGCCGGGGATTTCCTGGCCCTGCCGTCGTACCAGGAGAATTTCGGCATTGCCGCCATCGAGGGCATGGCCGCGGGCTTGCCGGTGCTGGTGAGCGATCAGGTGGGGGTCTCCCGGGAGGTGCAGATGGATCAGGCCGGCGTGGTCACCGGCATTGAGGCCCCAGCCATCGCCCGGGGTCTGGTCAGCCTGGCCGGGCAATCCTCCCGGCTCAAGGTCATGGGCCACCTGGCCCAGGACGCGGCGATGCGGCGTTACGACATCAGGAACACGGCCAAAAAAATGGAACGGGCCTACCTCGATATTTTGGAGGGGGTGCACACCCCTGACCTGTTTTGGTCAAACGGCCGGCCCGGCTGAAGGGCCGGATGGCCGAGACCGGAGAGAGGGAAAACCGGGACCGGCAGCAAGGTCGGGCTTTTTTGCGGACATTTGGGAAAAACCTGATTATCCATGATCGGGAAAAATCCCTGATGGATATCTGGTAAGGATGGATCGGCGTGTTTAAATATGTCAGCCTCAAAGTTTCGGTGTGGAAATTAATCCTGCTTGGGGGTGACGTCTGTATTCTGGTTATCGCTTTTTTGGCCGGTCTTTTTCTCAATCCCAGGATCGATTTTCCCATATTTGTTTATCATGAGAACAGAATATTTTTTGTGCTCATGGGTTTAGTTTACATTTTAGTTAATTATATAGGTGACTTATATGACTATCAACGGGACTATCGTCGCTGGTGGAACATCACCCAGGTAATGGTGGCGGCCTTTATCGGCGCCCTGGCAAATATAGTCCTGTTTTACTTCCCCTTGCATATGGTATTAGGCCGCACCTTACTGGTAATTCAGGCTTTTTGTTATGGCCTGCTTCTCCCCCTGTGGCGCGCCCTTTTTTCTTCCCTGGCCATACCCGAACGGCTACAAAGGAGGGTTATCATTGTAGGAGCGGGTAAAAGTGGAAACCGTATTTTGCAGGCCATAAACAACAGACCCCTCTGCGGTATGAACGTTATCGGGTTTGTTGATGACGATCCGCAAAAGGTCGGCACGGTTATTCAAGGACTCTCCGTATTGGGCGATAGCAGCAAATTGCCGGAGCTGTTGTCCCTTCACAAGGTTGATCTGATAGCGGTGGCCGTTACGCATGAAAAGTCCCCGGATTTGATTAACATTTTGACGAAAATTTCCTGGAACGGCACGGAAGTTGTGGACATGCCCGGGTTTTATGAATTTCTGGCCGGCAGGCTGCCCATAGACCATCTTTCCGACGTCTGGCTGCTGTTCAACGGCTTAAATAAAAACAAGCTGTATTGCCGGCACCTGAAGCGGGTCATGGACCTGGTGGTGGCCGGCGTTTTGCTGATGGTCACCGCGCCGCTGTTGGCTCTCACCGCGCTGGCGGTGAGATGGGACAGCCGCGGGCCGATATTTTATCGTCAGGAACGCCTGGGGTATGAGGGACACCCCTTCCCGCTTATCAAGTTCCGCACCATGATTGAGGACGCCGAAGCCAATGGGCCCCAATTCACCACCGAAAACGACCACCGCATCACCCGGGTGGGACAAATTTTGCGGAAATTCCGCCTGGATGAACTGCCCCAGCTAATTAACGTCATCCGGGGAGAGATGAGTATAGTGGGCCCGCGGCCGGAGCGGGAAATGTTCATCCAGGAGTTCCGGGAGCAGTTGCCGACCTGGCGTCCGGGGCGCCGGGCCACCGATCCCCCGGGGAAAATCATCGCCCTGGGGCACCGGGAAAAAATCCCCTATTACAGCCACCGCCTCCTGGTGAAACCGGGTATCACCGGTTGGGCCCAGGTCATGTATCCCTATGCCTCTTCCCTGGAGCAGACCAAGGAAAAACTGGAATACGATCTGTTTTATGTAAAAAATATCGGTTTTTTTCTTGACATGGCCATCCTGTTGAAGACCGTGCGCACCGTGCTGTTCGGGCGGGGGAAGTAGGGATTGGCGCCGACCCAGGCTACTTTTCAGACAGGGCGCCAACCAGCGACCGCAAGGGCTCCAGGGGGCGCGATGATCAGGACCGGGATGAATATCGGGGATGTATTGAGACAAAGCCCAAGAATCCCCTAATCATTTGATTTTTCGATCTTTTCATATAGAAAACAGACATCTGCAAACCGAAAACGGCATTATGCGGATCCTTTTGCTTAGTCAATATTTCCCCCCGGAGGTGGGGTCGGCCGCGGCCAAGATGGCCGAGATGGCGGCATTTCTCAAGGGCCGGGGGCATCAGGTGGAGGTGGTCTCCCAGGTGCCGAACTACCCCCAGGGGGTGGTGTACCCCGGGTATGAGGGCGCCTGGTTCCGCCGGGATTTCACCAACGGGGTGCCGGTCACCCGCACCTGGGCCTATGCCTCCCCGGAGCGCAGCCGCTTCAAACCCCGGCTGTACAATTACGTCAGCTTCATGGGCACGTCTTTGGGGGGGATATTGGCCGGGCCGCGGCCCCACCTGATGCTGGTCTATTCGCCGCCCCTGTTCCTGGGCCTCACCGCGGCCGCGGCCGGGGCCGCCTGGGGGTGCCCGTTTATCTTCTGGGTCAATGATCTGTGGCCCCGGGCGGCCCTGTCCCTGGATTTTCTGCAGGAAGGCCCCTGGTACCGTCTGGCCTGCGGCCTGGAGCGCTTTATTTACCGGCGGGCGGGCAGCATCTACGTGTACTCCCGGCAGATGCTGGAAGAGGTGGCCGCAGGGGGCGCTGAACGCGCCAAGCTGGAATGCCATCCCTTGTGGATCGAGGCGGACATTTTCCGGCCCGACCCCGCAGGGGCACAGGCGGCCCGGCGGCGCTACGGCTGGGGCGACAAATTTGTGGTGCTCTACGGCGGCAATCTGGGGTTGGCCCAGGGGCTGGATGTTTTGATAGACAGCGCCCGGCTTCTCCGCGACCAGAAGGATGTTCATTTTGTCCTGGTGGGAAGCGGGGTGGAAAAGGACCGCCTGGAGGAGATGGTCCGGAGCCAAAATCTCGCCAATGTGGAGTTCATCGCCCACCAGCCCAAGGAGCAGGTGCGGGCCTTGTTTTCCGCCGCGGAGGTGTTGTTTGCCCACCTGAAGGCCGCGCCCCACCGGGTGGGCACGGTGCCGGAAAAAATTTTGGCGTATATGGCCTGCGGCCGGCCGGTGCTCATGGCGGCCCAGGAGGGCGCGGCCCTGGAGCTGGTCCGGGAGCACGGCTGCGGCCTGACGGCCCCTCCCGACAATCCCGAGGCGGTCGCCCGGGCCATCCTGTCTCTGTATGAAAACCGGGCTCAGGTGGAGCCGTTGGGAAGGGCAGGGCGGCGGGCCGTGGAGACCCATTTTGCCGGCCCGGTGGTGCTCGAAGCCATGGAGGCCAGCATGGTGCGCCTGGCTGGGGGCTCGTAACCATCCATGGGAGGCCCGCGCCCCTCACCCCTGGTATCCCCAAACCTCCTGGCCTCCGCGGAACGGCGCCCCGGGTATGTGACGCTGTTATGCGCCGATCACACGGTCTATCTGTCCCGGCGCTATGAGCTGTGGCGCCGACCTATGAACCGGGCCGCGGCGGAACCCCTGGCTGCGCCCGAAGTTTCCTGGCTGCGCCGACAAGCCTCCCGGGTTCCCTATCTCCGCCGTTTGGGGCGGTTGTGGGTCAGGGAGATGCTCCAGGCGGACCCGGAGCACCTCCTGGCCGTGGTGCAAAGGCGGCTCATACGCTGCCATGGCCGAAGCGGCGAGACCCAGGAGGTCCTCCGGGTGGAGGACGGCGGCCGCCCCAAGGGGCTGCTGCTCACCCCCGAGGGCCTGATTTTTTCCGGAGAATATTGGGACAACCCCCGGCGCCGGCCCCTGCGCATTTGGGGCAGCGCCGACGCCGGGCGCTCCTGGGACCTGGCGCACAGCCTGCCCCCGGGCGCGGCCAAGCACATTCACAACCTGGTGTGGGATGAATATCGCCGGGGCATTTGGGTGTTCACCGGGGACGCGGACGGGGAAAGCGCCTTCCTGTTTACGCCTGACTTTTTCCAGACGGTGACCGAAGTTTTCCGGGGAGGGCAGCTTTCCCGCGCAGTGCATTGCTTCTGCCGCCCCGAAGGTCTCTACTACAGCACCGACACCGAAAGGGAGCAGAACTGGGTGGTGTTTTTCGATACCGAACGCCTGACCCCCCATAAGATTCAACCCATGCCGGGAAGCTCCATTTACGCGGCCCGGATGGCGAACCGGTATTTTTTGTCCACTTCGGTGGAGCCCAGCCGGATTAATCATTATCGCTACGCGGTCTTGTGGTCTTCCCCTGACCTGCATGACTGGGAACCGCTGGTGGAATTAAAAAAGGACTGGCTGCCGGGGGAATATTTCGGCTTCGGCAGCATCCTGCTCCCCCGGGTCCAGGGGGATTGCCCCCTGGTGGTGTTTACCGCGCTGGCGGTGGAAAAATTTGATTTCACCACTTTTATCATCGAGCCCGGCAAGCTCTTCGGCGCGACCCGTGGCGGGGAAGGGGGCCATGACCTCCCCTGATTCCCCCCCTTGCCGCATCCTGGTGCTGGACGGGCGCATCCAGTCCTGCCTGCCGGTGCTCAAAGCCCTGGCGCAGCGGGGCCACCGGGTGACCATTGCCGAATCGGACCCCCTGTGCGTCGGGTTTTTTTCCCGGTATGCCCAGGCCCGCTGGCGCCACCGCGATCCCCGCAAGGACCCGGCGGGCTTTCTGGACGATCTCCGTGGCCGCCTGGCCACCCGGGAGTTCGATATTCTGCTCCCCATCCTGGATGTCACCGCGGAGTTGGTTTCCCGGCACAAACCGGAGCTGGAGCGCTACGTGCGCATTCCTTTGGTGGACTATGCCGTGTTCCGGCGGGCCCGGGATAAATCCCAGACCATGAAAATCGCCCATTCTCTGGGTTTGCCCAGCCCTAAGACCTGGTTCCCGGACGAGGCCGATATTGCCGAGATTGCCCGGCAGGTCCCCTATCCGGCGCTGATCAAGCCGAATTTCAGCATCGGGGCCCGGGGCATCACGAAAGTAAATAGCCCGGCAGAGCTCCTACGCCTGTATCCGGTTATTGGGCGCGATTTCGGGGCCTGTTCCATCCAGGAGTACATTCCTCAAACCGATTGCCAATATAAGGCGCAGATTTTTCTCGATCAGGAGCAACACGTCAAATGTGGCGTTCTGTGTAAAAAAATCCGCTACTTTCCTCCGAGCGGGGGGTCCGGCGCCTTATTTGTGACCGTCAAAAGGGATGACATCAGAGAATTGGGGATACGACTATTACAGGGGATGGGGTGGCGGGGCTACGGGGACATTGATTTTATCGCCGACCCGAGGGACGGCCTGGTGAAGATCATGGAGGTCAACCCGAGATTGTCCGCGCCGGTGAAGATCTGCTTCGCGGCCGGGGTGGACATTGCCGACATGCTGGTGAAATTTTCCCTGGGAGAGGACATTCCCGCGGTCCCGGATTATCAGGAAAATATTTTTCTGCGACACGATGGCCTGGATCTCATGTGGTTTTTGAAGTCAAAAGATAGATTTCATACCGATCCGGGCTGGTTTCGGTTTTTTGGCGAAAATGTCAAATACCAGGTCATGAGCGCGGATGACCCCATGCCCGCGTTGGCCTACCTGGCTGCCAATATCAGAGATTTATTTGTATCGGAAGCTCGATCGTATAAGTTTCAGCGGAGTTTACCGGTAACCTCATGTCTATGAAATTAAACAGAAAACAGAATTATAGGACATGATCAACCTTCTTACCTTTGACATCGAAGAATGGTTCCATACCACGGCCCTGCATCACTATGTGGATGAGGCAAGTTGGGACCGGTTGGAGTCGAGCGTTGTCGGCAATGTCCATAATTTGTTGGAATTGTTGGAAAATCACCAGACTCGGGCCACATTTTTTATTCTGGGCTGGATTGCGGAGCGCTATCCCCGGCTGGTGCAGGAGATCGACCGGGCCGGCCACGAAATCGCCAGCCATGGGTATCGCCATCGGCTGATTTACGACCTTGACCGGGAGACCTTTCGGGATTATGTGCGGCGCGCCAAGGGCCTGCTGGAGGATGTGACCGGCAAGCCGGTTTTGGGCTACCGGGCCACCAGTTTTTCCATCGTCAGCCAAACCCTGTGGGCCCTGGATATTCTCCGGGAAGCCGGATTCATATATGATTCCAGCATGTTTCCCATCAGGCACGATATCTACGGCATCAACGGCTTTCCCCGGTTTCCCTTTCGGCTGGACAACGGCCTGATCGAATTGCCGGCCTCGACGGTAAGCCTCTGGGGGAAGAACTTCCCCATCGCGGGCGGGGGATATTTTCGCCTGTATCCCTATTTGCTGACCAAAAGGGGCATAGAGAGCCTCAATCGGGCCGGACATCCCGCGGTGGTTTATCTCCATCCCTGGGAGCTTGATCCAGATTGCCAGCGGGTGCCCCAGGCCGATTGGCGCACCAGGTTCCGGCAATACGTGAATCTGGACAAAACCGCGCCAAAGTTGCAGCGTTTGCTGACCGATTTCCACTTCAGGCCCATCGGTCCGTATGTTGAACAGTTCGACAATGAGGTGATTTCCTTTGAAGCAGGTCATGCAAAGTTATAAAAACGGGAGCATCAGCCTGGCCGAGGTGCCGGAACCGGCCTGTAAGGCGGGGGGGGTGGTGGTGCACACCACGGCCTCCCTCATCAGCGTCGGCACCGAGAAGCTGATGATCGAGATGGGCAAGAAAAGTCTGCTGGGCAAGGCCCGGGCCCGGCCCGATCTGGTCCGCCAGGCCTGGGCCAAGGCGCAAAAGGAAGGCTTTCTCAGCGTGTTCCAGGAGGCCATGCATCGCCTGGACGAACCGGTGCCGTTGGGCTACAGCGCCGCCGGGGTGGTGCGGGAAGTGGGGGCCGGGGTCAATTCGCTCCGAGTCGGCGAACGGGTGGCCCTCATGGGGGCCGGTTTCGCCTCCCATGCCGAGGTGGTCTGGGTCCCGGAGAATCTCTGCGTACCCCTGCCCGAGGGTGTGGATTTTGAGGCCGCGGCCTTCGGCATGTTGGGCTGCATCGCCTTGCACGGCGTCCGGGAAGCGGACCTGACCCTGGGAGAAACCGCGGTAGTTATCGGCCTGGGCCTGCTGGGGCTCCTCACCGTGCAGTTGCTGGCGGCCCAGGGCTGCCGGGTCATCGGCGTGGACCTGGACCGGAAAAAAAGCGAGCTGGCCCGGGAACTGGGCGCCGACCTGGCACTGGTCGCCGGCCGGGACAATGTTGAAGAAGCGGTGGCCAATCTTACCGATGGCCGCGGCGCCGACGCGGTGCTCATCGTGTCCGCGGGCAGGGACAACCGGCCCCTGTTGCTGGCCGAAGCCGTGGCCCGGGAGCGGGCCAACCTGGTGCTGGTGGGGGTGGCTGATGTTCGCCTGACCCGCAAGACCTTCTGGGAAAAGGAATTGCGTTTTTCGGTGTCCAAGGCGGCGGGCCCCGGCAGCATTTCCCCCCGGTATGAAGTGAAGGGTTTCGACTATCCCATAGGTTTGGTGCGCTGGACCGAGCGCCGCAATCTGGAGGCATTTTTGGGGCTTGTGGCCCAGGGCAGGGTTCGGGTGGAGCGCCTCATCACCCATCGCTTCCTCATTGAGGAAGCCCTGCAGGCCTATGATTTGATATTGGGGAACCGGGAACCCTATATCGGCGTGCTGCTCAGCTACCCCCATCCCCAGGAAGCCGCGCCCGGCCGGGAAGGCCGCACGGTGCGGCTCACCCCGGCCGCCCCGTTGCCGGCACCGGGCGCCACAGGGGGCCTGGGTCTGATCGGCGGGGGCAAATTTACCAAAAATATTCTCCTGCCGGCCTTGGGCAAGATTCGGGGGGTGAAGCTGGGCGGGGTGGCCACCACCTCGGGGGCCACCTCCGGGCACCTGGCCCAAAAATATGGTTTTGCCTATGCCACCACCGACTACCGGGAAATCCTCCGGGACGAAGCCATCAGCCGGGTGATTATCACCACCCCGCATCATCTGCATGGCCGCCAGGTGGTAGAGGCCCTGCAGGCGGGGAAACATGTCCTGGTGGAAAAGCCCCTGTGCCTCACCGCGGAGGAATTGGCCGCCATTGAAGAACATTACGATGGCACCCGATTGTTGATGGTGGGATTCAACCGGCGCTTTGCGCCCCTGGCCCTGGAAATCAAAAAAATGCTGGCCGGGCGCACCACCCCCCTGGTCATGATCTACCGGGTCAATGCCGGCTATATTCCCGATGACAGTTGGGTGCACGATCCCGAGGTGGGGGGCGGCCGCCTGATAGGCGAAGTATGCCATTTTATTGATTTTATCCAGTTTGTGGCCGGGGCCCGGCCAGTTCAGGTGCAGGCCCGGTCCATCCGCGGGGAGACCGGGAAATACCGTCGGGATGACAACCTGGTGATCACCCTCTGCCTGGATGACGGCTCGGTGGGGTCCATCATCTATACCGCCAAGGGCCCCAAGGCCTTCTCCCGGGAGCGCTTTGAGGTGTATGGCGAAGAGTCGGTGGGGGTCGTCGAGGACTTCAGAAGGGCCACCATCATTAAGGGAGGCAGAACCAGAACCATAAAAAAACTTTCCATGGACATGGGATATCAGGATGAAATGGCGGCCTTTTTCAATTATATAGAAGAACAGGCACGATTCGGAGAACTGTTCCAGAGCTATGTCAATGCCACCAAGGCGACCTTGAAGGCAGCCGAAGCCCTGAGAACCAACGACGGAATCAAAGTATCCTGCTTATGAACCTGTTGCTTGTCTGCCCCTTTTTCCCGCCCGAAGTGGGGTCCGCAGCTCACCTGTTTTTCGATTTGGGCCAGGCCCTGAAAGCCAGGGGTCACAGGATCACCGTGCTCACCGGTCTGCCTCGCTATCATGTGCTCGGTGATCAAAGACGGTACCGCGGCAAGCCTTTTATGGTGGAAAACTTTGACGGTTTGCGGGTGTTTCGGGTCGTCAATCTTAAGGTTCCCTGGAATGTGCCGTTCTTGCGCGGCCTGGACCAACTCTTTAGTGCGCTTTCTTTTGGCGCCGCGGGCCTATTTCTGGGTCCCTTTGATCTGGCCATGGTGTATTCACCCTTTCTTCCCCTGGCCTTGAGCACCTATTGCCTGAGTCGCCTGCGGGGCAAACCCGGGGTTATGAACGTCCAAGATATCTTCCCGCAAAGCGCCGTTGATGTGGGGATCCTGCGGAATCCTCTCCTGATCAGGCTGTTTCGGGGCATGGAGACCTTTCTTTACCGGCATTTTTCTCATGTGGTGGCTCATTCCGAGGGGAGCCGCCAGCATGTCATCAACCGGGGGGCCGCGCCCGAAGACGTTACGGCGATCGCCAACTGGGTTGATACCTGCGCCTTCAAGCCGGGGGAGAAACACAACCACGTTCGGGAAGCTTTAGGGCTTCAGGATCTTTTTGTGGTGTCCTTTGCCGGAATTATGGGCTATTCCCAGGACCTGGAAACTGTGTTGCAAGCGGCGGCCATCCTGGCAGACCGCCCGGAAATCGCTTTCCTGCTTGTGGGAGATGGAGTAAATAAGCCGAATTTGCAAAGCATGGCGAGGACCTACAATTTGCGGAACGTGACGTTTTTGCCCATGCAGCCCAAGGAGAAATATTTGGACATATTGCATGCCTCAGACCTTTGCCTGGTCACCCTGAGGAAAGAAGTCAAGACCCCGGTGGTGCCCTCGAAAATCATCAGCATTATGGCCGCGGGCCGGCCGGTGTTGGCCTGCCTGCCGTTGGACGGCGACGCCCCATGCCTGATCAACGACGCTCAAGCCGGTTTTTGCCTGCCGGCCGGGCGCCCCGACCTGTTGGCCGACGCGGTGCTCAGGTTTTCCCAGGACGGCAATCTGGGAGAAGAACTGGGGTCGAACGGTCGGCAGTATGCGGTGCAGCATCTTTCCCTGACCCATGCTGTGGAACGCCTGGAGCGCTTGTTTGAGGCCTTTGCCGGATAAATCACATCTTTAGGAGAAAGACATTTCATGCACAACGCAGCCTATAAAGAGGCTTATCAGGGGAAAACCATCCTGGTTACCGGCGGGGCCGGCGCCATAGGAAGTAATCTGACCAAAACCCTGGCTGAGTTGGGGGCCCGTTTGGTTCTCGTGCTGGATGACCTGTCATCGTCATCCCGATGGAATGTCCCCAATCTGCCCAACGTCATGTTTATCGAGGGCAGCATCCTGGATGAAGTGGAACTCAAAAGGGTCTTTTTCGAGGGGCCCGAAATGGTTTTTCATCTGGCCGCGCTGTTTGCCAATCAGAACTCCATCGACCATCCCGAAACCGACCTGCTGGTGAACGGCCTGGGCACTCTCAAGCTGTTGCAATATGCTCATATGTCCAGGGTGCAGCGCTTTATGTATGCCTCCTCGGGATGCTCCATTTACGGCAGCAATGCGCCCTTGCCCCTCACCGAGGAGTTCATGTCCCTCAATCTGAGTTCGCCCTATCAGATCACCAAGATGCTGGGGGAGCTGTACGGTAATTTTTTTCAGCACCATTACGACCTGGCGGTGGTCAAGGCCCGGTTTTTCAATTCCTACGGGCCGGGGGAGGTGCCGGGACAATACCGCAACGTCATTCCCAATTTTATTTATTGGGCCATAAAGGGGGAGCCTCTGCCCATCACCGGCACCGGCGAGGAAACCCGGGATTTCACGTATGTGGGGGACATCGTGGACGGTCTGCTGCGGGCCGGTTATTTTGAGAGCGCAGTGGGCCAGGAGTTCAACCTGGCTTCGGGGAAGGAGACCCGCATCATAGACCTGGCTGAGATGATTAATGCCCAGGTGGGAAATAAGGCCGGGATCAAGTTCGCCACCCGGCGCAAATGGGACACCAAAAGCCGTTTGCTGGCCTCGGTGGACCGGGCCCAGAAGCTCATCGGCTACCAGCCTCATACGCCCTTCGCGGAAGGCTTAAAGCAAACCGTGGCCTGGTTCCGGGACAACTGGGACCTCATTGCCGCGGACGCCCGCTTCGGTCCGGGGATGTCCTCCGCGGTGCGCCAGTCGGTTGGCAAGGGATAAAAGGGTTTTCTGTTTTCGGTATTAAATAAAGGGCAATCGGTATAAAAACGAAACCGCGGAGAGGCGTACAAAGACGTCCGTGAAAAAAATTCTGCTGATTTTCGGGACCAGGCCCGAAGCCATCAAGATGGCCCCGGTGGTTAAGTGCCTCAAGGAGGCCGGCGACTTCGGGGTCAAGGTGGCAGTCACCGCCCAGCACCGTCAGATGTTGGACCAGGTGCTGGAGATCTTCGGCATTACACCGGATTATGACTTGAACCTCATGACCCCGAACCAGGATCTGTTCGACGTCACGGTAAGAGTGCTGTCAGGCTTGAAAAATGTTTTCTCCCAGGAAGGCCCCGACCTGGTCATGGTGCACGGGGACACCACCACCACCCTGGCCGCGGCGTTGGCCGCGTATTACCTGAAGATTCCGGTAGGGCACGTGGAGGCCGGCCTGCGCACCCGGGACAAATATCGGCCCTATCCGGAGGAGCTGAATCGCCACCTCACCGGGGTGATCAGCGATTATCATTTCGCGCCCACGCCCTGGGCCCGGGACAACCTGGTGGCCGAAGGCGTCCCCCAAGAGCGCATCTGGGTCACCGGCAATACGGTGATCGACGCGCTCCAGATTATCACCGACAGGGTAAATGCGGATCAGGACGTGTGGCTGCGGCATCTGGCCCTAAACTACTCCCTGGAACTCGATGCCCGCCATCTCCTCCTGGTCACCGGCCACCGGCGGGAAAATTTCGGCGAGGGTTTCGAGAATATCTGCCAGGCCCTGCGGCAGTTGGCGGAGGAGTACGACGATCTCCACATCGTGTATCCCGTCCACCTGAACCCCAATGTCCAGCGGCCGGTGTATGACATCCTGGCCGCGGCCGGGGGAAAGGTGCGGGAGCAGGGGCGCGCCTGGCACGCCGAGCTTGCCGGGCGGGGCCGCATTTCTCTCCTGCCGCCCCTGGACTATGCGCCCTTTGTCTTTTTGATGAGCCGCAGCTATCTGGTGCTCACGGATTCGGGTGGCATTCAGGAAGAGGCCCCGGCCCTGGGCAAACCGGTCCTGGTGATGCGGGAGGTCACCGAACGCCCCGAAGGGGTGTGGGCCGGCACGGTCAAACTGGTGGGACCGGACCGGGAGCGCATCCTGACGGGGGTGAGGCAATTGCTGGATGACCGGGCGAGCTACCAAGCCATGGCCCAGGCGGTCAATCCCTACGGCGACGGCCAAGCCGGCCGGCGCATCGCCGAGGCCCTTAAGCAGATATTATAACAGCTTTTGCCGGGTCGTTTTGATCTTCTCTTCTCCCGATCCGGATGTAACGCTTCACAAGAAATATTGTAATTAAATCAGTGGGTTTTCCCCCCCTTTTTTAAAGGGGGGTCAGGGGGGATTTGAAATAACCTCTTGAAATCCCCCTAAATCCCCCTTTTTCAAAGGGGGACTTTAAGCACTCCAGTTTTTTGCGAAGCCCCTTTTTTATCTGACGCTGGTTTTCGCAAACAAGCACACGCGCAGCATCCCGATTTTTAAGATTTTCCGGTCTGGTGCGTTTCCCTGAAAATGTCAAGAAACAAAGGCGTTCCCCCTGAGATCAAACTCAAAAGTGATACGCCACCCCGGCATGGAGGCTGAAGAGATTTAATTGCGGGGCT
The DNA here is from genome assembly GCA_041740935.1 of Desulfobaccales bacterium. GTDB lineage: Bacteria > Desulfobacterota > Desulfobaccia > Desulfobaccales > 0-14-0-80-60-11 > JBGSLA01. Next base: position 5,098 of record JBGSLA010000054.1, on the reverse strand, counting down.
AATCTCAGGGTGTGGTTGAACCCGTCCACGGAAAGATCATAGTTAATGGTGGGGCGGGCGTAGCGGTATTTTACCGAGGTGTCCAGCGATAAAAACCGGGTAATCATATATCTGACGCCGAGTTCCGCGGCCAGAGCCACCGTAGCGGTGGACTTGAAGGATGATTGAAATTCCCGGGGGTTTAAGGCCACAAAGAACAGTTCATAATTATTGTTCGGCTGTTGCATAAAGGTAGGCGTCAGACCCATTATGAGGATGGCCGGTCCCACCGCCACATAGGGCTGCAGTTTGCCGAAGGGCACTTTCTCCCTGGGGAAGAAACCATAGCGAAACGCGAACATAAAACCCAAAGTAATGATATTGCCGTCCGCGTAAAACTTATAGGTGGAGTAATACGGGTAATTGCTGGGAGTGATGTTCATCCGGCGCGAGCCGATTCCTCTCAGGTAATGTATTTCGTGGTAGCTGAGATCCAAGTAGAAACCGAAATATTTCATCCAGTCAGGGTAATCGAAACCCAGGAAACCTTGTTTCACAAACCAGGTGCCGAGCTTGAGGCCGGGCATAATGTCGGTGGATAAAGTCCTGGGATATTCAGGGTCGGCGCTGATGGGGCCGCGATAGGCGGGATTGACGCTTAAGCCAATGGGGTTGGGCGCGGTGACGCTGAAGGCGTTCCCCAGATACCCTTCCACATACACCTCTGCACAGGTCGTCCCGGCCATGAGGACCAGGAGGATGAGAACCGCGAGCCACACTCGTAATTGTTTCACTGGCTTCCCCCCTTTATACAATACCGTTTTCGGTTTTCAGTTTTCGGTTTTCGGAAAAAATAATAAGATAAAAAGGTTGTTCGCTGAAACGATACAAACGAAACGCTTAACATTCCGTTAAGAGCATTATTTTTTATTGAAAACACAAAGCCTTATCAGGTCAACGGCAGTGATCTTCTGTCCCCTATCCCCCCGAATTTACCTATGGATGGCGCGGTCTGGCCTGGCTGCTCATACCAATATTCCATCAAAAAGGAATCTTCCGCAGGGGCGCAATTCCTGGCGCCCTTCAGGGGCTCGATGAATCGAGCCCCTACAATTGATTCACTTTGACTGTGACCTTGTATAAGCCGCCCCCACTTCGTCGGGAAGAAGCTGATTGTCCAATAAAAAGTTCTTGATTTCCTCAAGGCTCATGTTGGCTTCCAGGTGGGAGGCGTACTGCCTCTCCACCGGCCGGCCGGTGGAATGGGGATAATCATAGCGGATTTCCCGGTAAATGGCCCGGAAGGCAGGCAGCACCACAAACATGTCCTGCAATTCCACCGAGCGCGGCACCTCTTCCTGGCTGAGCAGTTCCTCATACATCTTTTCGCCGGGTTTGGCCCCGATGAGGTCAACGGCCAGAGCGGCCGGGTCTTGGCCGTAGTGGGGGGCCAGCAGCTCAATCATGGCCTGGGCCAGGTCCTTGATGGCCAGGGCCTGCATCTTGGTGACCAGCACTTCACCCCCCCGGGCCAGCACCGCGCCCTCCAGGACGAGTTGGGCGGCCCGCTGGATGGACATGATGAACCTGGTCATGGCGGGGTCAGTCAGGGTCACGGGGCCTCCCTTCCTGATCTGCTCGTGAAACACCGGGATGACCGAACCCCTGGACCCCAGGACGTTGCCGAAGCGCACACTGGAAAACCGCTGGTGAGAGGAGGGATTGACCACATTGGCCGCGGTGATCAGGCGCTCACCCATGAGTTTTGAGGTGCCCATGACGTTGGTGGGATTCACCGCCTTGTCGCTGCTGGTGAAAATAACCCTCTTGACGTCGTTTTTCAGGGCCGCCTGAACAATATTCTGCACTCCCAGGATGTTGGTCTGGATGGACTCAAAGGGATTATATTCCGAAAAATATACATGTTTGAGGGCCGCACAGTGGAAAACCATGTCCACCCCCCGGGATACGGCTGCCATTTTCTGCAGGTCGCGGACATCACCCAGATAAAAATTGATGTTATCCTGGGAGCGATACGACTCGCTCATGATGAACAATTCAGATTCATTGTGGTCCAGAGCCCGCACTTCGCCGGGCCACAGAGGCAGCAGCTGGCGCACCAGTTCCCGCCCCACCGTGCCGGCGGCTCCGGTGACCAGGATCACTTTATCGCGAAAAATATTGTCCATATGAAATGGTGGAATCTACCTGATTGATTCCAAAGACGCCACCCCGGAAAAGGCCAGGGTCTTTGAAGTTGTGGGCCATTCCCTCAAGGCCAGCCGCCCCTGTCTGGTGGCCGCCCGTGAAGCCGCCCGCGGGCGTAGGGGCCATGTTACCACAAAATACGGAGGGTCTGACATTTTTTCTGCATGTTCAGGACGCGGCCCGGCGGATGACCTCAATGATGCGCTCCTGGTCGGCGGGCGCCAGATAGGGGTGCATGGGCAGGCTGAAGATGCGGGCGGCCGCGGCTTCGCTGGCCGGGAAATCCCCCGCTTTATAGCCCAGGGCCTGAAAAACCGCCTGGAGATGCAGGGGAAAGGGGTAATAGATGGCGGTGGGCACGCCCCCTTCCTGGAGCCGGGCCAGCAGGTGGGCCCGGTCCGGGCTTTCCACCGAGTATTGGGCCCAGGCCGAGGTGCAGCCCGGGGCCACCACGGGGGTTTTGACCAGGCCCTGAAGCCCTTCATGGTAGCGCCGGGCCACGATCTGGCGAGCGGCCAGCTCCTGGTCGAAAATCTCCAGTTTGGCCAGCAGCACCGCGGCCTGGAGGGTGTCCAGGCGGCCGTTCAGGCCTAAGCGCACGTGCTCATAGCGCTCGCGGCCCTGGCCGTGGTTGCGGATGGAGATCAGGGCCGCGGCCAGGTCGTCGTCATCGGTGAACAGGGCGCCGCCGTCGCCGTAGCCCCCCAGGGGCTTGGCCGGGAAAAAGGAGGTGGCCGCGGTCTCGGCCAAACTGCCGGCCCGCCGGCCGTGATAGAGAGCGCCGAAGGACTGGGCCGCGTCTTCTATGACAAACAGGCCCCATTTTTGGGCCAGGGCGTTGATGGGCGCATAATCCGCCGGTTGTCCGAAGAGATCCACCGCCAGGATGCCCCGGGGCGTGAGGCCCCGGGTTTGGGGATTTTTGTCGAAATCGGCCAGGGCCGCGGCCAGGGCCTCGGGGTCGAGGTTGTAGGTGTGGGGGTCGATGTCCACGAAAACCGGGGTGGCCCCCAGGAGCTGGACCACCTCACTGGTGGCGATGAAGGTGAAGGGCGTGGTGAGGACGGCGTCCCCCCGGCCCACCCCTTTGGCCAGCAGGATCATGAGCATGGCGTCGGTCCCCGAAGAGCAGGTGAGCGCGTGTTTCACCCCGGTGTACGCGGCCAGCCGCTCTTCCAGTTCCCGCATCTCGGGACCCAGGATATACTGCCCGTGGGCCAGGACGGCCTTGAGGCGCTCCAGGAGGCGGGGATAGATTTTTTCCTGCTGGGCCTTGAGATCGACAAAGGGCAACGGTTTTTGTGCGTTCATGCGGATTTTGTCCGATGGCGTCCCCAGGCCGGCAACGGAAAAGGCCGGAGGACGCCGTGAAAGTGGATTGCTGAATAAGCGATTTTTTTGAGCCTCTGGCAAAATTCAATATGGTTGGAAGTTGTCATGCTGAGCGCAGCGAAGAATCTCGTATTTTCATAGGGTTGAGATCCTTCACTTTGTTCAGGATGACAAATTTAACCACTTTTGCAAGAACCTCATTTTGTATCGAAAATTTTCTTGGGATCTGCGCCGGTTTCCTGAAGGTATGCCAACTTTCCGGATTCGTCAAGGCATCCCCGGCAATTGGCCAGGATCGCCGGCGGGTTGATTCAAAAAGGTTGTTCTTCTTATCCGTGAGAGTACAATCAGGCAAAGGGCAGTCGCTTGCGGGCCGTCGGCCCACATCTGGCGTGTGAACCCAAACCCGGCAATCCCGGCGTTTTTTTCATCTTGACACAAATAATTTTGCACGCCAAATCCCAAAGACGAAAAATTTAAGAAAATTCAGGACTCGCATGGCAACGGCCATCCCCTTCGTCTCGGTCATCATCCCCTGTCGTCAGGAGAAAAAGTACATCGCCCGGATGATCAAGTCGCTGCTGGCCAACGACTACCCCCAGGACCGCCTGGAGATGCTGGTGGTGGACGGTATGAGCACCGACGGCACCCGGGAGATTGTCGGGGACTTTATCCGGGAATACCCCTTCATCAAGCTCCTGGACAACCCCAGAAAAATCACCCCCGCGGCGCTGAATGTCGGTATCGCCGAGGCCAAGGGGGACATTATTATCCGGGTGGATTGCCACAGTGTGTATCCGCGGAATTATCTTGCCGGTCTGGTGGACTGGCTGGAGAAATCCGGGGCCGACAACGTGGGCGGGGTCTGGCGCATCCTGCCGGGCAGCGACACGGCCATGGCCCGGGCCATCGCCCTGGGTCTGGCCCATCCCTTCGGGGTGGGCAACGCCTATTATCGGATAGGGACCTCTACCACGCCCCGGTGGGTGGACACGGTGCCCTTCGGCTGCTACCGCCGGGAGGTGTTCAGCCGCTGGGGCCGGTTCGACGAAGACCAGGTACGCACCGAGGATGACGAATTCAACCTGCGCCTGCGGAAAAACGGCGGCCGCATCCTCCTGGTCCCGGAAATCAGCATCGATTATTACGCCCGGGAGCATCTTTCCCAGGTATGGCGCATGTATTACCAATACGGCTACTTCAAGCCTCTGGTGGCCCGGAAACTGGGGTGGGACCTGTTGAGTCTGCGCCACCTGGTGCCGTCCCTTTTTGTTTTAACCTTGGGCGGTTCTTTGTTGTTCAGCCGATGGGTGCCCGGGTTGGGGGTCCTGGGTCTCCTGGTTCTGGGGGTTTATCTGGGGGCGGATTTGTTTTTCGCCGCACAGGCCGCCCGACGCCAGGGCCTGGCGGTGATTGCCCGCCTGGCCCTGGTGTTTCCCTGCCTGCATTTCAGCTATGGTCTGGGGTTTTTAAAGGGCCTGGTGGACTTTGGGCTGCGGGGCAAAAAAAGAAGCTCGGACGCCGCCGGCCTGCCCATTTCCCGGTAAAGCATGAAAATTTACTGGGGGGAGGGCTGGGG
>JBGSLA010000053.1:0-3030 GCA_041740935.1 Desulfobaccales bacterium | reverse complement strand
GCGGCCGGAACACCCGCCGGTCCAGGCCGTTGTAGATGACCCTGATTTTTCCCGGCTCCACCTGAAAATGGCGGATAATTTCTGCTTTCACCTGTCGGGAATTGGCGATGACCCGTTTGAGCCCCGAATTTTGAAAAAGCCGCTTTTCCAGCCACAGCATGACCTGATGAAAGGGGCTGAGCTTCTGGGCCAGTCTTTTGCCCGGTGACAACTGGGGGGTCCGGCGGGCCAGCCACTCCCGGTGGCAGCCGTCTCCGGCCCGGTACACCTGTTGGAAAAAAGTGCGCTCCAGGCTGAGGATAACGTCCACCGGGGCTTCCAGCAAGAGGCGGCGGCTGTTGACGGCATAACTCAGAAGGCGTGGAGTCTTCCTGCCCCAGACCGGCACCGGCGTATATTTTACCTGCGGCCCCAGACTGTCGTGAGGCTGGACCCCGGCCCCGTAGACCGTCACCCGGTGGCCGGCCGCGGCCAGCCCCCTGGCCAGGCGCCCCAGGGTGGCCTCAGCCCCCCCCGGACCGCCCACCCGCAATCTCAGGAGCGCGATTCGCATGGAATCCGGGTGTTATCCCTTGCGGGCCTCGGCTTGCAGTTCAGCCACGCCCGCCTGTTCAAAGGCTTCAGCCTTTTGATTCCGGGGGATTGAGGCCGGACCTTGAAAAACCCGCTGGGCCGGCGAGGTGTCCAGCTTCACCTTCTGGACCTCCATTTCCCAGAGGGCCATGGCGTCGCTGCAGGCCATGGGTTCCCTGAGAAGCCGCATGGTCCCCTGAATCCCCATGACCAGATCATCCCCCTGGATGATTTCCAGGGAAATCCGGCCGTCCCGGCGCAGGTTGTTGGCCGTGGTGGTGTTTCTAAGGGTGGCCACCAGCAGGATCTTGGGGTCTTTGGCATACATCAGGGTTAGAGGGGCGGTGTTCGGGGCGCCGTCAGCCCCCACTGTACCGGCCACCGCGATGATCCGGTTGGGGTTTTGGTTGAACAGCTCCATGAGATTGACGAGCTGTTCCTCACCGGGCTTGTGGGCCCGATTGACGATCAGGCTGTCACCCAATACTCGCGCCATGGGTTTTCTCCTTGAGATCAAGGGATTAAGAGGGAGGCAGCTTGCCTCTGGGCCTGCTTAACCAGACCCTGAATTGCGGGAGCACCGGCAAGCTGACTGTGTTCCTGGTTATGGGCAGGTGGCCGGAGAATTTGACGGCAGGGTAGGGGACCTGCCCTGGCCCGGCCCTGTCCGTAAAAACCCATCCACCCGGACCACCACGTCCTCCGGGCTCAATTCCAGCAGGCAGCGGCTGACCTTGGTCCCCTGGCAGCCGTCCTGGCCGCAGGGAACGCACTCCATCTCCTTCTGGATCACCAGGTGCCCCTCCCCCCAGGGCCCCCAGTTATAGGCCCCGGAAGGCCCGAACAGGGCCACCGCCGGGGTGTTCACCGCCGCGGCCAGGTGCATGGGGGCGCTGTCGGGCCCGAAAAACAGGCGGGCCTTGGCGATGAGGGCTCCCAATTCCTTCAGGGTGAGCTGCCCGGCCAGATTATGAGGCTTTACGCGACTTTGGGCGAGAATTTCCTCAATCAACTCCTGCTCAAGAGGCGCCCGGGAGGCGGTGAGGACCACTGCCAGCCCCCAGGCCTCCTGGATATACTCGATGACCCGGGCGTAGCCCGCCCCGGTCCAGCACTTGAAGCGCCAGCCGGCCCCCGGATGCATAACCATAAAGGTTCGGGGCGCAAGACCCAGGGACTTCAGCCGGTTAGCCATCCGGTCCTCCACCTCGCAGTCCCAAAAAAATTGCAGGCGGGGATTCCGGGGCTGCGCCCCCAGGGCGCGCAGGGCCTCGAGGTTCTGCTCCACCATGTGCATCCTGACCGGAGGCCGGGGCAACAGCCGGGTGAAGACCCCCTGGCGCTGCCAGAAGGGCTGCCCGGGGCGCTCGAAGCCCACCCGCTCCGGGGCCCGGGTGGCCAGGGTGTAAAAGGCGCCCCGGTCGCCGCCGGAGAGCTCCAGCACCAGGTCGTAGTTTGCCCGCCAGAGGTTTTGTATGAGCCGGCAGGAGCGGCTCCAGGCCTCCTGGCGGTCCGCCACCAGCAGTTCGTCCAGGAGAGGGTGGCCGCTCACCATCATTTCTGCACCCCGGGGGACCAGATAGGTCACCCGGGCCTGGGGCCAGGCCTCCTTGGCAACCGCCAACACCGGGGTGCTCACCAGGACGTCCCCGGGCTGCTTCAGTTTGATGACCAGGATGTTTTTATAGCTCATCGTCACGGCCGCGCCGGGGGCCCAGGGCCACGCCCCGCTTCGATGATTGAATAAAATCAAGGAGATGGGCCACCTCCGGGTTGAGGGGCACCTCCGCCTTCACCCTTTCCAGGGCCTGGGAGAGATTGCCCCGCCGGGCGAACAGCAGGCGAAAGGCCAGGCGCAGCGGGGCAATCTGGGCGGCGGCGAACCCCGCCCGTTTCAGGCCCACCAGGTTCAGACCCCGGACCAGGTGGTCGCCGTCGATGATGCTGTAGGGCGGCACGTCCCGGGAGGTGCGGGCTCCGCCCCGCATCAGGGCCAGGGTCCCCACCCGGCAGAACTGGTGGATAACGCAGTTGCCGGAAATGAAGGCCCGGTCGGCCACCTCCACATAGCCCCCCACCAAGGCGCCGTTCACCACGATGACGTGATGGCCCACCACGGCGTTGTGGGCCAGGTGGCTTGTAGCCATGAGAAAATTGTGATCGCCCACCCGGGTGGCGCTGCCGGGCTTGGTGCCCCGGTGGATGGTGACGTATTCCCGGATAATGTTGTGGTCGCCGATAATGGTGTAGCTTTCCTCGCCCTGAAAGGCGTAATCCTGAGGCTCGTAGCCGATGACCGCGCCGAAGCCGATGAGGTTGCCGGCCCCGATGGTGGTATGGGGGCCGATGTAGGCGTGGGCCAGGATGCGGCTGCCGGGCCCGATGCGGCTCGGCCCCTCGATGATGGCGCCGGGCCCCACTTCCACGTCGGGCGCGAGCTAGGCGTCGGGCGCAACG
>JBGSLA010000052.1:0-6267 GCA_041740935.1 Desulfobaccales bacterium | reverse complement strand
GATCGACCTGAGCGCCGCCGGCCACCAGCCCATGACCAATGAAACCGGCTCGGTGTGGATTTCCTTTAACGGCGAAATCTTCAATTTTCCGGAGTTAAAAGCCGCGCTCTTTCGCCAGGGTCATGTATTCCGCTCCCATTGCGACACCGAGGTCATCATTCATCTATATGAAGAATACGGCACTGATTGTCTGAAATGGCTGAACGGCCAGTTCGCCTTTGTCATCTGGGACCATGACCGCAAACTGGTGTTCGCCGCCCGGGACCGGCTGGGCATCCGCCCCTGTTATTATTTCTGGGATGGGGAGCGCTTCGTGTTCGCCTCGGAGCTCAAGGCTCTCTTGCCCGCGGTGGGCAAGGGGGAGCTGGATTACGGCGCGCTCACCGATTTTCTGGTGCTCCAGTACATCCCGGCCCCCGGGACTATTTACCGCCACATCCGCAAACTGGAGGCCGGCGCCTGCCTGACGGTCAGGGACGGCGAGCTCAAAGTCTGGCGGTACTGGCAGCCCCAGCCGGAAGGGCAGGCCGGCCTGTCGGAAGAGGCCATGGTGGCCCGGCTGGACGAGCTCCTGGGCCAGGCCATCAAACGGCAGCTCCTGGCGGACGTCCCCCTGGGGGTCTTTTTGTCCGGCGGAGTCGATTCCAGCGCCATCACCCACTATATGGCGGCCATCACCCAGGCCCCGGTGCAGGCCTTTTCCGTGGGGTTTGAGGAGCAGGACTACAGCGAACTGCCCTACGCCGCGCTGGCGGCCCGGCACATCCCCGGGGTGGAGCACCATCAACTCATTCTGTCGCCGTCCGAGGGCTTCAACCTGATTCAGGACCTGATCCGCACCCTGGATGAACCCTTCGCCGACCAGGCCATCATCCCCACTTACCTGATGAGCCGCTATGCCCGGGAAACCGTGACTGTGTGCCTGTCGGGGGAAGGGGGGGATGAACTGTTCGGCGGCTATGACCGCTACGCCCCGGCCATCCGGCAGGTGAAGCTGTGGGGCGACCTGACCCGCTTCTGCCCGGACCTGGCGCCCCTGGTGCAACAGAGCCTCAGGCTCTCCTTTGAAGATTATCTGGCCAACCTGTGCTCGTTTCACCTGGCGGACCTTCCTCGGCTCCTCCAGCGCCGGGCCAGATCCTTTGAGGATGCGGTGCGGGGCCGCTTCAAACCTTTCTATGAACAGATGGCGGCCGCCGACGATCTGGCCCGGGTGCAGCGCTTCGATGTGTCCACCTATCTGGCGGACAATCTGCTCTTTAAGGTGGACCGGGCCAGCATGTTGGCCTCCCTGGAGGTGCGGGTGCCCTTTTTGGACCACGGGCTGGTGGATTTTTGCCTGGGGCTGCCGTTTCAGGGGCGCCATCGCAGCCACCTGCAGAAATACCTGCTGAAAAAGCTGATGCGGGGGCGACTGCCCGGCGCCATCCTGTACCGCCCCAAGATGGGTTTTTCGGTGCCGCTGTTCGCCTGGTTCCAGGGGAGCTTTCAGGATTATCTGCGGGATACGCTCTTGAGCGCCAAGGCTCGGTCCCGGGGCCTGTTCCGGCCTGCCTATGTGGAGGACCTGCTGTCCCCCGAAAAGCTTGCCAGCGACAAGCATAATTCCCTGAAACTCTGGTGCCTGTTAATTCTGGAGGAATGGTTCAAAAACTACCATGACTGATTGCCGCTATTGTCAGACGACCACGCACCTGGTGGCCAACCTGGAAATCCCCGGGGTGGCCGTAAGCGAGATGCGGGAATGCCCGGATTGCGCCCTCACGGCCTTATATCCCTTCCCCCCCAGGCGGGTGGTGGAGAGTCTGCGCCGACGGCGCCGGGAGCAGTTCCCGGCCTTTGACGAGAATTTTGAATGGAAGCTCTTTTTTGCCCGGCGCTATTTTGACAACGGCTTTAAGGTGTTGAGCCTCGGCACCGACTGCCCCTTGCTGGCCGCGGCCTTCAGGAAAGAGGACCTTCACCTCCGCCAGATGCCCTTGGCCGATGCCCGCAGCCTGGCGGGCCTGGCCGGGGCGGAGTTCGACGCGGTGTTCATCTGGGACGAACTGGGTTTTGTGGAGGATATGCGCGGGGTTTTACGGGAGGTCAAAAGGGTGGTAAAGCCGGGCGGCTATGTATCCTTGCGGGTGCGGGACGCCTGGTCCGGAAGAAATCGGGGGCAGAGGGCCCTGAATCTCACCAGGGGCGACGGCAACCTCCTGGGCCGGCATTTCATCAGACGGCTTTATCAGGATTATTTTGACTGTGCGCCCCATTGTTTCCTGCAGGAAGCCTATGACGACAGTGCGCTCGTGGCCCTGGGCCGGGCGGGATCCGGGGATCTGCAGGATCCTTCCCTGTACGTCCTGTTTTTGGTGCACCCTTTTTTGTTCTCCAAACTGGATGACGCCACCGGCCCCCGGGGGCGGGTGCTGAACACCATCGACATGCTGGCCCGGGCCGGCATCCAGGCGGATGTGTCCCTGTCCCTTACGCCTACGGCCTCCGGCTACGCTCTGGCGCACCTGTTCCACAACGCCTGGGAGACTCAGGACGCCCTGTCGCAGATGCTGGCCGTCAAAGGCGATGACGCCCGAGTGGTGATTTCCACCATTTACATGGACCCTTCCGAAACCAATTTTGTGATCAACACCATCAACGGCATCTTTAAAATTCACAGCCGGGAGGAGCGGGAGGCCTATCTTCAGGGGCTGGCCCAGGGCGGGCTCCGGGCCGGGCCTCTGACCCAGGGGAGGCGGTTTTACGCCCGCTGGCAGATCGAAGAGGACCAGCGGGCCCTGCTGGAGCTGGCCGACCGGCTGATTTGTTTTTCCCATGCCGAAATGCGCCAGATGAGCCTTAATTTGAACCGCACCCGGCCCTTTTCCCTGGTGTACAACGCCGCCGATGACGAGACCTTCGGGGTGCACGGCCCCGAGGACTTTGTCGAGGCCTATGGGGTCAGGGATTTTGTCATTTCCGTGGGGCATGTGGAATGGCGGAAGAACCAACTGCTGCTGCTGTACGCCCTGCGGGACTGCCCTGAGATCCCCATAGTGATCGTGGGCGCCCGGACTGACGACGAATACTATGAACTCTGTCGGCTGTGGTCCCACAAAAACACCCGCTTTATTCCCCAACTGAAACACCGGCGCCTGGCCGGGGCCCTGGCCGCGGCCCGGGTGCACGCCCAGCCCAGTTGGATCGAAGGCATTTCCCTGTCCGCCATCGAAGCGGCCATGTGCGGCTGCACCCCGGTGGTGGGCGATCGGGCCGGGGAAATCGAATATTACGGCCCTCTGGGATATTATGTCAACCCCGGCTCGGTGGAGTCCATCCGCCGGGCGGTGGCGGCCGCGTACCACGGCCATACCCCGGCCCTGCGGGCCCAAACCCGGGAGTTGGTCAGGTCGCGCTACACCTTTAAAAAGGCCGTGGACATGACCATAGACGCCTATCACCAGACCTTGGGCCAGGGGGTGGATTGCTGATGCGGGTTCAGGTGGTTTATCAGGAAGAATATCCGGGGTTACGGGAAAGGCTGGGGCGCCCCCTGGCCGGGTTGCAGCAGCAAGGAGTCCTGACCGCGGCATTTCTTGACATTAACCTCTATCCCCTCAAGGCCCTGGCCGGCGTTGAGGTCATCATTTTTTTTAACGTCAAGGAACCGGCCGCATTGGAGATTGCCCGGGAGGCCAAAAACCGGGGAGTGCGCTTGATTTTCGACCACAGTCGCGGGAGCGGCGAAGATCGCCCCGAGCCCTGGCGCCCCCGGGATTGGCGGCGGCTCTCAGAGCTCGATGTCCGGGCCGCGGCCAACAAGCAGCGGCTCTGGGGCCTGATGGACGGCCTGACCACCGATTGCCGGAGTTTCGCCGATTCCTGCCGGCAATGCCGTCGGATTTGGGTCCTGACCGACTGCCGGCCCCAGGAGTGGTGGCAGGTGCTCTCCGCGGTCCGGGAGGCGCCGGCCCCGAAGCCGCCGTCCCTGTCGGGAAAAAAAATCCTATTCCTGGCCCCCACCTTCATGTGGCCGCATCACTACATCAGCGACATCCTGGTGTGGAACCTCATGGACATGGGGCATGAGGTGCGGCTGGTGACCCTGAAGCCCAGCCCTTTTCACACGCAAGCCATCTGCCGGGTGGAGGATTTTGACCCGGACTTTCGCCGCAGCGTACTGGGCAATTTCGAGGACCCCTGGAAAATCGTCCCCCTGGTGGACCGGGAAGAGCCCGACCTGATCCTCACGGTGCAGGGCTATGTGATCCCCCGGCAGATCCTGGTGGAATTGAGGAAGCGCCACGCGCCCCTGGCCGTGTGGTTCATGGATGAACCCTATGACACGGCCCGCAGCTGTGAGTTCGGCAAATATTACACCCATGTTTTTCTCCAGGAAAGGGCCTCCCTGGAGCACCACCGGCGCTGGGGCAATCCCAACAGCTTCTATCTGCCCCATGGCTGCGACCCCCGGGAGGTGCAGGCTGCGGCTGGTCCGGATGACCCGGAAATGGCAAGGCAAGTGGCCCTGGTGGGCAGTCCCTTCCGCCGGCGGCGGGAATTGCTTGCGGCCCTCGGCAGGGAGGGCATCGAGGTGGAGGTGGTGGGCAACGGCTGGGATCAGGCGGACCTGAGGAAAGCCGCGCCGGCCGGCGCCGCCGGGCAAAGTCAGGAAAGTTCCAGGGTGCGCCGGACCATGTCCCTGAGGGACACTTCCCGATATTACCGTCGGACCCGGATCAACCTCACCTGCCACCGCCGGGAGGATGAGGTCGCGGCCAGCGCCCTGCCCATCACCGCGGTGAGTCCCAACTGTTCGGTGTTTTACCTGGCCGGCTCCCGGGCCTTCCAGTTGGTGGATGACTCCCGGGCCGAACTGGGCGAGTTTTTTGTGCCCGGGCAAGAGGTGATCACCTACCGCGATCCCGGCGATTGCGCCGAAAAAATCCGCTATTATCTGGAAAATGAACCCGAAAGCAGGGCGGTGGCCCAGGCCGCGTACGAGCGGGCCGTCCGGGAGCACACCTATGCCCATCGCCTGGAGGTACTCCTTAAGACGGTGGCCTCTGAGGAAATTATCCCCCTGGACTGCGGCCACCGGCGGCTGGGGTTTGTTCAGGTGGGCGGCGGGGCGCCGCCGGCGCCGGTCCCCCACACCTTAGACAAGGTGAGCCTCACCGCGGTCGCGGAGGCCCAACCCGGCCCCGCCTCCCTGGCGATCGGCGTCCGGGTCCTGACCGCCGACCGCACCGCGGCCTTTTCCCAGGCCGTGAACCACGCCCTGTTCGACACCCCGGCGGATTATCTGGTGGTAAGCCAAGGTGAGCTCTGGCGGGAGGCCGGGGCCCTGGAAGCCCTGCTTGAGGAATTCCGCCGGGATTTGCATCTGGGCCTGATTCTGTTCAGAAATGCCGCGGGCCGAGCCACCGGGTTTGTGCTGCCGGCCAGGTTCCTGCTGGCCGGGGGCCTGATGCGTTTCGACAATGCCGCGCTGGCAGTGGCGGACCTGGTTTACCGTCTGCGGGATTTGGGCTTCGGCGTTATGGAGATGGACTCCCAGGCTCCCCCCCTGGAGAGCGCCTTTTGTTCCCAAAAGATAAATCCCAAAGATCAGCGCCGCTTTGAAGCCGAGTGGACCCTGGACCCCGAAGCCCGGCTCCGGGCCCGCCGCCTCCTGAAGCTGGTGGCGGACAACGCCTGGAAATTGACCCCCCCGGAGGCCCTGGCCCTGGCCAAACAGGCCGTGGACCTCTCCCCCACCTTTTTGGCGGGGCACAAGCACCTGGGAGAGTTCTACCTGCAGCAGGGCCGGGCCTGGGAGGCCCTGCGGCATCTGCAGTATGTGTGGGAATCCGACCCCGAAGACCTGAACAGCGCTCTTTTGTATGCCATCAATCTGTTTTTCTGTCGCCGGGAAGATCAGGCCCTGGCGGTGCTCCAGGAGATTATCGCCGGGCCCGGCGGCGACCTGGAAAAGTCCAGCGCCTATTATCAGCAGGGGGTGATTTTCAAAAAGAGGAAGGATCTGACCGCGGCCCGCCGGTGCTGGGAGGAGGCCCTGAGGTACGATCCCACCCATCGCAAGGCCCGGCAGGAACTGGGAATGCCGGCGGATCCCCGATCCGCGGCGCCCTGGGGGGCCGGCGGCGGCGACCGGACCTGGGGGCCAGATCATCCGGACCGCGGCCTCTGCCCGGCGACTCCTGAAGTTGCCGACCTGATGGCGGGACTCTGATAACACTCGCCTTTAAAGAGTCTCTCTTCCCTGTCCTGAAAAGTTCTTCC
>JBGSLA010000051.1:0-7450 GCA_041740935.1 Desulfobaccales bacterium | reverse complement strand
CTCCATCTCCAGCTTCTCGCTGGCGGCCTTGAACTGCTCCCATTCCTCTTCCAGGCCGGCCAGTTGTTTTTCCTGGTCCCGAAGCTTTTCCTCAATGAATTTCTGCAGTTTCGGGCTTTTAGGCTCCAGGAGCTGGTGGATCTGCAAAAAAATCCGGCCGGCGTCATGGGCCTCGGTTTTGCCGGTGAGGGCGTGATAGTTGGCCCAGTGGCGCTGCTGCGTGAGGGCGTTGGCCCAGGTTTGGATCCCCCAGGAGGCGGCGGCCCAGGCGGAGAGCGCCGCGGCCAAAGCCAGCAGCACGCTGGTCAGGATGGCCCACCTGGTCCAGGCCTCCCGATGGGGGTCATATAAGGATCGTTCGGCCTCGTCGAGGTACATGGTCCCCTCCGCGGGTATGGGGGATGCAAGGGCGCCGCAGTGCCGCGGGAAAACGCCCTGCGCCGGCTTGTTCGCCTTTGCCCGGAGCATAGGGAGGAAGCCCCGGATTGTCAAGGGAGGGATTGCCTGCCCTTGCAATTCCTCCAGGAAATCTTACCATTAGTGCAACCCCTCGGGGTGTTTGCCGCCTGGGCCCACAAGGCTCGCCGAGGTCCATTATTATCTAAGGAGGAAGCGGTTATGAGCACCAACGTGGCCAGAGTAACTCATATTATTGCGGAATCTCCCAATGGTTTTGACGACGCCATCAAGGTGGGCTTCGACCGGGCCGCCAAGACCCTGAGGGGCATCACCGGCCTGCGCATCGTGGAGATGCGGGTATCGGTGAAAGACAACAAGATTCACACCTACCGGGTCAAAATAGAAGTTATTTTTATTCTGGATTAAGATTTTTATCCCCTGATGGTGCGCCTGGACGGCTCTTACGGGGAGGGCGGCGGCCAATTGCTCCGGACCTCCCTCTCTGTGGCGGCCCTGTTGGGGGAGTCCGTCAAAATTACCGACATCCGGGCCGGCCGCGCCAAACCTGGGCTTCGGCCCCAGCATCTCACCGCGGTCAAGGCCCTGGCGCAGATCTCCCGGGGGGAAGTGGAGGGCGCCGCCCTGGGGAGCCGGGAACTCACCTTTAAACCCCGCACCGTCCAGGGGGGCACCTATTTTTTCGATGTGGCGGAGAAAACCGGCAGCGCCGGCGCCGTCACCCTGGTGGCCCAGGCCCTGCTGCCGCCCCTGTTGGCGGCCCCGGGGAAAGCCGCCGTGACCATCCGGGGGGGGACGCATGTGCCCTTAAGCCCCCCGGCCCATTATCTCATCCAGGTTTTCCTCCCGGCCCTGGCGGAAGTGGGCGCCAGGGCTGCCCTCACCCTAAACCGCTGGGGCTGGTACCCCCGGGGGGGCGGGGAGGTGCGCCTCACGGTGGAGCCTGCCGGCCGGCTGCATGGCGCCCATTGGCTCAGCCCTCCAAACCCCGCAGCTTTTCAAGCCTTGTCCGCGGCGTCCCGAGTGCCCTACCACGTAATCCAACGCCAGGCCAAACGCCTCAAAGAGCGCCTGGGGGAGGGGCTGCCGGTGGCGGAGGTGGAAGCCGACAGCCTCGACCCGGGGAGCTTCGTGTTTCTATGGGGGCCCGGGGCCGGTTTCCACGCCCTGAGGGCCCGGGGCAAACCCGCCGAACAGGTGGCCGACGAGGCCGCGGAGGACTTCCTGCGCTTTAAAGCTCGCCGGGCGGCCCTGGACCGGCGCCTGGCCGACCAGCTCGTCCTCTATCTGGCCCTGGCCCAGGGGCCGTCCAGCTTCACCACCGAGGCAATCACCCTGCACTTGCTCACCAATATCTGGGTCATCGAGGAGTTTCTCGGCCCCACCTTCCAGGTCCGGGGAAGTCTCGGGGAGCCGGGCACGATATCCTGCGCCGGCCGGGGCTAGGCAAGGCAGCCTGAGGCTGGGGGGAATAGTGCAATCATGAAAAGGAAGTCTGACCCTTTTTCCAGGGAAATTCGAAGAATCTCTTGTGGTATTATGAGGATAAGCTTCCGGGTTGCCTGAGGCTATGAGATTGACATCCTGAAGGAAAAGATCATGCCCGAAAGCTGGACTTGGTGGGACTACGGCAAGGTTGTTCTGGTGGGTCTGCTGGGCGGCCTGGGCATCGGCCTTTTCGGGGTCAGCACCGGGGCCATCCTGGTGCCGGCCTATATTATCATCCTGGGCTGGAACCAGAAACTGGCCCAAGGCACGGCCCTGGCGGTGTCCCTGCCGCCTACGGGTGTGCTGGCGGCGCTGGATTATTACCGGCATGGCGATGTCAGGCTGGAGGTTGCCTTAATTTTGGCCCTGGGCCTGCTGGCGGGGGGCTACTTCGGCGGCCGCCTGGCGGTGCTGCTGCCCGAGGAAAAGCTCCGGTTTGGCTTCGCGGTCTTTCTCCTGCTCATCGGCGTCAAAATGCTGACGGGTTACTGATTCTTCCTTCTCATCCGGAGACCAGCTTATGCCGGAATTGCTGATATTTCTGCTGATCGGTCTGGCCGTGGGCGTTTTGGGCGGCATGTTGGGCATCGGCGGGGCCATCATTATTGTGCCGATTTTGGTGTATGTGTTTCTGTGGCCGGAGAGGCTGGCCCAGGGCACCACCCTGGTGATGCTCCTGCCCCCGGTGAGCCTGTTGGCGGTGTGGTCGTATTACCAGGCGGGCCATGTGGACCTTAAGGCCGCCATTATTTCGGCGGTGTGCGTTCTGTCCGCGGCCGAGCTGGGCGCCAATCTGGCCCTGAGCCTGCCCCCCCGCCGCCTGTCCCAGGTTTTTGGGGTCTTTGCCATAGTGGTGGCGGTCCGCCTGCTGTGGCCCAAACGGGCGGCAGCACCCCAGGAAACCTCCCGCTGATGGATATCTGGAAAGAAATTAAGAGGTTATCCGGAGAGTTGGCGGATGAGGTGACCAGTCTCCGCCGGGACTTCCACCAGCACCCGGAGCTTTCGTACCAGGAGGAGCGCACCGCCGGGGTAGTGGCGTCTTATCTGCGGGACCTGGGCCTTGAGGTGGCGACCGGCATTGCCGGACATGGCGTAACGGGGACCTTGACGGGGGCGCGCCCCGGCCGGGTGGTGGCCTTTCGGGCCGACATGGACGCCCTGCCCCTGGAGGAAAAACTGGCGGTTCCCTGGCGTTCCCAGGTGCCGGGAGTGATGCACGCCTGCGGCCATGACGTCCACCTGAGCCTGGGTCTCGGGGCCGCCCGGCTGCTTTCCCAAATCAAAGAAAAGCTGGCCGGGGTCTATCGGTTTATTTTTCAGCCCGCCGAGGAAGGCCCGCCGAGAGGGGATCTGAGCGGCGCCCGGGGCATGGTGGCCGCCGGCGTCCTGGAAAACCCCCGGGTGGAGGCCGTCCTGGGCCTGCACGTGGCCCCCACCCTGGAGGTGGGCCACATCCGCTTCGGCCGGGACTTGGTCATGGCGGGCTCGGACCACCTGGTCATCACCATCACCGGCAAGGCGGCCCACGGGGCCACCCCCCATCACGGGGTGGACGCCATTTGGGCCAGCGCCCAGGTCCTCACCCAGATCAAGGGCCTCATTGCCCAGGAAGTGGACGCTCGCCAAGCCGCGGTCCTGACCTTCGGCAAAATCGAGGGCGGCAGCCGCTTCAACATCCTGGCCGACACGGTCACCCTGGAGGGCAGCCTGCGCTATCTTAATGACGCGGTGCGCCAGAAGGTCATCACCGCGCTTGAGCGCCAGCTGGCCGGTTTGGCCCAGGCCACCGGCGCGGCCATCGAACTGCGCCATGCCAGTATCTATCCCGTGTTGCGCAACGACCCCCTGCTGGCCGACCGGGCCGTGAAGCTGCTGCGCCAACTTTTGGGCCCCAAGCGCCTCCAGCTGCATCACCCGGCCATGGGGAGCGAGGATTTTTCCTATTTTGCCGCGGCGGCCCCGGCCTTTTATTTCTTTCTGGGAGTCCGCCCCTCCGGCGGCCGGGGCCAGGCCCTGCATTCCCCGGAGTTCAACCCCGACGAACGGGCCCTGCCCTTCGGCCTCAAGGCGGTGGCGGGCCTGCTGGCCGCCCTGGCGGAAGGCTGACTGCTGCCTGAGACCGCATCCGCCAGGGCTTCTCTTGACGGCTCAGTTACTTTTTCTGCTGTTTGGCAGGCGGGGTGGTCGTGGTGGTGGTTGGTTTGTTCTGTTTGGCAGCCTGCCCCTTGGCCTTCCTGGCCTCTTTGTCCTGTTGGAGTTTCTTGCTCTGATCCTCCAAGGCAAAGCCGGTGCGCCCCATGCCCGTGTAATTGTTACTGCCATCGGGCTTGCGCATATCAAATTGCGCCCACAGGGGGGAGATTCCCCACAACAGGATCACGATTCCCAGAATTGCCACTCGAATGCCCTTCATCTGATTCTCCTTGATTTCGGTGAAATTTATGAACCGACCCCTGGCAATGCCCGGCCACAAATCCTTATCGGTAGGGGGGAGTGAATGATAAAAAACTTTAGCGGGCCTCAGGCGGGGAAGTGAAGCTCATCCGGCGTTGGGGATTTTTTATCTTCGGACAAAAAGTTGGATATGGGTGAGGGGGGTCAGAAATCGGCTGGCCCCGGTGCCCTTCCCAGCAGCTTCTCATAGGGCGGCCCGTTGGCGCCTCATGGCCGCCCTGGCGAAAGACAAGATTTAAGAGAAATTGCCAAAATTCCGACCGTAATACGACGTAACAATCTCAATACCGGGGAGGTTATCCATGGTTTCCGTCATGCCGCCAAGTCACGACAACATCCTGGGGGTCCAGGCCACCGGCAAAGTCACTGAAGGCGACTATCAAAACGTCCTTATTCCCCAATTGGAAGGAGTGCTGAAAAAATATCCCAAAGCCCGGTTTCTGTATTATCTGGACGAGGGTTTTACGGGCTGGGAACTGGGGGCCATGTGGGAGGATGCCAAGTTCGGCCTCCGCCACAAGGATGATTTCGAAAAGATCGCGGTGGTGGGGGGGCCCAAGTGGGTGGCCTGGGGAACCAATCTGTTTAAATATTTTATGGAGGGTCAGGTCAAGGTTTTCCCCCCGGAGCAATTGCAGGCGGCCTGGGACTGGCTGAAGTCTTAGTTTTTTGAGGATGCACGCCGCACACCATTAATATTTGGTCATACAAGGATCGGAAGCACAGGTGAGGACACCTTTGCCACCTGGCTTTTCCTGGTTTGGAGAGGGCCGGAAGCTCATGCCCCTGTAGCGGGACCCCGCAGCTTCTCATAGGGCGGCCCGTGGCCGCCATCATCGGCGTGCACGGCACACCCTGTGCGTCTGGCCGGGGGTTAAAAAAAAAAACGGCGGGCTGTACCCGCCTTATGCCAATATTCCATCAAAAAGGAATGTTTTTGTAGGGGCGCAATTCATTGCGCCTTCCCAGGGCTCGATGAATCGAGCCCCTACTATTGATTCACATGAATGTCGACTTGGTATTTCCTAACTGTTTCGGGTTCTTGGTAAAAAAACAAGGGCCGCAGGGCGCAAGGGCGGGAAAGCGCCGCGCCTCCCGCCTTCGGATCTGAAAAGTTCCTCATCTTTTAGCCAAACCCACAACCAGCCAAACCCGATCCGGGCTTGGGCCTGCCTACCAACTTTCCCGCTTTTTCACCCACTCAGGCGTGTGCGCCTCCGGATGGGTGTCGCTCATGGGGAGGTAAGGCTTCAGGTCCAGGACCGGGGAGCCTTCATGGGCATCCAAACCTTCCACTTCCAAGATATTTTTCTGGACACTGATGATCCGGCAGCAGGTCAGGGCGATGAGGTTGGGGCGCACCGGCGCCCGGGTGGCGAAAACCCCGGTCAACGGGTTGGCCGGGTTTCGCCGGGGGTGCACCTTGAGGGTGGCCCGTTTTTCCGGGTCGTCGTTTTCGTGGAACCAGAAGAGCACCCAGACATGGGAAAAGCCCGTCAGACCCTCCAGGGCCGGGGCCACCTCCGGGCTGAGCTCGATGATTTTCCGGTCGCCCTGAACCTTGACCGTGCCGACGGGATTGATGCGGATGTCAGGATTTGCACTCATAGCCGGTTTGCTTGCCGCTCCCTGTTGATCATCACCCACAGCCACACCCCCAATTACCAGACAGGCGATAAGCATTGCCAAACAAATCTGCCGCATGACGCCACCCGGGTTTATGCTCTTTATTGCAAAACCGCTTTTTCTGTCGCCCTGAGAGACGCACAGGGTCTCAACTATTTAAAAATATAAGATTCTTCGCTTCGCTCAGAATGACACTTTTGGAAATTATGGGGTGTTGAAATGACTTCTAATCTCCCCGCTGGAGCACTGCCGCCAAAGCCTCCTCCGCCAGGCTCGGGGGCACGTTTTCCTCAATCACCGCCTCCCCGAGGCTTTTGAGCAGCACAAAAACCAGGCCGGCTTCCCGGCGCTTTTTGTCCCGGGCCAGGGCTGCCAGCACGGCCTCCTGGTCCAGTTTCGGAACGCGGCGGGCATAGCCGAAATTCCGCAGCAGCTCCCGCCCCCAGCGGGATTCTGCCGCGGACAGGCCGCTCAGCCGCTCAGACAGCCGCAGGGCCATGAGCATCCCCAGGGCCACCGCCCGGCCGTGGGGCAAACGGAAGCCTGAGGCCGCTTCCAGGCCGTGGCCCAGGGTGTGGCCGAAGTTGAGCAAACGGCGCAGATCGGCCTCCCGGGCGTCCGCGGCCACAATCGCGGCCTTGATGCCTGCAGCCCGGTTAATGATTTCCAAAAGTTCCTCCGGCCGGCGGAAAATCCCCACACCCTCCCGGTCCAGCTCCGTCAAGAGCCGTCGGTCCCGGATAAACCCGGCCTTGAGGACCTCGGCCAGACCGTTTAAGCGCTCCTTGGGCGGCAGGGTAACCAAAAATTCGGGGTCAATGACCACCAGCCGGGGATGGTGGAAGGTCCCCAAAAGATTTTTGCCTTCAGGCAGGTTGATCGCGGTTTTGCCGCCGATACCCGCGTCCACCATGGCCAGAAGCGTGGTGGGCACCTGCACCAGGGGCAGGCCCCGCATGTAAATCGAGGCCACAAAGCCGGTGACATCCCCCACCACCCCGCCCCCCAGGGCGATGAGGGCACTGCCCCGGTGGGCCCCCTGGGCCAGCAATTCCCGGGCCAGGCGCTGGACCACAGCCCAGCTCTTGGAGCGCTCTCCCGGCGTCACCTCCAGGCGAAAGGCCTGAAAGCCTGCGTCTCCCAGGGCCGTCTGGACATCTGCTCCATAAAGACGCCCCACCCGCCGGTCGGAAATCACGAAAATCCTGGGTGGAAACCCCAAAGGCTGCAGCAGGCGGCCCAGACCGCGGCGCAGACCGGCGCCCAGAAGCAGCCGGTGGCTCTCGTCCCGGCCGGCCAGGGGCAGGAAAATCTCCCTCAATGCCAACTCCCGGGCTGGAGCGAGCGGATTTCCTCCATAAGAACGGCGAACTGGCGGGGGTACAGGGATTGGGCCCCGTCGGACAGGGCCTTTTCCGGTTCGTGGTGCACCTCGATGAGCAGGCCGTCGGCCCCGGCGGCC
>JBGSLA010000050.1:0-38779 GCA_041740935.1 Desulfobaccales bacterium | reverse complement strand
GGGGCACGGCGGCGATGGCGGCGACGGCGGTCAGGGCGGCCCCGGCGGCCCCGGCAGCAAAGGAGGCGACGCGGGCGACATCACCATCATCAGCACCCAAAAGAACATCACGGGCGGTGGGGCTTTTATCGGCGGCCACTTTATTTACGTACACGACGGTGGGCCGGGCGGCGCCGGGGGCCCCGGCGGCTTTGGCGGGTCATCGGGATTTGGCGGGCAGCCCGGGTTTCCGACCAGCGAGTGCGCTGCCGCCTTGCCGGGCAATCAGGGCAATGCGGGGTTGCCAGGGGATGAGGGAGTAGCCGGCCCCCACGGCCAGCCGGGAAAATTTGTGCCTCAACAGGTAGAAAGAGACAAGTGCGCCGACATGATACCGTTGCCCATCCAGTTCGACCAGCTGGACCCGGCGGTTTTCTGCCGGGGCTTTTCCACCCCGGCAACTGGAGACAGCGCTCTCACCGGGTCAAACCTGGCCCAGGTCAACAAGGTGACCACGAGCCTGGCCAACATCAACATCACCAAAAAAATTACCAGCACCGACACCCAGCTTGACCTTAAATTTGCCATCGCCGGCAATTCCGGGACCGGCACGGGTAATCTCACCCTCGAGCGCGACTTTGGTACCCCGGCAACCTTGCCGAACGTCATTACCGTGAACCGGTTTGAAGTCACTAATATTTCCCCCAATTCCGGCGCCCGCAACGCCACGGTGAACGTGACCATCACCGGAAAGTGCTTTGACCCCTCCGCGCTCATTCAACAGGTCATAGTCAGCGGCTTGGGGGTTACGGTCCACAACGAGAGTATCCTGGATGAGCAGACGATTACCTGCGTGTTCGAAATTGGAGCCCTGGCCGCGCAGAATGCTCGGGATGTGACGGTGAAAACAGGCAGCTTCCACCACACCCTGGTGAACGCCTTTACTGTCACCTAAGCCTGAAACACCTGGCGCAGATTTTGGCAGGACCTGGCTTTTGTTATTTATTGGCGATATTTCCGAGGATATTACTCAGGCCGTCACCCGGGCCAAACAGTTTTTACTGGCCCAGGCGGACAAAGGTTTCCCCGAGACGCGTCACACTATGCGTTTCCCCAGGCAGGCAGGTTTTCAGGGGGAACAAGAAGAGCAGTCTGCCGATGTCTTTGCCCGGGCTGTGCTGGCGAGCCTCCTCTTGGACGTGGTGGAGTTGGATGAGGACACTGCGTTTGAGGAAGCCGTGCAGGAGGTGGCACGCCGGGAAGCCAGGCACGTGGCCGAAGCCAGGCTGCGGGACCGGAACGGCGGGTGGAGCTACTTCCCCGGCCTCCCTGAACTGCCCCCGGATCTGGACAGCCTGGCCGCGGCCTTATTCCTCTTTGCCCGCGCGGTTCGGGAGTACGTCCACCTCTGTGAGGAGCCCATCCAACTGGCTTTAAACCAGATCCAGCCTGACGGTTCCCTGGAGACCTGGCTGGTCTCACCCGAGAACCCGCCGGCACAACGCCTCTTGATGGAGCATGGAATTAACAACTACTGGGGCCGGAGCGTCGATGTCGAGGTCTTGGCCCGCTTCTTTCTGGCGCTTTTAGCGTATGACCGGCAAAGGTTTGAGGCCGTGGCCTGCCAAGGGGCCCGCTTCCTCCTGGACCAGCAAAAATCAAACGGTACCTGGGAATCTACCTGGTACTGGGGCACGGCCTATGGCACCTCACTGTGCCTGCGCCTGCTAGATGAATTGGGCCTTGGCGAGGAAGCCGGCAGGCGGGCGCAGGCGTTCTTTTTAGCGACCCAAAGGGATGACGGCGGCTGGGGGGAGCCGCAGACGGTCCCCCTGGAAACTGCCCTCTCTCTCTGGATTTTAGCCAGGTGGAATTTCGCGGCCCCATCCCAGGCCATCTTACCAGCCGTCCAGTTCTTGCTCAAGCAGCAGGGGGAGGACGGCTCCTGGAACCCTTCGCCGTGGATCAAAATGGAGATCGGTCGGCCCCAGGGACACATCATCCGCACCCTCTCTTATAGCAGCACCACCCTGACTACCGCCTTCTGCCTGCGCTCGCTGATGTGCGCCGCGAAAACTCCTTGATCGTTGGCCTGCCGAGGGTTCAGGGACCCCAGCCCTCTCTCCCAACCCTTGGTGCTGGTTGGCAGATGATAATCTGCAATCGATAGAAAGGCAGGGGCATGGGATATACTGCCCCCCTTAGGACTGAGACATAAGGCTCGGGAGACGGTAGGTCCGAACCCGACGGAGCGGGGGAAAAAAAGGCAGCCAACGCCATCTGCTGGTGGAAGAGCCTGGTTCGTTATGAAAAAACCCTTTCCAGCTATATCGCCTTGCTTCATTTAGCCGCAGCCATCATCTGCCGACGAAAAGTTGGTGTTATTTGCGGATAAACCCTTACTCGTCTTTACACCCTCCCGAGTCAGGCACACCTTGCACCTCAGCCGCCATCTCCACCTCCATCAGCACCATACGGTGATCCGATAACCCGGCATCCACTACCCGGTGAGACTGTATGCGCCAGTGCTCGGGGACCAGGATCCAATCGATCACTTGTCGGGGATTCAGGGTAGAGAAGGTAAGGTCCCCGGGACCGGGCAACTCATCAGGTTGAGACCGGGTCTGATAGCCTCCCTGGGCCAAAAGCCAGGACAGGGCCGTCTGGCCGGAGGGGTCCGGCGCGGCCAGGGGGTAATGTACCGGTGAGGAGTTGAAATCGCCTGCCAGGGTATAAGACCCTGGAGAGGTCCGGCGGAGTTGGTCTAAAACCCGGGCGGACTCAAGACGGGTGGCCTCCAGGCGGTGATCCAGATGGATTCCCAGAATTTTCAGGGGGATTTCCGGAGAGGGATAGACGACACAGAGCACCCCCTCTTTTTTTCCCCAGCACACCGATTCCCACAACCGATGGCCGGGAAGCCTGACAAGACGCGGGTTGACCAGAGGATAGCGGCTGAGCAGGGCATTGCCATAGCGGTGACGCCAGCAAAAGAGGGCGGCGTCCACGTTGGTCTGTTCCACCCAAAAAGGAAAACCGGCATTTTCTGCCAGGTAGGCTGCCTGGTTGATGTGGCAGGTGCGGAAGGAAGCGAAATCCACTTCGTTCAAGACCAGGAGATCCGGCCTGGTCTCCACAAGAAGGTCGGCCAACCGGGCTAACCGATTTTCCAGCTCCTGCCTCGGCGGTCTTGCCAGTTTTTTCCAGTCGAAGGGTTCGGGGCCTAACCCATGGTGGATATTGTAGGCGCCAAGGGTGAGGCGCCCGGTGAAAGGCGCCCCAGACCCTGTCCTGGTTTGGGGAGAATGCCTCAGGCGCAGGGCTCTTAGGGGGCTGGTAACCCGGTTGAGAAAAAACCAGGCACCGGGAAGAGCAACCAACGAGAGGTAAGTCGTCCACAAAAAGGGGGGTCCTCCCAATCAGGCATCCCCGTAACGAAGGGACTTGAGGTGCAAAAGTCTGTAAAGGTTCTGGTTGAACTTGACCATGCAGCACGCCCCGCACAGGCAACCCTTTACCGGAGTCCCCCGCCGGGGCATGGCGCGGCCCTCCAGCCGGTAGGCCAGATAAGGGGGAGAATCCCATATGTCCCAGAGACGGTCAACTCCCATCTTTCCCATGACCCGGCGGGAAAAAATGCAGGGTATCAGCGTCCCGTCAAGATCGATTTCAGCGTGGAGGAAGCCCACATAACAGGGAATCTCTTGATAGAGGGGCCAGGTGTTGAGCACTCCCTGGTGGTTGTACAGGTTGGTGGCCAGGTATTCCCTCAGGTTGGTGTGAATCCCGTAACTCTCTGCCAGACTGAGGGCTTGGGCAAGCTCCCGGTGCAGTGCCTGCTCCTCCTCGGTCGTGGGGATTACCTCAGAAAGCCCGCCATCGGCCCGGGCCGGCCGGAAGAGAACCTCCCTCACCCCGACCTCATGGGCGTGCTCCACCATCCGGCGCACCTGGCGGAAATTGGCCTTTTGGATGACGTGCATGGTGGAGACCTTGGGAACGCCGGCAGCCGCCAACTCCTTGATGTGGCGGGAAAGGCGCTCGAACTGTTCGGGCTTGCTCCTGGGGTGGACCCGGTGCCAGGTTTCCGGGTCCCCGGCGTGGAGGCTGAAGCGGAAGTGTCCCGGGGTAGCGGCCCAGATCTTGACCCGGGCGTTGTCCAGGGAGATGCCGTTGGTAAGGACATAAGGCTCCATTTGGAGCCGCCTCATGAGGACTATAACCTCGTCGAAGCTGGGGTGCAAAGCCGGCTCGCCGTTGCCCCCGAGGACCAGCCGAAATGTGCCCGTATCGCGGCATTCTTGCACGCACTGTTTAAAGAGATGGTCATCCATAAAGGGCTGAGGTTTGGCAAAGGCGGTGGTCGGCATGGTGCCGGGAACGGGGGGCTCCTGGAGGAGAGGCGAATGGGCGCCGCACATGAGGCAGCTAGTGTCACAGATATTGGAGATGGTCAGGCCCACGGATCGGGGTCCGGTGAACACCCGGCGTCGGGAGAGAATGCCCAGGAGGACCTTTACCCCGCTCACCACATCGCGTAAGCGCCGCGATGCCGTCATGCTCCCTCCCCCGGAGTTTGGGCCGCAAAATCCTGCAAGAAGGCCTGGAGCACTGCCGCGGTCTCCTCCACCTCAGGCCCCAGGGCAAAGCGGTAGATCTGGGCCCGGGCAATCACCTCCAGGCTGCGGCGCAGGCGGGAAAGGGCCAGACTGGTCTGGCCCAGGAGTTCCAGGGAGCTGCGTTCCAGGATGAACTCGACACCCTGGTAAAGACCCAAGCCCACCACGCAGTTCTTCATGAACTCTTTAAAGGCTTCCCGCCGATTTCCTGGCCTGATGGAGGAAGGGCCGGTAAGCCAGCGCTCCCCCAGGAGTATGGCCCCCACCTGGCAGGAAGAGGCCAGGTGATCCTGGAAATAGCCGATGTCGATGAGGGTCTTGGGGCCGAACTCCATGCGCTTAACCGTGCGCCAAAAATGGGACGGAATGTCCGGGGGCTCCCCTCCCGGCCGCACCCCGATGCGCAGGGGGAAGGGGTGCACCTGGCCGTCGGGGCCCAGGAGGGGGGAGTCCTCGGAGAGCAGCTTGACTCCCGCGGATTTAAGAAGGCGCAGGGCCAGGGTGGTTTTCCCACCCGCCATGGGGAGCATCACCAGGACGGCCCGGTTCCCGGCGGCAACCCCCAGGGCATGCACCCGGTAAAGACCCACGGAGTCCAGGTGCTGCCCCACCCGGGACAGAATGGTCAGGAAGGCCACCTCGTGGGCCAGGTCCCGGTCCCGGCAAAAAATCTCCCAGCGGCGTTGAACGGTGTGGTAGACGGACAGGGCCCGCCCGAAGTAGTCCAGATACATCATTCCGTCCGCCCGGTAGACAATATTCCGGGGACTTTGCAGGGTGGCCTTGAGGCGGGGAAGGGAGGCCCGGGGATAGGATTCAGGGACGATGACGAGGGAGATGTGTGGGGTGCCTGCCTCCCGGCGGAAAAAGGAGAAGTCCCGTTCCAGGTCTTCCACCACCTGAGGTGCACCGCTGACCTGGATGTTTAACCCGTAGAAATCAAAAGCTGCGGCTGCTGTTGGGGACATGAAGAACCCTTGAAGGGGATTGTCTGGTCGAAGAATATAACAACAAACCTAGGCTCCTGTAAACCTGGGAACGGTAGTATCCACAACCCTTTGATCTGTTTAGAGGCACAGCACATCAATCCACCGGCGCGCTGAAATACAACATCCTCTGGTGCAGGCCCCCGATAAAAGCGCCGACAAACAGCGCCAGATCAGCCAGGTACCGGAGGCCCGCGAAGGCTGCGCCCCGGCGCAGGCCCCAGTGCCTCAGGTCAGGCCAGGCATAGCACACCGCCAACATCATGGTCACACCGAGACCTGCCCAACTGAGAAGCGATCCTCCCAGAAGCCAGGCTACTCCTGTGCCAAAGAGGGCAAGGTGGAGCATCAGGAAATTTGTCAGGAAGAGCACCACGGCCCAGGGGGACCGTCGGTAGAACAGACAACGGTAGCGTTCCCCCGATATGGGCCGCTTGAGGCGGGCGTAAATTTCCACGGCGGGCTCGTTATGTTTGGCAAAGACGTAGGGATGGTAACGGCCGTAACCATACCATTGCTGCAGCAAACGCTTGAGGGTGGCAGGATTTTTATGGAAGACCACCGAATCCCGGCGCATGTAGAGCTCCCAGTTTGCGGCTGACAGGCGGGCGCAGATATCGCAATCTTCACCGGTGACGCACTGGGGATCGTATCCGCCGATCTCTTCAAGGGCATGGCGCCGTATGGCCATATTGGCTCCGGCAAAAAACGGAGCAACGGTGGGGTGGCGACCCTTGGCCAGATAGCCCTCTTCCTTAAGCTCACCGAGAATCTGGATGATCATGCGGGATTACACCTCTTGATTTTCCCCAGTCAGCAGACATGCGGGAATCATAGAACTGCGCCACTAACTCGGACTGTCCCGCCAGGGGCAGCAGGCTGCCACCCACTGCCCCGATGTGGGGATCCTTCAGGAAGGGAAGCTCCAGCTCTAAGAGCCAATGGGGTTCAGCTTTGCAGTCATCATCGAGAAACGCTACCAGATCGCCTGTGCAGTGTTTCAGGGCCTTGTTGCGTGCCTGCGGGATCCCCACCGTCTCCTCCCGCAACAGGATCAAGTTCAACCGCCTGGCGAAAGAAAGGGCCACTGCCGGTGTATCATCTCCGGAGGCGTTGTCCACCACCACCACCTGGTCTGGGGGGCGCACCTGGTCGACCAGGGACTGGAGTGCAGTTCCCAGAAGCTGAGCCCGGTTCCTGGTTGCCATGGCCACGGAAATACTCAGCTCTGTCCTGGGTGGGGGAGGAGGATTCAGGTTGAGTTGACCCGGAGAGAAGAGAAGCTCCTCAAGGTGTAAGGCATACCACCTGGCCCAATTGACATACCGCAGGGCCTCCGGTGGACGATCCCCCGCCTCCCGGCAGTATTCCCGGTAAATCTGCCGGAGGGTGGGCTCCGCGGCTGGTGTGAGGCTGACCAGAGCCTCCAGTACCTGGGCGCTCGTTACCGGGACGTCGAGGTCTCCCGGTTGACGGGCTTGGGCGGCCATCCAGGCACCTCGGCCGGCCTCCCAGAAAAGGGTGAAATAACTGCGGGGGGTGATCTGAAAAACCTCCCGCTGGTGAAACAAGGCCAGCAGGGTTCGGGCCCGCTGGTCAAAAGAATCGGCCCGGGGGAAGGGCCGCACAACTTCAAGCGCGGCGGCGACTTCCAGGTTATGGCCCAGGGGTTGGGTAGATGACAGACAGGCGAAAAATTCCGGGTCCCAGGCGGGAGTTTTTACGACTCGCCCCGGCAAGGGTCGCAAAGCCACAGCCACGCCCGCCTCAAGGTCGCAGAAGAAGGGATTCACCAGCGGCTGCAAGGGATCAAGGATGGAGTTAAACCGGCGCAGTCTCTCGGCAGGCGGCATCCCTTGGCCGATCACCACCAGGTCGAGGGCGTCCATGGTGGCTCCGGCCAGTTCTTCAAGGTCCATTCCCAGTTCCGCCACCGAGTCGAAGCGGAGCCGGGGCAACAGGACCGCCCGTTCCATCTCCTTAAGAGCGGCACAGGCCTCTCTTACCGTGGCCAAGGCTTCCGCAAAGCCGGGTAGGGGAAAGACTGCGGGCGGTAGCGGTTGGAGGCGAAGCACCCGCCTGACCCCGTTGCCCGGGGAATTTTCTGCCAGGGCTGTCCGGGTCAAGCGGAAAAAAGTCTCCAGAAGATCATCAACGGGGACGGGTTTGCGGGAGAGCAGGTGCCGGCGCAGGCTTTGCACCTTGCTTAAGCGGGCGGACAATTCGGGATATTGGGCTGTGGCGCGCTGCAGCGCACTTTCCCGGGATATGCCGGGGTCTTCCCCCCGGGACACCACCAGGGCGCGGGCCGCCTCAGCCAGAGACTTGTAGGCCACATAGCGCCTCACAAAGGGGGGTCGGGCCTCTGACTCCGTCAACTCCTGGGCCAGGTAATACCACGCCGGACTTAGCTCTTGCAGGGCCAGGCAGCATTCTTCCTCCAGGGGGAGGGGCGGTGGCAAGTTCCGGAAGATGTCCTCCCCGTACAGCCTCTGCCAATGGCGCCGCCCCTGTTCAAAACGATGACGGTAAAAGGGACTCTGTTCATAAAGGGTGCGGAATTCCTCAAAATCATACAGGGCGAGCTCTCCTTCGGGGAGCATGGGGATGAGGCGGCGAAGCAGTTCATATTGGTACAGGACACTGGCCCTGACCCGGCTGGGTTGATTGTTGTCCACCATGACGAGCAGGTCGATGTCGCTCAAGCCATAGAGTGGCCGGCCCGAAGCTAATCCCCGGCGGAGGTAGATGGCGGCGACCCCCCTGATCCTCTGCAAGCGCCGCACGCACAGGCGGACCGCCAGGGCATAGATCCGCCGGTATAGCCAGGTGAATGGGAAAAACTGGGTGAGGACTGCAAGGCCCTGGAGTAATTGCCGGAAGCGCGGTTTTTTCATTCTGGCCGTTTTTATAAATCAAATTGCCCGGCATGAAAAGGACTTTGCCAGGCCTGTTTTCCCTGAGACGGTGGCAAGTTAATCTCCCGAAACCACTTTCCAGTCCCAGAAAATAGCCCAGATCATGGCTTGAGCCAATTGGGTGAGGCGGGCAAGGGCTTGCGTATGTCGGCGGCTCGATGCCATAAGCCGGCTACGCCATCCATTATCTTTTCAAAGTCAAACCGCTGACGGGCAAATTGCCGACCTTTTTCACCCATGGCCCGTGCCCTCTCAGGCCGGTCCAGAAGGGCGCCGACGGCGGCTGCCAGGGCGGCAGGGTCGTCGGGCGGCACCAGCAAGGCGGATTCGTTCGGTAATACTGCTTCCAGAGAGGTTTCTATGGCCGTCGTCACAATGGGCGCCCCCGCCAGGGCCGCCTCTACCAGAACCCTGCCCAGGCCCTCATACCGGGAGGGCAACACAAAGACATCGCACCCGCGATAGAGGGGCGCCAATAAATTAAAGGGCACGTGCCCCTTAAAAGTCACCCGTTCCCTGATGTCCAGCTTTTCTGCCAACTGTATCAAGGCAGGTTCCTCCGGACCGCTTCCCGCCAGAATGAGGCTAGGGTCTTTCCCGGCATCAGCCAGCAAACGCATGGCCTGCAGAAGGGTGTCGATTCCCTTTTGCCGATTCAAAAAACCAACACAGAGAAGTTGCCTCCCGAAACGCTGTCCAGGGGGCCGCGGCGGGAAGTCAAAAAAATTTGTATAAATGGGAGTGTAACAGACTTCGATTTTGTCAGGCCCTGTCATCCAGGGGAGGAGACTTTCTTTGACACCTTGGCTTATAGCCCAGACCTTGTCCGCCTGGGCCAACAGAAAGGGGATTAACAGGTAATAGAGCGGGTAGTAGGGGCGCTCCAGGACCCACCGGAAGTGTCCGAAATATTGGGTATGGACCTTGACCATTAATGGCAGATTGAAGCGCTGCTTGAGGCAGTAGCCCACCAACCCCAGCATCATGGGATCATTTGCCACCACCAGGTGGAAAGGGCGCTCCTGGTGCAGTCGGCTGGCGAGGCGAAACGCATCCAGGGGAAAGGTCAATTTGCTGACAGAGTGCGTGGGGTAGAAGGCAATCTCTGAATCCGGCGCGGGTACGAGTTGTTCTCCGCAGGGGGCAAAAAACACATAGGTCAAACTTATCTGGCGCCGGGTCCAGCCTGGACGGGGCTGAATATGGGATTCCCTGAGGGGCTCCCGGGAGATTTCGATGTACAGGACTCGAAGCATAACTTATTCCGGGGGTGGCAATCTTATGTTTGCCTGCCAGGGTACGGGGCCTTCGTGCCTTTTCTACCGCTGCCTCTTCTGGATTGAGGTCCGTTAGCTTGTGGGAATTGATTTCAGGTTTACCTTCTTTGTAAATCGTAAATCAGGTTCAGGCTTGGGGGCCGCAACGCCTAGAGGTTAAGTGCCATCACCCATATCCGTCGGATCAATGGCCGGAGCAAGTCTGCTGACTCATAAGTGACCAGGCAGGTTGACATTACCTTATCCTTATGTCAAGAAGATGGAGTCATGATACCAGACTCTGGCCAATTTCTCTGGCAAAAATCCCATTTCGTTCTGAGGGAGCACCTCACCATTCTTTTTACCTGCGCCCGGGGTGGCAGGGATGCAAGCCGGCGGCTCCGCTGTGACCTGAATGTCTAATGAACCCGTCATCGTCATAGGCGCGGGCCCGGCGGGCCTGGCTGCAGCCCATGAATTGACCGGGCAGGGATTTACTCCCCTGGTCCTGGAAAAAGCAGATAGAGTGGGGGGCATTTCCCGCACTGAGGTGTATCAGGGTTACCGCTTTGACATCGGCGGCCACCGCTTTTTCACGCATTTCCAGGAAATCCAGGGTCTTTGGCAGGAAATGCTGGGCCCCGATCTCCTCACCACCAAGCGCCTCTCCCGCATTTACTATCGGGGGCGTTTTCTCAATTACCCCTTAGAAGCATGGAACACCCTGGCGAACTTAAGACCTTGGGAAAGCACCCTCATTCTGTTCAGCTACCTCAAAGCTCTCATCGTGCCCCATGCCGTGGAAGAGAACTTTGAGCAGTGGGTGTCCAACCGCTTCGGCCGGCGTCTTTACGAGACTTTTTTCAAACACTACACGGAAAAGATCTGGGGCCTATCCTGCCAGGAAATTCAGGCGGACTGGGCAGCCCAGAGGATCAGTGGACTTTCCCTGAAAACCGCGCTGATGCACGCCCTTTTGGGTTCCAACCATATCCGCACTCTGATCACTGAATTTCTTTACCCGGTTCTGGGTCCGGGCCAGATGTGGGAGCGTTTTAAGGAGAAGGTGGAGGCCCGGGGAGGCCGGGTGGTTTTCAACTGTCCGGTGGTCCGGCTGCAGCATCAGGGAAATCGCCTCACCGGGGTGGTGGTCGTCGAGGGCGGCAGGGAAAAACAGCTGCCGGTGAGGGAGGTCATATCCAGCATGCCTCTGAGCGCTCTGGTGCAGCGACTCAACCCTCCTGCCCCCCGACTCATCCAGGAGGCGGCCTCATATCTCACCTTCCGGGACTTTATCTTAGTGGGACTCATAGTGAGCCAGGCGCAGGTCTTCCCTGACCAGTGGCTCTATATCCACGGTCCTGAGGTTAAAGTGGGGCGCATCCAGAATTTTAAGAACTGGAGCCCCGCCATGGTTCCAGACTCTGAAACGACCAGTCTGGGCCTGGAATACTTCTGCAACGTGGGGGATGACCTCTGGAACCTTGATGATCAGGAGCTCATCCGCCTGGCGGTCCAGGAAGTCTCCAGGCTCGGCTTGGTACAGGCCCACAAAGTCCAGGGCGGGGTGGTCTTCCGCCAATCCAAGGCCTACCCGGTGTACCGCCTGGGCTACCGGCAGGCGTTGGACACGATCCAAACCTTTTTAAGCACGTTGGAAAATCTCCAGACCATCGGGCGTAACGGCATGTACCGCTATAACAACCAGGATCACTCAATGCTCACGGGCATCCTGGCGGCCAGGAACCTGAGAGGTGTCATCCGCAACCTGTGGGACGTCAACACCCTGGAGCGGCATCACGAAGAGGCGTCCGGCGCCGCAAAGGCTTGATTGGTGCGCAACCCCGCTATCCGAAAAATGCTCGTCAAACCGATATTGGGCAGGACCAGACCGGCCTATCCCCTGAGAACTCATCAAACCCAATTTCCGCCATGCTGCCCGAAGTTCAGGTAACGGTTCGCAACGTCGGGCTTCTCCTGCTCCAGAGTGGCTCCCATGTCCTGTACGCTTTTATCTTTGCCGCCCTGGTCCCCCGTCTTATGGGCCCCACAACCTTTGGCAAGTTTACCCTGCTCACCTCACTGGCCATTTGGCTAGTGTTCAGCGGCAGTCTGGGGATTACCCAGATCGCCGGGCGCTGTGTCCCCGAGTTTCTTCACCGTGACGATCGGGAAGGGCTGCTCAAATTTGTCGGCCAGATGGCGGTGACCCGAATTATGGTGGGTGTGGCGGGAGGCCTGATATATTATCTCCTGACCCTCCTGTGGCTTCGGGACCTGGACTGTTTGGTCCTGGGGTTCATGGCCCTCGCAGTAGTTCTCCATATCCTGGCTAACTCGATTTTCGCTCTGTTTCTTGGCCTCAACCAAGCGGCCCGCTGGGGGATGAACGAGACCCTGATGCGCTGGTGCTCTCTGGTCTTTATTCTGGCGGGAGTGGCCCTCTGGGGCCTGAAAGGCGCTTGTCTTGGACTGGCCCTGACAGAGCTCCTGATCCTGGGACTAGGTTGCTGGTGGGCCAGGCCATACCTGAACAAAAGATACTTTGGCCTGGATTTAAGCTACTTGGCCCCCTACTTCAGTCTGGGTTTGATTTTTTTCGTCGGCGAGGTCATCGTCTCCGCCTTGCAGTTCGCTGGTGGCGCCTTGATCTTGGTAATGAGCGGGGATTATAACCAGGTGAGCTTTTTTGGGTTGGCCTATCAGGGGTGCACCCTGGTGGCTGTGGCCTTCTTCCAATTTACCATGGCCTTCGCCCCATTTCTGTTTCAATTGCTCTCTCGCCGGGAATCCTCCAGTTTCCACTGGTGGGTGGAACAACTTCTCAAATGGCTGGGGGTGAGCGGCGTTCTGTTGTTCTTTGGCGCGCTTTTTCTGGCGGACACCATATTGCCCCTGCTAATCGGCCAAGCCTTCCGGCCGGTGACCAACAACCTGCTGATCATGTCCATCTCCCTGCCTTTTCTGGGCTTGGTTTCGATGGGGTCGGTGTTGGTCATGATCAGGGACCGCCCCGGCCTGGCCCTGGAGGCTGCCGCCCTGCGGCTGGCTGTATTTCTCATCCTGGGAGTCCCCCTCGTTGGACGGTGGGGCAGCCTGGGAGGCAGCCTGGCGGTTGTCCTCGCAGCAGTGGCACAATGTGGATATTATCTGATACGCTTACGGGGGTTGATGACTATTTCCGTGCGGCCATGGCTCCTGACTTTAGTCCTGGGGTGCTTGTTCGTGCCCCTGTACTGGCTGAAATCTTCCTGGTACATTAACCTGGCCCTCGGGGGCGCCGCCATGGCGGGCTATGCCGGGACGCTGCTTTTCTTAGGCCTGGTAAGCTTCGGGGAGCTGGCTTTAATCTGGCGGGCCCTGACTGATCGGGGTGATCCCCTGGCTCAAACCTTCGGGGCAACCTGACCGCAAGACGTTCTAAAAAGGAACGGGCTCTTTTCTGGCGGTGTGCCAACGAATGCAACCTGACTGTTCCTGCAGGGCACTCCTGAAGCTCCTGAGGTGCTGGCCAGGCCGGGACCTTGGTCGACAGGGCCGGTCAATTGCCGGGCTGACGCCGTCGCTGCCGAAAAGCGTTGATGTGGACAAGGGAAACATGATAAGAGATGAACCCGGGGAATGTGACCAATTGACAGCAATGCTGACCAAATCCCCCTTGTCCTTGACCACCTGCCGACTGCATTTGAGTCCCCCGCCCTTCCCCCTGAGTTTCCCTGGTGCTGTTGCAAAAGCTCCTGAACCCGCTTCTCCTGCAAGCCTGCGGCCGGGCTTGGGCTCTGAGCCTTGGCCGCGCTGCTAGGTCGGGATGATGGGGACATGCGGCTCACGGTAATTATTCCGGCCTACAACAGCCGCGCCTTTTTGGTCCAGGCCCTCCAGGCCCTGCCCGTCTCCAGCCGACCTCCAGATGAGGTGGTGGTGGTGGACGACGGCTCCACGGACGGTACGGGGGCCTTAGCCCAAAGTCTCGGTGCCCATGTCATTAAGCTGTCGGACGGCCCCCGGGGACCGGCCCGGGCCCGCAACCGGGGCGCAGCCGAAGCTTCAGGCGACCTGCTGATTTTTCTGGATGCTGATGTGGTGGTTCACCCGGACACCTTGGCCAGGATGGAGGCTCGATTCAGGGAGCAGTCCGACCTGGCGGCCCTCTTCGGGTCCTACGACGCCGATTCCCCCTCTCCGGGATATATGTCCCGGTTTAAAAATCTCCTGCATCACTTCACCCACCAAACCAGTTTCCGGGCGGCCTGCACCTTCTGGTCGGGCTGCGGGGCCATACGCCGGGAGACTTTTGCAGCTCTCGGGGGTTTTAACGAAAGTTATCTGAACCCGGCAGTGGAAGATATCGAATTGGGGATGCGCCTCTGGCAAACCGGGCACCGCATTCTCCTTGACCCCGAGGTGCAGGTCACTCACCTGAAGGTTTGGACTTTTGCCAAATTGGTTCTCTCAGATATCTTTGAGCGGGCCGTGCCCTGGACCCGTCTCATTATGCAGCAGGGCCGACTGCCGAAGACCTTGAACCTCAACCTGAACACCCGCGTGAGCGCCTTGTTGGCCTGGGGGGAGCTCGTTTGTTTAGGCCTGGGGTTCTGGAATCCCGTGGCCTTCTTTGGGTTTCCTTTGCTACTGGGACTGCAAATCCTTCTCAACCGTCAGCTTTACCTCCTTTTTGCCAACAAGGGTCCTTTGGCCTTTCTCATTACCGCCGTCGGCATGCATCATCTCTACTTGCTATACAGCAGTCTGACCTTCGGGATTGTTCATGGCGCTCATCTTCTTGAGAAGTGATCCGGATCAAGGAAACCGAGAAGGATTTCCAACCCTGGGGCGCTGCCGGCCATCATGAGAAAGACCACCTCCCACAACCAAACCCTTGAGCTCAATCATCGCCACCAAACCGCTCCGTGGCCACGGTCCGCGTTTATGGTTTCTCCTGCTATCATTCATAAACACGAAGAACTATATTTTCATCATCATTATATATTGTAGTATAGTTGGAAGTATAATCTTCAATATCCTTTAAGCTTAGTTTGTGTTTTATAATTTGTTTATGTAAAATGATATATTTAACCTTATTTTTCATAAGTTGCTCTCTTTGTTTTGCCATATCTTCTCTTTCTAATATATCAATCAAATTATGTTTCCTGTCTCTCGGTGCTGTACCTGTGACAATTGGCCTTCCATGACAAGCTGCCTGAAACATCATATGCTGATTTCCTTCATTATATCCTTTAGGTAAATCAAGTATTGCGAAATCATCATCGGGATCTTGATTGATAATATTGTAGGCTTCTGAACATCCTACTACTGTAGATTCAAGTCTCGCAGGGAAAAAGTCCATAAATATTAATAATAGGATACATGCCATGAAAATAACCAATGTGCTTTTTTTATTCGAGTAATGGTCTATTATCGCGTCAATCGCCAGTCCTACGCCGATGCCCAGAAAAAGGTACACAAACACCACAGCTCGAGACGGAGTACGTACATGCTTAATGAAAGGGACAGCCGCAATAATCGCACCTGGGAAAGGAATAGTTTTTTCACCCAGAATACGAAGATATGGACCGCTTGCAATTATCATGAAAAAGATCATTCCCCATAATACAAAGTTCATTTCTTTAATCTTGAAGCGATGCCGATTAATAAAAACCCATATAAATAATCCTATATTGACCAGTCCGAGATAAACCGTCATCTCCCATATATTCCCCTGAAAATGAGACCATATCGGCTGTGAAACACTTGATAAAAGGTGATATGGATGAAAGACGATGTAACCGGCTAGATCAGCGACAAATACATCAGGCTGACCAATTTTGTACATACTGCGCTTGGCCCCCAACGATATCATCGGGATAAGGAGTGGCAAAAGGAGAATAATTACTCCAATAGCATTAACAAGTATCAACCAGAATAATCTACTTATAAATATTCGTCTTTGTTCAATTACTCTAAATAAATAGTAAAATGCCATAAAAAATCCTGTATAAACTAAATAATACCAGCAAGATAATGTAGATAAGAAATAAAATATAATCGACCCTGCCAGATATCTAACTTTTCCAGTATCATCAAAACGAAAGAAACAAATCAGAAAAAATGGGATATATTGTATTGTTGACACATGCATGTGATGCAAAAGGTGTGCGGTGTGAAATGGACTAAACGCAAAAATGAATCCACCTACGAAAGCTGATAATATGTTTTTGGTAAATCGACGTGTCAAATAAAATGCACCGACTGCTGCAAAATAAAAAGATAATAGCAGTAGTCCGTTATGCAAGCCTACAAGTAAAGAAATATTTATTGGCAATAATAATATTTTTCTTATAAGATACAGGATAATAATATTAGAGTATGTAAATGGGTGATAATATAATGATGTGCCCTCTGGATATAATATTAAATTCGTTCTAAAGAAACCTCTCGGATCACTATCTAATATAACTTGACTATACCAATTATTCCAAAAATCCATCATATTGTCTTCTGGCGGTCCGATGAGAGAACTAGTGAAATTAACGAAAAATGGATGAAAGTAGATAACTATGATAACAATATAAAAGAGGCTAACTAAAAGGAAAACTCCGATAGGAGAACTTATTGTTTTCCTTGATAAGCTATTCATCGCCATTCATACCGTGTAATGTAGTTCCTCAATCCGAGATTATGCGGCAGCCTTGGCTCTGCGTCCCCAAATGGTCTTTGGAGCCCCGGTGACCGAGTAAAACCTCCCAAACGGTCATTTTCTCTAAGCTAAGTCTTCTGGCAGTCGGCAAAATAGCACAAATCGGGGCGCAGAATCAATTTCTTCCTGATTTCAGGCCGACCTGTCCCTCAGAACCCAGATGCCTAAAAACCAGGAGGTTTAAAAACCCCAGGCCAGCACCGCCTTTTACTGCGGCATAATCCAGGTTAAGAGGATGTTGCCATCATCATAATCATCATCGGATTCCAAAGTAGGGTCCACTTGGAGCTGCCTTTTTTATTGCGGAGAGCAAATGCTACATCACTTGCCACATGAGAAACTTATTGATATTTCTAAAAAATATCGGATATGGTCTGAATATCTGAATCCATCCCTTTGTCCTGAAGTTGGGTAATTTCTGCATGCCGTTTAAACCAACAGCGGCGGAGCCCGATAAAAATCTCCGGGCTCCGCCGTCCTTCCCGAATCAATGATAATATCTTACAAGCGCCGTCTCAGGCCAAACCTTGCCAAGCCCGCGTCCTCTTTGGGATTACCGGGTTCGGCTAAAGCGAAGGCCGATAGATAGAGCACCGAGTTTTCGTGCAACAGGCCGGAACCGGCAGTGTGTTCGGCCTCGAGGCGGATATCGTAGCCCAGGCCCAGGGAGGCATGGGTGTGCACGGGAACCTCCATCAACTCCGCAATCCAGGCCCTGGCCCGGTCTTCAAGCCCGTTGGTTGGCCGCGCCCCCTCTTTCAGATCGATGGCGTCCAGGGCGTAGCTTGCGATCAACTTGTTGAAATATTTTGATAAATTTTCTGGGGAATCGAAGAGCTCCAGGCCCGCAACCCGGCCGTTGATGGCCATGATCAATCCCTGTTGACGCTCAGCCTGCCTGAAACTCTCGGTGTATTGCCGCAGCTGGTCGTCATACGATTTGTACAAATCAGCTATGGCCATGGTGTCAGATTGAACTTCCATCCGACTCATCTTGTTGGAAATTTCGTCCCACACCCGGGACTGGTTCGCCCGGAATCCCCTTTGCTCTAATACTGCGCAGTAGACATCCTCCTCGACCTTGGAGCGAAGTTGGGGCGAGGACATCCGCCTTTCGCTTTGGAACTTTTTCCCCCGGTAGTGCCAGCGGCCCTGCTCCACGCAGGAAACCGGCATGACGATCGAAGTCAGGCCCGCCAGCAGGAAGGTGGCATTGACCAGGCGATTCTGCTTGGCCCCCACCACCTCCTCCCCCGCCAGGATCAAAATGGGCATCTCCCCTTTGTTTGTCACCTTCAGGTTCGGCACATCCCCGCTATCGCTCACCTCGGTGACCTCAAGGAGCCGACGCCCCAGGGCCTCATCAAGGGAGAAATATGCCAAACCAGGGGCGGCGCCGCCGAACAAAGGAAACATCGACAAGTTTTGATGACTTAGCCCTGAACCCATCTCGAGGGCCAGAAGGATATCCTTGACTCGCACCAGCATGGTCCCTCCCTCAGCTCTGTTCCTTTTTGGGCGGAGAAGTTTTCCGGCCGCGCTGCCGGTACAGGCTTTCGTAGGCCATCCTTTTCCGGGTGACTTTCAAGTCCGTGCTGTCTTCCATGCCTTTCAGGAGGATGTCGAGTTCCTGTGAGTCCTGGGCCAGTTCAGGAGCCCGGATGGTCTGATTGAGCACGAGAGAAATTTGAACCTCCCTTCCGAGAGTTTCCCGGGCTGCATCAAGTTCCCCCGCATCCATTTCGGCCATGGCCTGACGCCGGGCCCGGGCTGAACCCAGGAGCTGCCTGATCTTCACCACCTCTCGGTGTTGCTCCTGGGTTGCTGCCTCATCTGCGGGAACGTAAGCAATAAAAGCCTCCTGGTGGGCATAGCGCCGCTCTGCGCTCCCTGGAGCAGCCCATCCCACGGTGGCCCGGAAAACCGGCGCCTGCCCTGGCCGGCCTCCGGGCAGGAGCACCCGCACCAGGACATCCAGGCACTCCCCGGCCAGGAGGTTGGGAAGCCGATATTTTCCCGTGCTGGTGCGATCAAAATCATTGAGGACGTCCTGGATTTTGACGCCTTCAGCAGGATCAAGGCCCAGACTCACCTTGGTGCAAACCTCCCTCAGGAGCCCGCCCATTTCGGTTTCGAAAATTCTCTGGAAGTCTTCAGGGCCTTCCACAAACCAGCTGTTGCCTCCCGCGGCCTTGGCCATGGCCACCAGCAGATCTTCATGGAAATCATTGCCGACCCCGATGGTCGTCGTGGAAAGGCCCCGGCGAAATAGTCCTTCAGCCTGGCTGACGAAGACCTGGGGATCGGTCTCTCCCACATTGGCCAGGCCGTCCGTCAGCAGGATGACCCGGTTTATAGAGTGGGGGTCGAGGTTTTCGGCCACCTTTTTCCCGCCGGTTACCCAGGCGGCATGGAGCGCGGTGGTTCCCCCGGACCTGACCGTCTCAAGGGTCTCCTTGATTCTGTGCCGCTCACTTCCTGGTGTGGGTGGGACCAGGACCTCTACCCGGTCGTCGAATGTGACAACGCTGACCAGGTCTTCAGCCATCAGTTGATCAACGCAGTAGCCGGCCGCCTTTTTGGCATTCTTCAACTTCCTGCCGCTCATGCTGCCCGACCGGTCCAGCCCCAGCCCGAGGTTAAGGCGCGGACGGTCGCCGGCCATGGGGATTTCAGGAACCGTGAGACGCACCAGGAAATCCATCTCCGAGGGCCCCTCAGCCCGAGCTTTCTCGGCGAGAGGGATGATGACAATGTCTGGTCTGCTTGCTTGGTTCATTCGGCCACCCCCGTATTTTTCTGGTAACTTACTGTTGCTTTTTGATTTTTAGAAGATTGAGCAGTCTCTCCAGGATCCTTTTGATTTCACTGCTCCGCAGCCCCTTCAGTCGATCAGCTCTGACATGGAGTTCGATGCCGTCCTCCAGGGAAAAACGTTCCCAAGTGTTGGTGACTGGACCTTCTTGATTTAAAATTCCACGGCGTCTAATAAAGCCGTGACCATACCTCAAGAGCTTGACCTCTTGACCAAGGAACGGCGGCGTGTCGAGCATCTCATCGCCAAGGGCAGGAGGCTCATGAGGTGTGTCGAGAAAATCCAGATAATTCAAAGCTTTCTGCCGCGCCAAGTTGACGTCCATTCCCTGGGACTCGGCCAGCATCGCGTCCAACGGTCCCGAGCCAAGATCGCCCTCCGGCATTTCCAAAGTCTGGCAGGCCAGCACGGCCTCCAGTTCCCGGTCATTTTTGCCGGCCAGGATCTCTTTGATGCGTTTTATGGGAAGATAGGCCCCCTGAAGGGCCTTGACGATCAAGGCCTGCAGGAGGTGGCGGTAGCCGTAGAGCGCTGCGGTGCCTTCCTTGCCCAGGGGCCGGTCGATCAGGCCCTCGGTGATGTAATACCGCAGGGTGCGCTCGTTCAGAGTCTCGGCCACCCGGTCACTGGGCTGCTCGGGGACCACCAGCCCGATCAAGTGATTGGTTATCTCCACGACCTCGTCCAGCCTGATGTCAGCCCGGCCCCGGTGCTTTTCGAGTTCGGTTTTGGCCTCAAAAAATTTCATGTTTTCAATATATAATCAATCAGTAACCATGTCAACAGTTATGGTGAATAATTTTTGGAATTTTTTCTGAGTCCTGATTCAGGCCCGTTGCCGCAAACTTTCAAGTCATTCCAACCGCAAAGGCATGTGGGGAAAAAGACTCATTTGAGGGGGTCAAGCTTTCCTGATAAACTGGATTTTGCAAGACGATGGCAGGGCTTATGAACTGCTAGCCGCGGCCCATAGGCTCTGGTGGCAGGAAGAGAAATTTTCAGGGTCAAGACCCTTTGATGGAGACCGGTGATGGAAACAGTTGACCGCTATCGTGGAAGCCTCCTGGGTTTGGCGGTGGGTGATGCCCTGGGCACCACCTTGGAATTTCGAGAGCCCGGCACCTATGCGCCCGTTAAGGATATGGTCGGCGGCGGTCCCTTTCGCCTCAAGCCCGGGGAATGGACCGATGACACCTCTATGGCTCTCTGCTTGGTGGAGAGTTTAATCGAGCGGCGCGGGTTTGACCCCAAAGACCAAATGGAGCGGTACGTTAAGTGGTATCGGCATGGTCATCTGAGCAGCACCGGAAAATGTTTTGACATCGGGAACACTATCCGCCAGGCATTGCATTGCTATGAGGAAACAGGCGAGCCTTTCTGCGGTTCCACGGATCGCTGGTCTGCCGGGAACGGCAGCATCATGCGCCTTGCGCCCGTGCCCCTGTTTTTCGGCCGCCATCCCGAGCAAGCCATCCACCTGTCCGGGGAAAGTTCCCGCACCACCCACGGCCTGCCGGTGTGCGTGGATGCCTGCAGGTATTTGGGAGCACTGCTCGTGGGTGCGGTCAACGGGGCTGGCAAAAAGGAACTCTTGAGCGAGCGCTTCAGCCCCGTCCCCGGCTACTGGGAGAGATACCCGTTGGTTCCCCCGATTGACGAGATTGCCCTAGGCTCCTTCAAGCGCCGCCAGCCGCCGGAAATCCAGGGAAGCGGTTACGTGGTCCGTTCCCTGGAGGCGGCACTTTGGGCTTTATACAACGGCACCTCCTTTCAAGAGGGCTGCCTGATGGCGGTTAATCTGGGTGATGATGCCGACACCACCGGAGCGGTCTATGGCCAGTTGGCGGGGGCTTTCTTCGGGGAGGGAGGGATTCCCGAAAAATGGCGGGCCAAACTGGCCCATCACGATCTCATTGTATCCTTGGCCGAGAAACTGTTTGCGTCGACTGTGTGAATTTTTAATTCTCCCCCTTTCGGTATAACCTTATATTGTAGCTCTTGGCCCCAGGGGCGGAAAGGAAACGCTCTCCCCCGGCTCAGACAATCGCTAGGTATTTTGGCCGGGAGGCGGAACCTTTGACTCAAGGCCGATTGACAAGGAAAGAGGCTGGAAGGACCCCCGGGAGGGCGAGTAGGTCGGCGAGTAGGTTGGGTTCAAACAGGGGTCACCGGGTGAACCTCCATTCTCTGAAAGGCCCGTAAATCAAGGGTTTCAGCGGACCTCCATTTTTTAAGAAAGGCCTTTCACGCCGGCAACCTATGTGGCCACCCTTTTAGTGTGGAATAGTGATTATAAAGGCCTTTACAAAATCCGGGCATTATGGTTAATTTCTCTCATGCCCGGCGTGACGACAAAACGTAGTCAATCGACGACAAAACGTAGTCAGCTTTCCACCTTGGCTGAACTTTTCCCCAACCCTGCCCTGGTTGAAGTTCTTTCTCTGTTTCTCCTTCATCCTGAAAAGGAGTTTTATCAACGAGGCATTGCCGAATCCACCGGCAATGTCCTGCGCCAGGTCCAACGGGCATTAAAAAGGATTGAACGGGCCGGTTTGGTGACCAAGACCAGACGCGGCAACATGGTTTATTATAAAGCCGAGCGGACTCACCCCGCCTTTGAAGATTTGAAAAGAGCTTTTATCAAGACAGTGGCACTGGGGGACACCCTCCGAGAAGACCTGGCGCCTTTCGCAGATAAGGTGCAGCTGGCCTTCGTCTTTGGTTCCTTGGCCCAAGGGAAGGAAACAGCCCAAAGCGATATCGACATCTTCCTGGTAGGAGGGATAACCCTGCGGGAAGCCTCCAGGGCTTTGGGAGGGGTGGTATCAGAGCTGGGCCGGGAAATTAACCCGGTGGTTTATCCGGTTGCCGAATTCAAGCAAAAGGCGAAAGAAGGCCATCACTTTGTGAGTGAGTTGATCCGGGGTCAGAAGATCTGGTTGATCGGGAATGAGGATGAGCTTAAACGAATTATTGAATGAAGGGCGGCTCAGGCAGCACCAGACTTCGGCCAGAGAGGTGGCAGACTTGTTCCGGATAGTTGACCGGGATGTAGCCGACGCCGGAATCAAAGAGGTCTCCGCCGACCGGCGCTTTGCTACGGCCTATAATGGAGCCTTGCAACTGGCGACCATAGTGCTCTATGCTTCGGGTTACCGAACCACTCGGTCAGGGCATCACTGGGCGACCCTGAAGGCGTTGCCAGATTTGATGGGCCTTGCTGCCATGGAGCGAGCAGAGTTTTTTAACTCGTGTCGGTTAACCCGACACTCCAGCGATTATGACCGCGCCGGGTTGGTGTCAGAGGTCTCGGCAGATGAGATCCTGGAGGAGGTAACGGCTTTTCGGGAGGAAGTGCTTACTTGGTTGAAGGCTAATCATCCCCACCTGCTCAAGCGTGCGAGATGATCCGGGAGAAACCAAAATCTATTCACCAGAAGCAGAAGCTCTGGGTTAGCTGGTCCTAAAAAGTTTCCCATTACTTCTTTATGGCAGGGGTTTTTGGTGGGTAGCCACCTGAATAGTATGCCTATATAATACAATGCAATCAATAAGTTATGAGAAGGACT
This sequence comes from Desulfobaccales bacterium, assembly GCA_041740935.1. Classification (GTDB taxonomy): domain Bacteria; phylum Desulfobacterota; class Desulfobaccia; order Desulfobaccales; family 0-14-0-80-60-11; genus JBGSLA01. Next base: position 15,940 of record JBGSLA010000050.1, on the reverse strand, counting down.
GGGGAAGATTTTTGGCGATTCTCGTTCTTAAAATCCCTCGGGTGTGACCCCGTGCCGGTTCGAGTCCGGCCCCAGGCACCAATTATTTCAGTACGTTACAGATATGGAATTTCCTCGCCAACGGCCTTTTGCGCCACAGGTTCCCCAAAAGTCCCCATACTTTATCCATAGATTTCTGAATTGCCGCATCTTCCTGCCCCCCATTTCTCGTCCGGTTGCCAAGCCTTGACGCCCCCGGTCCCTCAGGGGCCAGACAGAGACATCCCTGTCAGGCGGTCGTGACCGGCGCTCTTGGAAAGATGAGCCCTCGGTGATCCAGTACCCGGTAGACCAGGACCTTCAGGGGGTCCGTGACGAGAAGTTCCAGCAGGGCAAAGCCCCACACCAGGAGCGCCAACTGCCAACTGATGGGCGTGACGAACCAGCCGAAGACCGCGATGGCCGTAGCCAGGACCCGGGTGAGCAACCCGGACCAGACGAGCAGCAGGCCCGGCTTCAGGGACCAGAAGAATCTCCGGGTCCGGCCCATGAAGATGTCGAGGTAGCCGGCCACCGTGAGCTTGAGAAACATGAGGGTTTGGAGCGCCTCATGGTTGAGGTGCAGGATCTCCAGCCCGACAAAAAACAGACTGAAAGAAAAAATGACTCCCATGGAGCCCAGGTAGGTGGCAATGCTCAGGATCTCCCGCATGTCCCACTTTTCCGGTTCCCGGTCCGGACGGACATGGTCATAAGCGATGGACAGGATAGGCACATCGTTTAAGAGGGTCTGCAAGACGATCATGATGGCGGTGACCGGATAAAAGTTAAAAATGGCGATGGACAGGGTGACGAACAGCAGGACCCGGATAATGCCCCCGATGCGGTAAATGGCATAGCTTTTCATGCGCTTGAAGATCTTGCGGCTTTCGTCAATGGCATCGACGATCACCGACAGGCCCGGCCGGGTGAGCACGATGTGGGCTGCGGACTTGGCCGCGTCGGTGGCTCCGGCCACCGCGATGCCGGCATCCGCCTTTTTCAAGGCCGGGGCATCATTGACGCCGTCCCCGGTCATGCCCACAATATGCCCCTGTTCCTGGAGCAACTCGATGATCTGATACTTGTGCTCCGGGAAGACCTGGGCGAAGCCGTCGGCCCCTTCCACCAGACGGCGGACCTCCCGGTCCGGTTTCCCGAGGATGGCCGCCACCGGCTGGATATTGGCGCCCAGGCCCACTTCCCGGGCGATTTCCCGGGCTATGGCCAGGTGGTCGCCGGTGACCATTTTAATGTCCACGCCCAGTTCCCGGGCGGCCTTGATGGTGGCGGCGGAATCTCCCCGGGGGGGGTCATGCAAAGCCACCAGACCGACAAACTCCCAGTTTCCCGGCGTTTGGGCCTTGGCCACCCCCAAGGTCCGGTAACCCTTGTCGGCGAATTCCTCTATCACCCGGTTGACCTCCGCCGCCTGGGCGTCGTCGGCCCGGACCAAATCCGCAATTACCTGGGGAGCGCCCTTGGTTACGGCAAGCCACAGCCCATCCCCTGTGGCCACGGCGGCTTCCGTGCGTTTGGCCACCGGATCGAAGGGCCTGAACTTCTCCACCCGGCTTTTCTCCAGCAGGGCCGGGATCCCCTCCATCTCCCCGGCCTTGGTCAGGATGGCGGCGTCCACCGGGTCCTGATCCTCCGCCCGACAGGCCAGGGCGGCGCACAGGAGCACGTCCTGGGGCGAGGCGTCGCCGAGAGGCCGGATTTCCCCCACGGTCAGCAGATTTTGGGTAATGGTGCCGGTCTTGTCCGAACACAGGACGTCCATGCCCGCCAGTTCATCGATGGCCGTCATCTTCCTGGTTACGGCTCCCTGACGGGCCAGGGCGCCGGCGCCGACGGCCAGGGTTACGGAAAGGACGGCGGGAAGGGTCGCAGGGATGGCCGCGACGGTGAGCACCAGGGCATATTGCAGCGTCAATAAGAGGCTCTCATGCCGGAATAAAGCCACCAGAAAAATCACTGCCACCAAGGCCAAGCCCACTATGATCAAATAATCGCCGATCTTGATGAGGGCTTTTTGGAAGTGGCTCTGGGTCCTGGCTTCCTCCACCAGGGTGGCGGTCTGGCCGAAATAGGTGGAGGTTCCGGTGGCCACCACCAGGGCGTCCATTTCTCCCTGGCGGACGACGGAGCCGGCGTAGGCCACCTCCCCGGGATGCTTTTCCACCGGGAGGGATTCCCCGGTCAGCGCGGCTTCATCGATGAGCAGATAATCCCCCTGAAAGAGCTTGAGGTCGGCGGGCACAATGTCTCCCAGGCGCACCCGCACCAGATCCCCGGGCACCAGTTCTGTCGCCGGGGTCTGCAGCCATTGGCCATCCCGCCGCACCACGGCGAGCAAGGCCATCTGTTGTTTCAGCAAGGCGATGGCATGATCGGCTTTTTGTCGCTGCCAGAATCCCACCCCGGCATTTACCAACAGCATGGCCATGATAATGGCAAAGGTCTCCCAGTGATGGATGACCGCGGCCAGGATGGCCGCCACTTCGATCATCCAGGGGATGGGACCCCAGAAAAAAGCCATAAAGGCGATGAGCGGATTATGGCTCTTTTCTTTGATTTCATTGGGGCCATAGCGTTCAAGGCGCAGGGCGGCCTCAGCCGCGCTGAGGCCGTCGGCCGTGGCCGCCAATTCCTGGAAGAGTTCGTGCCAGGGGCTCTCCTGGACCTCGGTCAAGGTTAAGCTGTTCTGGTTCATGGGAGCCTGAGGGCTTAGCGTTTCTCTCATATTGGCTTCATAACCACCAGTTGGCCGGTTATGGGGCAGAGACCAACAAAATTTTTGCTAAACGTCTCCATGACTATTATCTTAAGGAGTACCAAGCCGCGAATCCAGGGACTATCTCAAATTCATAGGTACGTGTTGAAAAAAGCGGCGGTTCCTCCTGCCGCTCGGTGAAGCAAATAAAATGACTCATTGGGGAAGATGATCAAGGCTTAAATCAGTCATCCAGGCTTCTCGCGAGTCTTTAATCAGAGACCTTTATGCCCCTGTTGGCGGCTCTTTTTGCCACCGATATGCGAGCCGGGATCGGGAGAGGTTGAAACTTGTCACACGGAAGGAGTCACGCATGGAACCCATCTTAGTGAGCGCCGAAGGGGCCGGGTCGCAAACAGTTGAGGAAATCATGCAGGAACTTTCCGCCAGCGAGCAGGGGCTCACTTCAGAAGAAGCCGGGGGGCGGCTGCAAATTTACGGCTTTAATGAGATCGCCGAAAAAAAGGTCAACCCGCTCCTTAAATTCCTCAGCTACTTCTGGGGGCCTATCCCCTGGATGATCGAAGTGGCCGCCATCTTATCCGCCCTCATCCACCACTGGGAGGATTTCATCATCATTTTTGTCTTGCTTCTGTTGAATGCCGTGGTGGGATTCTGGCAGGAGCATAAAGCCGGCAATGCCATCGAACTCCTGAAACGGCGCTTGGCCTTGCAAGCCCGGGTGAAGCGGGACGGCCGCTGGCAGGAGGCGCCGGCCCGGGGGCTGGTGCCGGGCGACCTGGTGCGGGTGCGCCTGGGGGATATTGTGCCCGCGGATCTCAAGCTTATCTCTGGAGACTACCTGCTGGCCGACGAGTCCGCCTTAACCGGGGAATCCCTGCCGGTGGAAAAGCATCCCGGGGAGTTGGCCTTCGCTGGGGCCAACATCAGCCAGGGGGAGATGGATGCCCTGGTGGTGGCCACCGGTATGCGCACTTTCTTCGGCAAGACCGCCAAACTGGTGGAAGAGGCCAAAACGCAGAGCCATTTTCAAAAGGCCATCCTCAAGATCGGCAACTACCTGATTGTTATGGCCTTGCTGTTGGTGGGGATCATTTTCCTGGCAGCCCTATTCCGCCATGAGAGCGTGGTGACAACCCTGCAGTTCGCCCTGGTTCTGACCGTGGCCGCAATCCCGGTGGCCCTGCCGCCGGTGCTCTCGGTCACCATGGCGGTGGGCGCCACCGCTCTGGCCCAAAAAGAGGCCATTGTCAGCAAGCTGGTGGCCATCGAAGAGATGGCATCCATGGACGTCTTATGTTCGGACAAAACCGGCACCATTACCCAAAACCGGCTGAGCGTGGCTGAAGTGGAGCCCCTGGCCGGGTTTTCTGCGGAGGACGTCCTGCTGGCCGGCATCCTGGCCTCCCGGGAAGAGGATAAAGACCCTATTGACAGCGCCATAATCGCCAAAGGCAAACCCATTGCCGCTATGATGACGAAAGTGGAGGGCTGCAAGGTGGCCGCGTTCCGGCCCTTCGACCCGGTGGCCAAGCGTACCGAGGCGACTTTAGAGGATGACCAAGGTCATGGCTTCCAGGTGTCCAAGGGCGCCCCCCAGGTCATTTTGGAGCTGATCGGGGAAAAAGAAAAGCTCAGCGCCCAGGTAGAAAAAACGGTGAACGCCTTTGCCGCCAAGGGCTATCGCGCCCTGGGGGTGGCCCGCGCCGACGCCGGAAGACCCTGGCAATTCCTGGGGCTTATCCCTTTGTATGACCCGCCCCGGGAGGATTCCGCGGCCACCATCCAGACGGCCCAGGGCATGGGGGTCACGGTGAAAATGGTCACCGGCGACCACGCCGCCATCGCTAAAGAGATTGCCCGGCAGGTGCATCTGGGGGACGACATCCAGCCCGTCGAGGCTTTTCTCGATAAGCCGGACCGGGAGGCCCAGCGGGTCGTGGACGACGCCGACGGCTTCGCCCAGGTCTTTCCGGAACACAAGTTCCACATCGTCGAACTTCTCCAGGCCCGGGGCCACATCGTGGGTATGACCGGAGACGGGGTGAACGATGCCCCGGCCTTGAAAAAGGCCGATGCCGGCATCGCGGTGGAAGGGGCTACGGACGCAGCCAAATCCGCGGCCCACATCGTCCTCACCCGGCCCGGCCTGTCCGTCATCATCGACGCCATCAAAGAGAGCCGCAAGATTTTCCAACGCATGCAGAGTTATGCCATCTACCGCATCGCCGAGACCATCCGGGTGCTGTTTTTTATCGCCCTGGCCATCCTGGTGTTCAATTTCTATCCGGTCACCGCCATCATGATCGTGCTCCTGGCTCTTCTCAATGACGCCCCGATTATGGCCATCGCCTATGACAACGTGCGGTATGGCCTGACGCCCGAGAGATGGAATATGCGGGTAGTCCTGGGCATGGCCACAGTATTGGGGCTTACCGGGGTGTTTTCCTCCTTTTTGATTTATTATATCGGCGGGCACCAATTGCGGCTCAGTGGGGAAGTGCTCCAGTCCTTCATTTTCCTCAAGCTGGCGGTGGCCGGCCATTTGACCATTTTTCTGGCCCGGACCCGGGGTCCGTTCTGGTCCATCCGGCCCGGCGCCCCTCTCTTGTGGTCCGCGGTCATAACCAAGATTCTCGCCACCCTGGTGGCGGTGTACGGCTGGTATGTCGCCCCCATCGGCTGGCAACTCGCCCTCTTGGTGTGGGGATATTCTCTGGTAGCCTTTTTCATTGCCGACCTAATCAAAGTTTATGGGTATAGGCTGCTGGATCATGGCGGCCTGAGGTTCTCTCGCCCTTAAAGCCTGAGGCAACGCTTTGGCCATGGACTTCGACCTGCCCGAAGCCTTTTGGAGCCTGACGGAGCCGGACCTCCTGGCGCGACTGCGCACCTCCCGGGAGGGCTTGGCTCAGGCGGAGGCGCGCCAAAGGCTGGCGCAGTTCGGGGCCAACACCCTTAAAGTCAGGAAACATGCGGGTGTTCTTGGCCTGCTCCTGTCCCAGTACCAAAGCCCCATCATCCTCCTTTTGCTGTTCGCCTGTCTGTTGGCCGTTGCCTTACATGATCACGTGGACGCTTTGATTATCCTGGCGATTCTGCTGATGAGCGGGCTTTTGGGCTTCTGGCAGGAGTACGGGGCCAGCCAGGCGGTGGCGAAATTACTGGCCATCGTCCAGATCAAGGCGACCGTGCGCCGGCGGGGTGCTCCCCAGGAAATCCCGGTGGAGGAGATCGTGCCGGGGGAGGTGATCCTCCTCAAGGCCGGGGATGTCATTCCCGGAGACTCCTTGATTATTGAGTCCAAGGACCTCTTCGTGGATGAGGCCGCCTTGACCGGAGAAACCTTTCCGGTGGAGAAAGCCGTCGGCCTCGTTCCTGCCGAGGCGCCTGGGAGCCAACGCACCAATGCCCTGTTCATGGGCACTCACGTGGTGAGCGGCACCGCCGCCGCGGTGGTGGTGTTTACCGGTGCGGCTACAGGGTTCGGCCAGGTTTCCCAAAGGCTGAAGCTCAAGGCGCCCGAAACCGAGTTTGAACGGGGGGTCCGGCAGTTCGGCTACTTTCTCATGGAAGTGACCCTCCTTCTGGTGATTGCCATTTTTGCCATCAACGTCTATCTGGCCCGCCCGGTCCTGGAATCCTTCCTGTTCTCCCTGGCCCTGGCCGTGGGCCTCACTCCCCAGTTGCTGCCCGCGGTCATCAGCGTCAACCTGGCCGCCGGCGCCAAGCGCCTGGCCCGGGAAAAGGTGATCGTCAAGCGCCTGGCCGCCATCGAAAATTTCGGCTCCATGAATGTGCTGTGCGCCGACAAGACGGGCACCATCACCTCCGGGGTGGCCCAGGTCCAGGGGGCCCTGGGTCTGGACGGCCAGGCTTCTGACAAAGTAACCTTGTATGCGTATCTCAATTCCCTGTACCAATCAGGCTTCGCCAATCCCATCGATGAGGCCGTAAGGCAGTATTGCCGCCCGGACCTCACCGGCTGGCGCAAGGTCGATGAAGTGCCCTATGACTTCATCCGCAAACGCCTGAGCGTCTTGGTGTCCCAAAACGGCAGCCACCTGATGATTACCAAGGGGGCCCTCAAAAACGTCCTGGAGGCCTGCTCCACCGCGGAACTGGCCTCGGGGCAGGTGGCGCCTCTCGATGCCGCACGTGAAGAAATCCAGAGATATTTTTCCCGATTCAGCGAACAGGGCCTGCGCACTTTGGGGATCGCCTACCGCGCCCTGGGTCCGGCCGCAGCCATCGGCAAAGACGACGAGCGGGACATGACCTTCCTGGGGTTTCTGGTGGTCCTCGATCCGCCCAAGGAAGGGGTTATCGAGACCATCAAACGCCTGCAGGAACTCGGGGTGTCGCTGAAGATCATCACCGGGGACAACCGCCTGGTGGCCGCCGGGGTGGGGGCCAAGGTGGGCCTGAAGAGCAAGGCCCTCCTCACCGGCGCCGACCTCAGGCAACTCAGCGATGAGGCCCTGCTCCACCAGGTTAAAAACACGCAGATCTTCGCCGAGGTGGAGCCGAACCAAAAGGAGCGCATCATTTATGCCCTGCGCAAGGCCGGCAATGTGGTGGGTTTTATGGGGGACGGCATCAACGACGCCTCCGCCCTGCACGCCGCCGATGTTTCCCTGTCGGTGGACCGCGCCGTGGACGTGGCCAAGGAAGCGGCGGATATCGTGCTCCTGGAAAAAGACCTGGGAGTCCTGGTCAAGGGGGTCAAAGAAGGGCGGACCACCTTTGCCAATACCCTCAAGTACGTGTTCATGGCCACCAGCGCCAACTTCGGCAACATGTTCAGCATGGCCGGGGCCTCCCTGTTTCTGCCCTTCCTGCCCCTCCTGCCGAAACAGATCCTGCTGACCAACCTCCTCACCGATTTCCCGGAAATGACCATCGCCACGGACTCGGTGGATGAGGAAATGGTAGAGCGCCCCCGCCGCTGGGATATCCGCTTCATCCGCCGTTTCATGCTCACCTTCGGCCTCATCAGTTCAATCTTCGATTACGCCACCTTCGGGGTGCTCCTGTGGCTCCTGAACGCCACTCCGGACCAGTTTCGCACCGGCTGGTTTCAGGAATCGGTGATTTCGGCCGCGGTGATCGTGCTGGTAATCCGCAGCCGCCGGCCCTTTTTCCAAAGCAGACCCGGGACCTGTCTGCTGGTTGCGACCCTGCTGGTGGTGGCCGCCACGGTGCTGTTTCCCTATACGCCCCTGGGCGCCTTCTTCAATTTTCAGCCACTCAGCGCGGATTTTCTGTTGGTGATCGGGCTTATCATGCTTTTCTACATCGTCACTGCGGAACTGGCCAAGCGCATATTCTACCGCCGAGTGCGCCATTGAGGATACTCAAGCCGGCCGGAGGGGCGGAATAAAGACCTTGTGAAATCCGCCGAATGAAAGGGGTGAGTTTTTTGCAGTTTTAAGCAACCCCGGCTTTTTTGATGGAATCCACAAAAAAAGGGGAGCCCCGCCGCGCTCAAGCGACCGGGGAGATGGTCACCGGCCGCAGGCGCCTGGAAGGTGTTTATACCAAGTTGCGTTCAAACAGGTAATTTACTCTGTAGCCGCAGGCTTCAGCCTGCGCTGGCACAGGCTGGAAAACCTGCGCCACCGATTATTCCCTCTTTGAAGGGAACTTGGTATGAGACCGAGGCGGCAGACCATGGGGGCATGGCCCCGGCGCCGGGAAAAACGAGCGCCCTGGGCCGGGGACCGGGCCGAAGCGGAGCACAGTTTCCTGCTTCTGGAGATGATGAGACCCAACGCGGGGGGCAAATTGCGGCGGGCAGGGGTGGCGGCTGATCGTTCTCAGCCGATGATCTGCCTCCGGTAGTCGCTTGGCTTAACCCCTTCTTTTTCTTTAAAAATTCTGGAAAAATAGCTGGGGTCCTGATAGCCCACTTCCAGGCAGACCTCCAGGACATTGGCCTTGGTCTCCTTGAGGAGTTTTTTCGCAATGGAGATCCTGACGGTTTTCAGATAATCCGAGAAGGAAATGCCTATTTCTTTGCGGAACAGATGGCTTAAATAATAGGGGCTGACCGCCATGGCCTCGGCCAGCTTCTTGAGGGAGATGTCCTGGTTGTAATTGGACCAAATGAATTCCTTGGCCTTGGTGAACAGACGGGTGTGACGGATGTTGCGATTCTGATAAATGCACTCGAAGAGGTGGTCGAAGGCGTTCAGCAGGCTGTAGTAAAGGTTTTCCTGGGAATCGTCCCGATAAATGTCATGAAAAAAATGATACTTGAACCCCAGAATCTCTTCCAGGTTGGCGCCGGCCTCCACCGCGGCCCGGGCCATGATGACGATTATTTCGATGATCCGGGCTTTCAAAAATTTTCTCCCAGGTGTCCTGTTCAAATGACTGGTCGGCATTCCGCAGCAACATGGGCCCGCACACCAGGGAATACATCTCCTGGCCCATGGTGTAAATGGCCGCGGCAAATTCCACCATATTGGCATGGCATTGGAAGATATAGGGCTCACCCAGTTTGGCCGCCATCTTGGTGGCCCGCCTGATTTCCTGAAAGCAGCGTTTTCGTCCCAGAGAACTGCTTTGGATAAATTTGCAGAAGGGATGGGAACAACGGATCAGGGGATGGTGAATGCCTTTTTCCTTGAGGGGAATTAAACGCACCTGCAGTTTGGTGGCCTCCTGGAAGGAGGCCATGATCCGGAGAAAGAGGTTCTTCTCCATGGGAAAAACCAAGGCCAGGTCCGGGGCCCGGTCTTTCCCGACAGGCTTCGAAATTTTCCCCTTACTGACCGCCATTGACCAACTCCTTCGCCCAATGAATTAAGGATGTTATAAAATTCACGGTGGTGAGCGGGGGCATTCTGAGGGCAGCGCAGCATCTCGTATGCGCCGGGCAAATTTTTATCACCTTCCGCCGTACTCCACGATAAACCTCGCAATGCCGGCCGAGGTCGAGTCGCTCAGGCCCGAGAAGCGCATAATATAGGCGTTTTCCAGCTCTCCGGGGCCCACCACCTTGCCGTCCAGGAAGTCATCCGGGGCCGCCGTAGCCGGGAGCTTGAGCTGGAGCGAGGAGAACACCTCCAGCTTCCGGCCGGCGATGATTTCCGCCCCCGCGGCCGACAGGCTGATGAGGCTGGCCGGATGAAGTTCGGCCTCCACCTGCTTGCCGGCCAAAAAGCGCAGGTAGATGGGCACAGGCTGCGCCAGCGGGGTCAATTCGGGTACGGTGGGGGACAATTGGGCCTCCGGCGCGGCCTTGAGGCCCCTTAATTCCCAGAGGCTTAAAGGGGCGCTCAAGCCTTTGCCCGCGGCCTTAAGGGGGCCGGAGACCACAACTTCGTCCTGCACCAGGCGGTGGGTCGCGTCTGACATGAGCACCTGCCCGCCCACCGTGAAGCTCTCGATGCGGGCCGCCATATTCACCGCCTGGCCCACCACCCCGTATTTGATGCGGCTCAGGGAGCCCATATTGCCCACAATGCAGGAGCCGCTGTTGAGGCCGATGCCCATCTCCAGGGCCGGGGTCTCGTGCCGGGTCCAGGCGGCATTCAAGCGCTGCCGGGTCAGCTGCATGGCCAGAGCGCACCTGACGGCCTGGACCGCATGGTCAGGGTCGATCTCCGGCGCGCCGAAGACCGCAAAGAGGCTGTCCCCCAGAAAGTCCACCACATAGCCCCCATGTTCGGCAATGATCCGGACCATGGCGTCGAAATGGTGGTTCACCAACTGCACCACCTCCTCCGGGTCGGTGGTGTCGGAAAACCGGGTAAAGTTCCTGAGATCCGCAAACAGCAGGGTCACGGCCCGCCGCTCGCCCCCCAGCATGGCCTCTTTGCCCTGGACCACGATCTCCTGGACCAGCCGCTTCGGAGCAAACCGGGTAAAAGAACGCAGGCTGGCCTTCATGCGCCTCACCGCCTCCTGCAGGATCTGGATCTCCTGGATATTGGAACTGAGCTCCAGGCGGCCGTCCAATTGAAATTTGCCGATCCGGTCGGTTTCCTGGGCTAGGGCCAGAATCGGTCGGGAGATACGCCGGGAAAAGTAAAACATCACAATGGAGGCAATTACCAATATTATCAAGCAGATGATTAAAGCCCGCTGATTGATATTTTTGACTGCGCCGATGAAATCGTCTTCCGGCACGATCACCGCCACCCGCCAATCCTTGCCGAAGGACGGGGGGAAGCTGCTGAAGGATGCCAGGTAGCGCCGGCCCCCGGCCTCCACCGTCAGTTTGGGCTCCCCCCCGAGACGGTGCTGACGAAAGGCCGCGGCCACGCCGGGCCGGTCCACCTCCTCCACCGTGACCGGGCGGATCACCCCGTCTTCCCCCGGATCAGTCAGTTTGGCGGCGTCCGGAAAGGCCACCAGCTCATTTTTGCCATTGAAAATAAAGGCCAGACCGTGTTGGCCGATTTTCAGGGACTTGAGGAAATGGGACAGGTCGCTGATTTCGATGTCACAGCCGATCACCCCCAGGGTGCGGCCCCGGGAGTCCACTATGGGGTAAGACGTGGTGACCCCCGGCTTTTGGTCGGTGAAAAAAAAATACATATCCGTCCAACACCGGCGCCCGCTTTGTTTGGCGGCCTGATACCAGGGCCGGGTGCGCGGGTCATAGGTGTCGGTGGTGGAGGTGTCGGTTTTCACCACTTCCTGGTTGGCGTTGCGATATTTCCAAGTGGTCCGGGGAGGGGAGACCGTGCGGTCGATCCTCTTGGTGGCGATGGTGCCGTCCGGCAGGCGCTTGGGCATGAGGAAATTTCCCGCCTCATCGCCGATATCGATCATGGCGATCTGGGGAAAGGCACCCATAACCTCCAGGGCATAGCGTTCCAGGCGGTCGCGGTCCTTCAGGGGCAAGGTTCCGGCCGCGGCCAGGTGGGCGCTGATCTCCGCCAGCCGGGCCGCGGGCTCCAAGAAATGCCGGGTGCGGTCAATCACCGCGTCGGTGGTCTTTTCCATGATTTCGTCGGACAGCAACAGCACCACCCGGGAGGTGTTGTAATAGGTGTAAAAAATCACGGCTAAGACCGTGAGCACCAGCACCCCGCCGAAGATCGTCAGGATATCATACCGCAGTTTTCTCCTTTTCAAGAAAGACAACAGATTCCCCATGACACGTCCCATTCTGTGGGTTTGGCCGGCAGGCCGCTTGCTGCTGACCATCATATCAGAGCTTGTGGAGGCAGGATATACGGAAATTCAGGGGGCGTGATCTGGAGGACAGGGCCGACTCCGGCAGAAAACCCCAGCGCCGCCCCAGGCGGCGGCCAGGACCAGCCGCTCCATCCGGGCGCGTCCTGCCCATCAACCTGGCCCTGCCATGATTAACCCCAGGCGTGGCGGAAAGTTCGGGTATGGCCTGTATATCAATGGCGTTGGGCTTGGCGATAAGTTTCTACTTAGAGCAATTATTTTACGGGTGATTATTCAGTTGAGGGGCATGAGGATTCAAGTGGGGGAATTAAGCAGCTACCATGTTAACCCGCTTCAGAACCCCTTCCATATCCTGAAAAAAGACCTCTTTGTATTCTTCTCCGAGAAATGCCTTATCGTCCATCAAATATTGCCCCCAGCCCGCTTCATCAAGCAGCGGCTTCATATCCCGCGACAATCGGCGCAATTCCGAGGCTAGCAGCAATGAATCAAGGCCTTGCCGTTTGGGGTCGATCAAACCAAGCCAGAGCATTTCCAGAGCTCGAAAGAGCGGCGACCAATTCCTCCACGGCGTCGGTTCACCTTGGGGACGAAGAAGTGGGTCAAGCACCCCGGGTTGGAGCCAATACCTTTTTTCCTTGTTGGTGCTGCGTACCCGGACCACGCCCGAATGAGTCATATCGACAAGGGCGTTCTGCACAGTACGAGAGTAATAGCCTGTTTGACGGGTGATTTCTGAGGGTTGGATTTCATTCATAGCACCAAGCAAGCAAAAGAGTTCACAGCGCGAATTGACACCCAGGAGCGCTCTCAAGCGGAGCATTAGCGATGGCATACCTTGCGATGGAAAGGGCTGTGAATAACCTCGCAACTTTATTTGTCCACGAAGAAGTCCATGGGCGCGAAACTCCGGTGCAGTGTTGTCCGACAATGGCAGAGGCCAACCATCTTTAGTAAAAAATAGTGGTTCGAGCTCTTCCAAGGAATGAGTGGCTGAGAGGCGTTTCCACTTGAGGGCGTAATTTGACTTTTTCCCCATGAATTTGGAAACGGCGCTCAACTGGGCTTTTCCCTGGAAATCGAACTGGTTCTCCAGGTTCTTCAAGCGCTGCACATTTAAAAACGAACCGTTAACCATAAGCCAATCGAGGATTTCGTCAAATAACCGGGCATCGTACCGGCATACGGTCAACGAAAGGAGCAGGAGTGGCTCGGGATCAATCACCAAACGCTTTTCGGACGCGCTGGAGCCGGCGACGCCAAGCGCAGACCATTGGCGCCAAAGAAGGTCTAGCAGTTGATCAAGGACAAAAGCCTTAAATTCGCTCAATGAGGTGCTCATAGCCAAACTTCTGGAAAAATTCTTTTAGGATTTGCAGATATCCTTCCGATGGATCGTGGGTCCTCGTCCAGCGAGTTGCTTCAAGAATCTCATCGTCGGTTGGGTGGAGCGCTTGCAGATCGTCGGCATGATAGCCGCCGAATTGATCGACAGCGGCATACAGCTTAAAATGGATCTGATCATAACGACTGATAAAGCCAACGACAAGCTTCTCACCAAAGGTTTTCCAGGTCAACCGTTCGATGAAACCATGTGGCAACCCTAACCGGAATAGCCCTCCATCACCGCTGCTGGGCCCATTATTGAGCCATTCCCGTGGCAAACCCAAATCCTCCGCCACTTCCTCGGCGGCAGCGACAAGCGGCAGGGGAAGTGGAGCGGGATCGAGAAGAGCTCCTTCGTCGTCTGCCAAGGCAACTACATCGACATCCTTCGTGGTCCGCAAGACAAGCCCTGTTGCAACAAGCGCCGACCCGCCGCATACGATCAAAGTATAACTCGGCGCGCCTGCAAGGGCCAAGCGTCCGTTCAAGAGGTGTAGCGCCTTTTCGAGACGTTCGAATTCATATATGTTGTTATTTATAGCACGCATATTGCGTACTATAAATATCTTATTCTCATAATGCAACCAAAATAGCAAAATTAGAGAGTGGCGAGGGGGCTCGGCTTTATGTCCAGGAATCTTTCTCACAGTGTGCCCCTTTTATCTGAAGTCGCCACCATGAACTTCCTCTATTTTCTCACCCTCTTAATAGAGAAAGTCGGGATTGGCTGGCGTCGTCATGTCTTATGGGTTACCGTTCAACCTAATGTGGCTTAGCGCCCGGGGCGTTTCGGCTTGGCAAATCGGGGTGGCCACCATGCTCGTTCTTTCCAAAGGCTGTCCAAACACTTTCCTGGGATGGCCGAGAAAGAGTGATTGAGGGGGAAAAGGAGACGGCTGCCTCAGTGACCCAACATCTCAGGACAGCCAGGATTAAGTCTTATATCGTCAGATCTCGTTGGCGACTATCTTGCCATTATCTGGCATCTGGGGAAAGGGTTTGATATCTCAAAGATATTTTTACCGAGTACAGGGAAATGGAAGCCGCAAACAGTCTTAATCCGCCTTGCTCCTGCTCCAACGGGATCTGAGTTCGCCTGACAGATGGTGGAATTCGGGAATTTTCCAGGGAACCATGATGGCCAGATACACGGCCACCCCCGGTAGTCTAATACCAATATCAAGAGAATCTTACAGAGATGCAATGGCAATCACCTAATTTTTTCGGGGTCGGGGGGCGGGAGAGCCAAAGAGCATTCCTTCGACGCTGATATCTTCGTCAATGTCGGGCCAGTGTATCCCGATGCCATCGCCGATAATTTCGAAATTAAGCCGCTGTTCAGTGGTTGCTTCGGATAGTCTCCATGACCAGGCGATGGGCACGCTGATAGTCCGGCCGTCAACCAGGAAGGCGGTAATTTCATCTTCTGAAATCTGAACGCTTAAAAGCTTCGGTTCAATTGCCCTAACCGCAATGTTCATGCCAGGCCTCCAAGATCTTTTTTTTATGCAATTTAATTAAACGACGAATTTCACCCAATTCTTTTGGGGAGAAACCATAATTTTTGCCCAGGTCTATAGGGTCCAGCCAAAATTTACAAACAAACCTCTCTCTTTGTATATGAACGTGTTTTGGTTCATTGCAGTCAAAGCTAAAAAAGAAAAACCGGTAGGGACCAGGGATTTCCTTTACGGTCGGCACAATCTTTCAACCTCCGGTTCCATTCAACCTGATGGTTATTATTTCATAAAAAAAAGATTATAAAAAGACAATTTCCTATGACTTCATTTATAGCACATTGCTTGACGGGGCGAATAGCTTGCCAAAATCCCGAAAAAAGCTAATTCGCTGATAGATAAAGTATATCCGCCAGGCATGGGGCCGCGCCGTCGGGGGGGGTCGGGCGGAAAGCCGGTATCGGTTAAAAGGAGCTCAGGTCGCCGGCGCCTTCCCGGATGATTTCGGGGGCGTCGTCGATGAGGGAGACGATGCTGGAGGGGGCCGGCAAAATGATGCCCGCGTCGATCACCAGGGCCAGGTGGGCCTTGAACTTTTCGGCGATCTCGTAGGGGTCGCTCTCCGGCGGCTGCTCCGGCAGGTTGGCCCCGGTGGAGATGATGGGGTGGCCGAGCAGTTCCACCAATCCGAGGCAGATGGGGTGGTCGGGCACCCGGATGCCCACGGTGTGGCGCCTGGTCTGCAAAATCTTGGGCACCTGGCGGGAGGCCTCCAGGATGAAGGTATAGTGGCCGGGCAGCAGGCGCTTCATGGTTTTGTAGGCAAAGTTGCCCACCTGGGCGTAAAGGCTGATGTTTTTCAGGTCGGCGCAGATGAAACTGAAGGGTTTGGACAGGGACCGCCGCTTCAGGTGGTAAAGCTTGCTGATGCCTTTCAAATTATACAGGTCGCAGCCCAGGGCATACCCGGTGTCCGTGGGGTAGCCGATGAGGCCGCCTTCGGTGAGGGCCTCCGCCACCTGGCGCAGCAGGCGGACCTGGGGATTGTCCGAATTGATGCGCAAAATCATGATCTTCCCCCCTGCCACGGCTAACGCTGCCTTTTCTTGGCGGCGCTCGCCTTGGTTTTCCTGGACCCGGGCGGCGATGGGGCCGCCGCGGCTGCCGGAACTGGCGCGGCCGCCGG
>JBGSLA010000049.1:0-6908 GCA_041740935.1 Desulfobaccales bacterium | reverse complement strand
CGGGCGCCGACGTGGTCTGGGTCAGCCTCGGCTGCCTGCGGCTGCTGCCGGCCCTGCGCCGGATCATCTGGACCCGCTTCCCTGGGAGCCGCCTGGCCGCAGAGGAATTCGTGCGGGCTCCGGACGGCAAACTGCGGTATTTCAAGGACCTGCGGGTGGAAATGTACGGCCGTCTGCGGGAGTGGCTGATGGAAGTCCTGCCGGGGGCCTTGATCTATCTGTGTATGGAGAGTCCCCGGGTGTGGCGGGAGGTTTTCGGCTTTGCCCCGGAGGGGGAAGAGCTGGCCCGAAGGCTGGATGGCCGGCTCTTCCCCCGGAGGCCTTAGGATTTGTGGGCATGCAGGGGAATGGGGCCGGCGAGGCGCACTTCCCCCCTCGGGCCGGTGCTCCCCCGGATGACCTCAGGCGTCTCCCCTGGCGCCGGCTGGGCGATCATCGTGAGCAGCTTCAGGCGCACCCCCTCGGAGGTAAGGTGCTCCTCATCCAATAAGCGTTTGATGGTTTTTATCAGATCAAGGTCTTCCAGAGTATATTCCCGGCGGTTTGAGTGCGTGCGGGCCGGCCTGAGAAACTCTTCGAAGGCCTTTTCCCAGTATCGCAGGGTGGATTTTCGCACTCCGGTGAGCTGGGAGACCTGGTCGATGGTCAGCATTAAATCCTGTGAGGTCTTATCGTTATGCATGAACGCCTCCTCTCAGCCTATCCGATCCCCATGGCGGCTTAAGATCCCTGGATCAACTGGAGCGCCAACTGGGGCAGAGCATTGGCCTGGCCAAGCATGGCCACGGCGGCCTGAACCAGAATCTGGTTTCTGACGAATTCGGTCATCTCGGAGGCCACGTCCACATCCGAGATCCGTGATTCGGCCGCCTGCAAGTTTTCTGCCTGGATAGACAGATTGGAGATGGTGTTGGACAGGCGGTTGGAAATGGCTCCCAGGTTGGCCCGGATGTTGTCTTTGCTCAGGACGGCGTTGTCAAGGGATTCCAGGGCCACCTGGGCCGCCGACTGGGTGCTGATGGTATAGCCCGCCATGCCCACCCCGATTTGATTGCCCACTCCCAGGGCCGAGGCCGTGGCCGCGTCAATCCTGATGTAGTAATAGTCTTCGGCGGAGCTGTTGCCGGTGCCGAAGTGGATCTTCATCTGGTCTCCGGTTCCCCCGGACACCCCCGTGCCGGAAAGGCTGCCGTCCAACAGTTTGACCCCGTTGAAATCCGTGGCCAGGGCGATGCGGGAAATCTCCGAGGCCATGGCTTGATACTCGCTGTCCATGATCAGACGCTGGGTCGAGGTGTAGGTCCCCGTGGCCGCCTGCTCGGCCAGTTCCTTCATGCGAGTGAGTTTTTCGTCAATTACCGACAAGGCCCCATCCGCCGTTTGGATGAGAGAAATGGCGTCGTTGGCGTTGCGCACCCCCTGATTCAAAACCCGGATATCCGTGCGCATCATTTCCCGGATGGCCAGCCCGGCGGCGTCGTCCGCAGCGCTGTTGATCCTCAGTCCCGAGGACAACCGTTGCACCGAAACCGACAGCCGACTGTACGACTGGCCTAAATACCGGGCCGCCCCCATAGCCATCAAATTATGGTTGATAACCAGAGACATGACCCCTTACCTCCTTGTAAATCCCCTTAAACATCCTTGTAGGGTTATTCCAGCCTTTGTTTTCCTTTTCGAGTCCTCTTCTCAGAAACTTTAAAAAATTAGGAAAAAAAGTTGCGGCCCCCGCAGGTTTTTTAAATACCCCGGAAATATCCCCCTCAGGAGCTGGAAAAATATTCACAAAAAGGCTTTGTCCCTGGGGGCATTTTGCTATATAACTGTTTCGGTCTAAAATGGGGAAATCTGGCTCCCTGGCGGTTCGAGGAAAATATTATGGAATATCCACTAGTTTTCGCTAACTTGCAGGAATCTTCGAGGTCCCCGGTTTAAGTTAGACTAAAGGATAAACATTTTTAAGGAGGCGAATACATGTCCCTGAGCAAGCCTAATCGCAGCGCCGCCACCATCAGCCGCACCCGGGTGGACCCCGCGCCGTTGTCGGGCATCTGTGTCACCTGTCTGGACGGTTGCGAAGGTCCCTGCGAAATCGGCCGGTCCGCGCTCAAGGGCCGGGAGATGCTCTATCCCCAGCCCTTCGGCAAGATCACCGCCGGTTCGGAAAAAGACTATCCGGTGGATTTCTCCTATTTCAACATCCAGGGCACCTGTGTGGGCGCGCTGGGGATTGAGGCCGATTCCGACAAGGCCGTCTTCCCGGCGGTAGACACCACCGCGGGATTGGGGGCTGACGGCAGCATCAAGCTCGATTTCCCGGTATTTACCGGCGCGGTGGGCTCCACCGACATCGCCCGGATTAACTGGGACGAAATGGCGGTGGGCGCCGCCATCTCGGGCATTATCGTCATCATCGGCGAAAATGTCTGCGGCATGGACCCTCAGGCCGAACTCAAAGGCGGCCGGGTGGTCAAGTCCCCCGAGATGGACCGCCGCATCAACATCTTCAAACAATGGTATAACGGCCGGGGCGGCCTCATCGTGCAGGCCAACGTGGAAGACGGCCGCCTGGGCGTGCCCGAATATGTCATCGACAAGCACGGCCTGGAGATCATGGAACTCAAGTGGGGCCAGGGGGCCAAGGACATCGGCGGCGAAGTCAAGCTGAAAACCCTGGAGCGGGCCCTGCAGCTCAAGGAGCGCAACTACATCGTGCTTCCCGACCCCACCCTGACGTCCTCCCAGGAGGCCTTTAAAATGGGGGGCATCAGCGAATTTGAACGCCATTCCCGCTTGGGCATGGTGGAGGAGGAGGGCTTTTACCGGGAAGTGGAGCGCCTGCGCAAGCTGGGGGCCAAATACGTCACCCTCAAGACCGGCGCCTACCGGCCGGTGGACCTGGCCCGGGCCCTCAAATTTTCCTCTGAGGCCAAAATCGATCTGCTGACCATCGACGGGGCCGGCGGCGGCACCGGCATGAGCCCCTGGCGCATGATGAACGAATGGGGCATCCCCACCGTGCACCTGGAGTGCCTGACCTACCAGATGTGCGAGCGCCTCAGGGCCAGAGGGGCCTACATCCCGCCCATCGCCATCGCCGGCGGGCTGTCCCTCGAGGACCATCTGTTTAAAGCCCTGGCCCTGGCCGCCCCCTACGTCAAGGCCGTCTGTCTGGGCCGGGCCATCATGACCGCAGCCATGGTGGGCAAAACCCACGGCAAACTCCTGGCCAGCAAAATCGAAAAGGGCGGGGGCGACCTGGCGGAAGGCTATGAGCGCCTCTTTGCGGTGGGTTCGCAGCTCAGAGAGCAGTTCGGCAAGGACTTCGCCAAACTGCCGGCCGGGGCCATCGGCATGTTCTCGTACGTCGACCGCTTAAAGCAGGGCCTGCAGCAGCTCATGGCCGGGGCCCGGAAATTCGCCCTGCCGTACATCGAGCGGGACGACCTGGTGGCCCTCACCCGGGAAGCCGCCGAGGTTTCCGGCATCCCCTATGTCATGGACTCCGACCGGGAGGCGGTGGAGAAAATTTTAGGGTAAGATCAGGGCGACGGCGAACCTGGTTCGAGGGGCGCCGCGGCTTGGAGGAGAAAACTCATGCTCAACGTCATCTGTTCCCATAACTGCAAGGATTGCTACGCCATGCGGGTGTGCGCCGTGCACGCCATTTCTGAAGATGAAGGCGCGGTGTATATCGACACCGACAAATGCATCGGTTGCGGCTGCTGCAAGAGCGTCTGCGTCGGTTTCGGCTATAAGGCCCTGGAGGACAAAACCGAGGCCTGGCTGAGAGGCGCCGCCTGATCACCCCATCCGGGCGAGGGAGAGCGGCCGGTTTGGCCCGCCTCCCCGCCCGTTTTTCATTTTCTGCCGGCGCACGTCTTCCCTGCCACCATCCCGCCAACTTTCTGGGCCTGCCCCTCCATCGTGCGGTTTTCGGTTTTGGGTAAGAAGGGTGGAGGTGTAGGGCGGGAAAGCAAAGCGCATCCCGCCTTTTCCAGCTTTTAGTCTCATTCCAGATTGTGGTCTCGTAGGTCTTGTTCCCAAGTTGAGACCTCTGCGAAAATCCTTTCAGTAAGCAAAAGTTGTCTCAATAAATCAATATGTTGTAGAGCAGGCGCCCTCGCCTGCCCTCTCGTGGACAGCCGAGGGCGGCTGTCCCTACACCAGAAAGGCTTTTCATGCTTTGCGGGTGGGCTGCAGGCTCATGATGAGCTGTTACGAAAAGTTCTTGCGGAAGCCATATTCCGGTGGGGCGGCCGTCCCTGGCCGCCCAGTGTTCCGGCGGGCACGGAGGCCCGCTCCACCGAATTTTTCTTGGTTTTAAGAGAGCCGAAGGCTCATGGCGACTGTTATGAAAAGTTTCCCGTAGGGCGCGTTTTACGCGCCCAAAATTGGTGCGTGAAACGCATCCTACAGGGCTTTGGCCCAGTTCAGGCGATGTGTCGAGGCGGGCGCGACGCCCGCTGCGACTCTGCGGCTCTCCTTGAACCGGGAGCACAGGCATTCTGCCTGTGCTCCCGAAGCCTGGGGGTGGGGGGAGGGGGGCAGGGGTCATAAGACCCCGGTAGCACGGGCTTCCAGCCCGTGGGAACCCCTCTCCCCCAGGAATAACTTTTCAGGACAGAGAAAAGGCCCGACCGGCACATGGAATTCTAACAAAATTCAAATACGCCCTAATTTTTCTCAGTATATTTACCGAAACACAACCATGGGAGGGAATAATTCCCCCATGGCGGCTGAGGAGAGGAGTACTGCATGTCTTTGCTGAGCAACGCCTTCCGGTTGACCTGGCCGAATATTCTGGTGGGGGTGGGCGTCGCCCTGGCGGCGCCGGTGCTCCTGCCGGCGGTGGGTTTCGTGGTGCGGCCCCTGGCCAAAGGGGTGGTGAAAGCGGGCCTGGCGGTGAAGGATATGGCGGTGAGCGTGGCCGCCGAGGCCGGGGAGCAGATCAGCGACCTGGTGGCCGAAGCCCAGGCCGAGCATTACGGGGAGCCGGGGGCTTAGAGGATTGCCTAAGCCCATATCCGGAGGGCGGCGGTGGCCGGGGATGGGGCTTTGGGCTGTGAGCTATGGGCTTTAAGCTTTAAGCCTTAAGCCTTAAGCCTTGAGCCTTAAGCCTTAAGCCTTAGGCTGTAGGATATAAGTTTTGGACCTTGGACTCAGGACCTTGGACTCAGGACTCAGGACTCAGGACTCAGGACTTTTCAGATCAGGGCCATGACCACGGTTTGCAGGGCGGATTCCATGAAGGCCCGGGCCACGGCGCCGGCCAGGCCTGGCGCCTGGGGGGCCGCCATGGGGACCGCGGCGGGCTTAAAGCAGCCCAACTCTTCCTTCAGGATGGCGATGAGGTCGTTGGGGGAAATTTCCCTGGAATGGTAAAGGATGAGGGCATTGCCGGTAATGGGGTTGGCCTGCACGGAATGCACGCCGGGAGTGGCGCTCAGGTGATGTTTGATCTCCTGGGACTTTTCCGGAGACCCCTTTAATTCCGGTATTTTTATTCTGATGCGACCCTCCAATACATGCAGATAATCGGTGGCAACGGTCATAGGTTTATTTCCCCATAATTTCTGTTATTATTGTTATGAGAAATCTAATGGTCCACTATTAAAAGAAAATAACGGGATTGTTAAAAAACGGTTAATTATTGCCGGTGGCGTTGCCCCGGTGCATTTTTTATCGCCTCGCCCCCCGGGGCAGAGGGCCGGCGCCGGGAAAAAATGAACCGCGGCGTCGGGGCGAGTTCAGGAGTTTTTTTCACGATTGCTTTTGCCGTCACCCCGGGGGACTTTAATTCTCGAGGATTTAATAGATAGAGTGTCGATATATATTTAACTTTGATGTATGGGGCTGCCGGGGTTTTCGGATACATTGGTTAAGTCAGCGCGTCCGGGCCTCATGAGGCGAGGCGGGCCCGCCGGCGCCGGTTGGCGGGCGCGGCCCGGACAAATTCATTTTCAAGGACCGCAAGGTAGCTGTTTATGGAAGAATTTAAAGTGATTCAGGCCAGACCGGGAGAGCTGCACCTGGCCGTGGCCAGGGTGAAGGACAACGAGGACATGGCCCAGGCGCTGGAAGACCGCTTCGGCGCGGTCCGGGGGATCAATCAGGTGAGGGCCGACGCCGGGCTGGGCACCGTGCAGGTTTTTTATAATAAGGACGAACTGACCTCCCTGTTCAATCTCTGGTCTTTGAAGGATGCCTTTGCCGCGCTTTTTCCGGGAGTCAACCCTCTGGAGCTGTTGACCCTGCTGGATGACAATACCTGAACCTTATTCCAACTTGCAGTCAAACCGCCACCAAGGCTTTTCAGACGGTGAAGGCGCAGGCTAAAGCCTGCGGCTGCAACAAAAAAGCACTTTGAACGCAACTCGGTATTAACCCCCGTGAGGGAACAGACCAGAACGTCGCATTGCACCTGAGCCGCTGAGATTCTGTCTCTGGAGGGCGCCCTGCCCCCGGAGGAGCGGCACACCAGACAGATGAGAGAGAGGATGAGCATGTCTCCGGCAGAAACCAAGGAAAAAGGCGGCGTGGGGGAAGCCCTGAGCCAGGCCGGCGCCACCGTCAAAGACGGCATCGTGGGCGCCCTCAAAGGGGCCGGTGAAATCGAATCTGAAATCGTCAGAGTGGCGCGCACCGCGGTCACCGAGGCGCTGAAGGGCACGGGCGCGGTGGCCGGGGAAACCCTCGAGGTGAGCAAAGAGGTGATCAAGGGGGCGCTCCAGGCCGGCGAGGAGGTGGGCGCCAGCGCCGTGACCACCACCAGGGCGGTGGCCAAGGGCGTCATTTTGGGGGTGGCCGATGTGGGCGGCGATGTGGCCCAGGCTGCCACTCAGTTAGTCAAAGGCGCGGTCAAAGGCGCCGCGGAAGTTGGCACCGACGTGGCCCTGGTGGCCCGC
>JBGSLA010000048.1:0-15996 GCA_041740935.1 Desulfobaccales bacterium | reverse complement strand
AAGGGCACGAAACTGGCCATGCCCTTCTTGGCCAAATGCTTGGTGATGGCCGCCGTCAGGGTGGTCTTGCCATGGTCTATGTGACCGATGGTGCCCACGTTCACATGCGGCTTGGTGCGCTCAAACTTCTTCTTGGCCATGGAGCATTCCTCCCAAAGATGTGCGGGGTCAGGCGCGCGCCTGTCGCCGGCCTAATATTTCTTCCGCCAGGGCGGCGGACACAGGTTCATAATGATCAAACTGCATGGTAAAGGTGGCCCGTCCCTGGGTGGCGCTTCTGAGCACCGTGGCGTAGCCGAACATGGTGGCCAGGGGCGCCTGGGCCTGGACGGTCTGGATGGTCCCCCGGCTGTCCATGCCGGTGATCCGGCCCCGCCGGGAGTTGATCTCCCCCATGACTTCGCCCACAAATTCTTCCGGGGTCACCACCTCGAGGCTCATGACCGGTTCCAGGAGCACCGGCCGGCCCCGGCGGGCCGCCTCTTTGAAGCCCATGGAGCCGGCGATCTGGAAGGCCCGCTCCGAGGAGTCCACTTCGTGGTAGGAGCCGTCCACCAGTTGTATCAGGATGTCCACCACAGGGTAGCCCATGGTGCCGGTGGCCGCGGCTTCCCGGATGCCCCGCTCCACCGCCGAAATATATTCTTTGGGCACCACGCCGCCCACAATTTTATTTTCGAACAGCACTCCGGCGCCGGCAGTCAGGGGCTCCACCTCCAGCCAGACATGGCCGTACTGGCCCCGGCCGCCGCTCTGGCGCACAAAGCGCCCTTCGGCCCGGGCGGGGTCGGTGATGGTTTCCCGGTAGGACACCTGGGGCCGCCCCCGGCGGGCGTCCACCTTGAACTCCCGGGTCAGGCGGTCCACGATGATTTCCAGATGCAACTCCCCCATGCCGGAGATGATGGTCTCCCCGGTCTCGGCATCCGTCTGCACCCGGAAAGAGGGATCTTCGGCGGAGATGCGGGACAGGGCCAGGCCCAGTTTGTCCTGGTCGGCCTTGGTCTTGGGCTCGATGGCGATGTCAATCACCGGCTGGGGAATCCACAAATTTTCCAGGGTGATGGGCCGGCGCTCGTCGCAGAGGGTGTCCCCCGTGGTGGTATGGCGCAGGCCCACCGCGGCGATGATATCCCCGGCGTAGGCTTCGGCGATTTCTTCCCGCTTGTTGGCGTGCATTTTGAGGAGCCGGCCGATGCGCTCCTTGGTGCCCTTGGTGGCGTTGAGCACCGCGGACCCGGATTGCAGGACCCCGGAATAGACCCGCAAAAAGGTAAGATGGCCCACATACGGATCGGTCAGGAGTTTGAAGGCCAGCACCGACAGGGGGGCGTCGTCGGACCCCGACCGCTCGGCGATTTCCCCCTTGGGACCCACCCCCTTGACCGGCGGCTTGTCCTCGGGAGAGGGGAGAAAGTCGATCACCGCGTCAAGCAGGGGCTGCACCCCTTTATTCTTGAACGCCGAGCCGCACAGGGTGGGGACGAGCTTGAGCCCGATGGCCCCCAGGCGCAGGGCCTGCCGGATCATCTCCGGGGGCACCGCTTCATCCGCCAGGTAGAGCTCCATGATGGCGTCGTCCACCTCGGCCAGGGCCTCCAGCATCTTGAGCCGCTGGGCCTGGGCCAATTCCAGGTGATCCGCCGGAATCTCCACAATATCGAACTCCAGACCCTGGGTCTTGGGTTTATAGACCAGGGCCTGCATGACAATCAGATCAATGATCCCCTGAAAGCGGTCTTCGGCGCCCAGGGGAATCTGCACCAGAACCGGGTTGGCATTCAAGCGCTCCCGCATCATGTCCTGGCAGCGGAAGATATCCGCCCCCACCCGGTCCATTTTATTGACAAAGGCCAGCCGGGGGACGCCGTAGCGGTCGGCCTGGCGCCAGACGGTTTCGGATTGGGGCTCGACCCCGGCCACCCCGTCGAACAGGGCCACCACTCCATCCAGAACCCGGAGGCTGCGCTCCACCTCGATGGTGAAGTCCACGTGCCCGGGCGTGTCGATGATATTGATGCGGTGGTCCTGCCAAAAACAGGTGGTGGCGGCGCTGGTGATGGTAATGCCCCGCTCCTGCTCCTGCACCATCCAGTCCATGACGGCCTGGCCGTCATGCACCTCACCCATCCGGTGGGTGACCCCGGTGTAGAACAGGACGCGCTCCGTGGTAGTGGTTTTACCGGCGTCGATATGCGCCATAAAACCGATATTACGGACGCGAGCGAGGGGCGTGGTTCTGGGCACGATAATTTACCAGCGATAGTGGGCGAAGGCCTTGTTGGCTTCGGCCATTTTATGGGTGTCTTCCCGTTTTTTGATGGCGCCGCCCCGGCTCTGGGCCGCGTCCAGGAGTTCTCCGGCCAGCTTGACTTCCATGGCCTTTTCGGCCCGGCCCTTGGCAAAGCCGATGATCCAGCGGATGGCGAGCGATACCCGCCGGTCCTGGCGGACTTCCACCGGCACCTGATAGGTGGCGCCGCCCACCCGCCGGGATTTGACCTCGATTAAGGGCTTCACATTGTCCATGGCCTGGTGGAAGACCTTCACCGGGTCCTCTTTGCTCCTTTGGCCGATGATGTCCAGGGCGTTGTAAAAAACCCGCTGAGCCACGCTCTTCTTGCCCCGGCGCATCAGACCGTTGATGAAGCGGCTCACCAAAGGGTCGCTGTATTTCAGGTCCGGTATAATGGGCCGTTTGGCCACTCCACCTTTTCTGGGCATGGCATATCCTCGTTTTCTGACTTACTTGGGCCGCTTGGCCCCATATTTGGAACGTCCCCGGCGTCGGTCCTGGACCCCGGAGGCATCGAGAGTGCCCCGCACCACGTGGTAGCGCACCCCCGGCAGGTCCTTGACCCGGCCCCCCCGGATGAGCACCACCGAGTGCTCCTGGAGGTTATGGCCCACCCCGGGAATATAGGTGGTCACTTCGATGCCGTTGGTCAGGCGCACCCGGGCCACCTTGCGGAGAGCCGAGTTGGGCTTCTTGGGGGTGGTGGTGTACACCCGTACGCAGACCCCCCGCCTCTGGGGGCAGCTCTGCAGGGCCGGCGAGGCCGTCCGTTTTTTCTGCTTTTCCCTGCCCTTGCGGATAAGTTGGTTGATGGTCGGCATAGCTTCTCCGGCCCCCTTTCACAGGGCCACTAAAAATTGTTATTTATAAGTTAATTTCCGCATTCTGTCAAGGGTTTTTATGGAGCGGGCGGCGCCTCCACTTCGGCAAGCTCAGGCGCGGCAGCAACCGGAGCCTCCAGCAGGGGCGCCTCTTCCTCAGCCGCAAACTCCTGGGACAACTTGATATTGGTATCCCGGTATTGGGGCAGCCCGGTGCCTGCCGGAATCAAGCGCCCCATGATGACGTTTTCCTTGAGGCCCCTCAGATGGTCCACCTTGCCCTGGATTGCGGCATCGGCCAGCACCTTGGTGGTCTCCTGGAAGGAGGCCGCCGAAATCCAGCTGTCGGTGGTCAAGGAGGCCTTGGTGATCCCCAGGAGCTGCGGCTCGCCGGTGGCGGGGCGCTTCCCCTGATTGAGCATGTCGTCGTTTTTCTCCTCAAAGACCCACTTTTCTACCTGTTCGCCGATGAGCATGTCGGTGTCGCCGGGGTCCAACACCCGGATGCGCCTGAGCATCTGCCGGACGATGACCTCGATGTGCTTGTCGTTGATCTTGACGCCCTGGAGGCGATAGACTTCCTGGACTTCATCCACCAGATAGCGGGCCAGTTCCTTGAGGCCGCTGATGTTGAGGATGTCGTGGGGATTGGCGGAGCCGTCCATCAGGGGTTCGCCGGCCCGCACGAAGTCACCCTCCTGGACCGCCACGTGTTTGCCTTTGGGGATGAGATATTCCTTGGGCTTGCCCACTTCGGGGGTGACCAAGATCTTGCGTTTGCCCTTGATGTGGCGCCCGAAGGAGACCACCCCGTGGATTTCGCTGATGATGGCCGTTTCTTTGGGCTTGCGCACCTCGAACAGTTCGGCCACCCGGGGCAGACCGCCGGTGATGTCCTTGGTTTTCATGGTTTCCCGGGGGATCTTGGCGATGACGTCGCCGGGGAAGACCTGGTCCCCTTCGTTCACCATGAGAATGGCCCCCACCGGCATAAAATAGCGGGCATGGGCGATGGAGCCGGGGATGTGGGCGGTTTGGCCGCTTTCGTCCTTTACCGAGATCCGGGGCCTCAGATCCGGGTCCCGGGCCTCGATGATCAGGCGGGAGACTTTGCCGGTGACCGGGTCCACCCGTTCCTGCAAGGCCTCCAGGATATCCCCGAATTTGATCGCCCCCCCCACTTCGGTCAACATGGGGTTGGTGAAGGGGTCCCACTCCGCCAGTTCCTGGCCGGACCGCACCTCTTCTTCTTCCCGCACTTTAAGGTGGGCCCCGTAGGTCAGGGGGTAGCGCTCCCGCTCGATGCCCTTGTCGCTCAGGATGACCAGTTCGCCGGAGCGGCTCAGATTGACCAGTTCACCCAGGCGGTCCTCCACGAAGCGCACGTTCTCGAAGCGCACCCGGCCGCTGACCCGGGCCGCATGTCGGCTCTGCTCGGCCCGCCGGGAGGCCGTGCCGCCGATATGGAAGGTGCGCATGGTAAGCTGGGTGCCGGGCTCGCCGATGGACTGGGCCGCCAGGATGCCGATGGCCTCGCCGATGTTCACCTGGGTGCCGTGGGCCAGATCCCGGCCGTAGCACTTGGCGCACACGCCTCTTTTGGTCTGGCAGGTGAGCACCGACCGGATCCACACCTTTTCGATGCCGGCCTCCTCGATGCGGCCGGCCGCGTCTTCATCGACTTCCTCATTGGCCATGACCAGAATTTGCCCGCTGTGGGGATCGACCACATCCTCCAGGGCCGTGCGCCCCAGGACCCGGTCCTTGACCCGCTCGATGATCTCGCCGCCCTCCACCAGGGGAGTGACGTAGATGCCGTCGATGGTGCCGCAATCCAGTTCGCTGATCACCGCATCCTGGGCCACGTCCACCAGGCGCCGGGTGAGATAGCCGGAATTGGCGGTCTTGAGCGCGGTGTCGGCCAGACCTTTGCGGGCCCCGTGAGTGGAGATGAAGTATTGCAGGACCGACAGCCCCTCCCGGAAGTTGGCGGTGATGGGGGTCTCGATGATCTCCCCGGAGGGCTTGGACATCAAGCCCCGCATGCCGGCCAACTGCTTCATTTGGTCCTTGCTGCCCCGGGCGCCGGAGTCGGCCATCATGAAAATGGGATTGAAACTGGCCACCTCTTCCATGTGGGTGATGACCTGACCGGGAGTTTCGGGGTCAGGCTCTTCCACGGTGATGGTTTCCCGGGCCATCTCTTCCATCATGCGGGCCGCCACTTCGTCGGTGGCCTTGGCCCAGATGTCCACCACCTTGTTGTATTTTTCCCCTTCCGTGATGATGCCGTCCAGGTACTGCTCCTCCACCTGGGTGACCTCGGCCATGCTGGCGTTCAGGATTTCCGCCTTCTGCTGCGGAATGATCATGTCCTGGACGCTGATGCTGATGCCGGCCTTGGTGGCGTACTGGTAGCCCAGGTTTTTCAGGCGGTCGGCCAGGAGCACGGTCTGTTTGATGCCGCTTTTGCGGTAGGCGTAGGCGATGAGTTTGCGCACCTCCCGCTTGGTCATGGTGAGGTTCACCATGTCGAAGGGCAGCTCCTCCGGGACAATCTCCGCCAGCAGCACCCGCCCCACCGTGGTCTGGTAAATCTTGCCGTTGATGCGCACCGGGATGCGGGCCTGCAGGTCCACCTGCCCCTGATCGTAGGCCAGGCGCACTTCTTCGGGCGAGGCGAAGGGCATGGGCTTGCGGCCGTTCTTGGCCACCCGCTCCCCTTTGGCGAAGGGCCGCTCCCGGGTGAGATAATAGAGACCCAGCACAATATCCTGGGTGGGAATGATGATGGGGTCGCCGTTGGCCGGGGACAGGATGTTGTTGGTGGACATCATCAGGGCCCGGGCCTCGATCTGGGACTCGATGGACAACGGCACATGCACCGCCATCTGGTCGCCGTCAAAGTCGGCGTTGAACGCGGTGCACACCAGGGGATGCAACTGAATGGCCTTGCCCTCGATGAGGATGGGCTCAAAGGCCTGGATGCCCAGCCGGTGCAGGGTGGGGGCCCGGTTCAGCATGACCGTGTGCTCCCGCACCACCTCGTCCAGGATGTCCCACACTTCCGGGGTTTCCCGGTCCACCAGTTTTTTGGCCACCTTGATGGTGGTGGCGTGCCCTTTGGCCACCAGCTTGTGGAAAATGAAGGGTTTGAACAGCTCCAGGGCCATCTGCTTGGGCAGGCCGCACTGGTGCAGGCGCAGCTCCGGGCCGATGACGATGACCGAGCGGCCGGAGTAGTCCACCCGTTTCCCCAGGAGATTCTGACGGAAGCGGCCCTGCTTCCCTTTGAGCATGTCGGAGAGGGATTTCAGGGGCCGCTTGTTGGGACCGGTGATGGTGCGGCCCCGGCGGCCGTTTTCGAAGAGCACGTCCACCGCTTCCTGGAGCATGCGCTTTTCGTTTCTGATGATGATGTCCGGGGCGTTGAGCTCCAACAGCCGTTTTAAGCGATTGTTGCGGTTGATCACCCGGCGGTAGAGATCGTTCAAATCGCTGGTGGCAAAGCGGCCGCCGTCCAGATGCACCAGGGGCCGCAAATCCGGCGGCAGCACCGGGATGACCTCCAGCACCATCCATTCGGGACGCTGGCCGCTCTCCCGGAAGGCGTCCACGATCTTGAGGCGCTTGGCCAGTTTTTTGCGCTTGGCGTCGGAGCTGGTTTTGGCCGTGTCTTCGCGGATTTCCACGGACAGGGCCTCCAGTTTCACCACCTCCAGCATGTCCCTTATGGCCTCGGCCCCCATGCCCGCTTTGAAGTTGTCGCCGAACTCCTCCCGGAGCTGCCGGTATCTTTCCTCGGAGAGCAGCATCCCTTTGGTAAGTTTGGTAAGGTTGGCATCCCCCGGGTCCACCACCACATAGGCCTCAAAGTACAGGATTTTCTCCAGTTCCTTGAGGGTGAGGTCCAGGAGATTGCCGATTTTGCTGGGGAGGCTTTTTAAAAACCAGATATGCACCACCGGCGAGGCCGGCTCGATGTGGCCCATGCGCTCCCGCCGCACCTTGGACTGGATCACCTCCACGCCGCATTTCTCGCAGGTGATGCCCCGGTGCTTCATGCGCTTGTATTTGCCGCAATTGCACTCGTAGTCCTTGGCCGGGCCGAAGATCTTGGCGCAGAACAGCCCGTCCCGCTCCGGTTTGAAGGTGCGGTAATTGATGGTCTCCGGCTTTTTGACCTCGCCAAAAGACCAGGCCCGCACCAATTCCGGCGAAGCCAGGGCCAGGCGCACCGCCTCGATGCTGAGGGGGTCCTCCGGCCGGGCGAACAGGCTGTTCAGGTCTTCCAACTTCACGTCCTTGGGTTTCTCCATAAAAGGATATTCCTATAAGAGCTGTAGGCTTTAGGCTTTAAGCTTTAGGCTTTAGGCTTTAAGCTCTTTGAAGACTTAAAAAGTCAACTTTTGGGGCTATCTTATGAGCCTTTTATAAAAATCCAATATAATTGGCAGTTGTCATTCTGAGGGCAGCGAAGAATCTCGTATTTTCATAAGGTTGAGATCCTTACACTTCGTTCAAAATGACAGATTGAAGCATTTTTGCAAGAACCTCTTATGTATGTTTGTTCCCACACAATTAGTTTTAACAAAAGGCTTTAAGCTTTTAGCTTATGGCTTATAGCTTATAGCCAAAAGCCCTATTCCTTCTCCCTGGTTTTGTCGCGTTTGACCAGATCCACGTTCAGGGCCAGACTTTTCAGTTCCCGCACCAGGACGTTGAAGGATTCGGGCAATCCGGCCTCGAGGTCGTATTCGCCCTTAAAGATTTTTTCGTAGATGCGGGTGCGGCCGGCCACGTCGTCGGATTTGACCGTCAGAAATTCCTGCAGGGTGTAGGCCGCGCCGTAGGCTTCGAGGGCCCAGACCTCCATTTCCCCCAGGCGCTGGCCGCCGAACTGGGCCTTGCCGCCCAGAGGCTGCTGGGTGACCAGGGAATAGGGGCCGATGGAGCGGGCGTGGATCTTGTCCGCCACCAGGTGGTGCAGCTTCATCATGTACATCATGCCCACCGTCACCTTGCGGTCGAAGCGCTCGCCGCTGCGGCCGTCAAACAGGACGCTGCGGCCCCCCACCGGGAGCCCCGCCTCGGCCAGACAGGCCCGCACCTCTTCCTCGGTGGCGCCGTCGAACACCGGCGTGGCCACGTGGACCCCGTCACGGTAATGCTTTTTCCAGATATCCTGAAGTTCCTCCAGGGACATATCCTTGATTTCCGCCTCCAGGGCCGGATCCTTGAAAAACCTGATGAGGCGGGCTTTGACATTATCGAGGTCGAAGAAGCGGTCCAGCATCTCGCCGACCTGTTTCCCCAGGGCGTAGGAGGCCCAGCCCAGGTGGGTTTCCATCACCTGCCCCACGTTCATCCGGGAGGGCACCCCCAGAGGGTTGAGCACGATGTCCACCGGCGTGCCGTCTTCGAAGTAGGGCATGTCCTCTTCGGGCATGATGCGGGAGACCACGCCTTTGTTGCCGTGGCGGCCGGCCATCTTGTCGCCCACGGCCAGCTTGCGCTTCATGGCCACAAAGATCTTGACCTTTTTGATGACCCCGGGAGGGAGCTCGTCCACCTTGCGCAGGCGGAAGAGCTTGGCCTCGAAAACCATGTTCACCAGTTCCAGCTGCTCCTGGTAGCTGTCCAGCAGCCGGTCCACCTGGTCTTCCAGCCCGGCTTCGCCGAAGCTCACATGCCGCCAGAACTCCAGGTTATGGCGCTTCACCAGTTCCGGGGGCACCTGCTGCCCCTTTTCCAGGACGACGGTCCCCTGGTTGTCGTCTTCGATGTTTTCGGCCAGGGTCTGTCCCACCACCAGATCGGCCAGCTTTTGCCGGAAGCTCTGGGTGATGATGGTGATTTCGTCGGCCTGGTCTTTTTGCAGTTTGGCCACCGCCTCATCTTCGATGGAGCGGCTGCGGTCGTCCTTTTCCACCCCTTTGCGGGAAAACACCCGGGCGTCGATGACCACCCCTTCGATGCCTGGCGGCACCCGGAGCGAGGTGTCCTTGACGTCCCCGGCCTTTTCCCCGAAGATGGCCCGCAAAAGCTTTTCTTCCGGCGTGAGCTGGGTTTCCCCTTTGGGGGTGATTTTCCCCACCAGGATGTCCCCGGGCCGCACTTCGGCGCCGATGCGGATGATGCCGCTGTCGTCCAGGTCCCGCAGGGCCTCTTCCCCGACGTTGGGGATGTCCCGGGTGATTTCCTCTTTGCCCAGCTTGGTGTCCCGGGCCATCACCTCGAATTCTTCGATGTGGATGGAGGTGAACACGTCGTCTTTGACCAGACGCTCGCTCACCAGGATGGAATCCTCAAAATTGTAGCCGCCCCAGGGCATGAAGGCCACCATGACGTTTTTGCCCAGGGCCAGCTGCCCCATTTCCGTGGCCGGGCCGTCGGCGATGATCTGGCCTCTGTGCACCAGGTCGCCCTTGCGCACGATGGGCCGCTGGTTGTAGCAGGTGTTCTGGTTGGTGCGCTGAAATTTGGTCAGTTTGTAGATATCCACCGGCGAATCGCCGCCGCCGTTGCCGTCCGTGGCCCGGATGACCACCCGGGTGGAGTCCACGTCTTCCACCAGGCCGCTGCGGCGGGCCGCCACGGTGACCCCGGAGTCCCGGGCCACCACCCCTTCCATGCCGGTGCCGATGAGCGGCGTGCTGCTGGTCAACAGCGGCACCGCCTGGCGCTGCATGTTGGAGCCCATGAGGGCCCGGTTGGCGTCGTCATGCTCCAGAAAGGGGATCAGGGACGCGGCCACGCTCACCAGCTGGCTGGGGGAGACGTCCAGATAGTCGATTTTCTCCGGACTCGCCATGACGTACTGGCCGCCCTGCCGGGCCTCCACCAGTTCCTCCAGGAACCGCCCATCCTTGTCCAACTTGGCGTTGGCCTGGCCGATGACCTTGTCTTCTTCGTCCAGGGCCGAAAGATATTGCACCTCGCGGGTGACCCGCGGCTGGAGGGTGTTCCCCACTTTGCGTTTTTCCACCACCCGGTAGGGGGTTTCAATGAAGCCGAACGCGTTCACCCGGGCATAGGTGGACAAAGAGACAATCAGCCCGATGTTGGGACCTTCCGGGGTCTCAATGGGGCAGATGCGGCCGTAATGGGTGGGGTGCACGTCCCGCACCTCGAAGCCGGCCCGCTCCCGGGTCAGGCCCCCCGGCCCCAGGGCCGACAGCCGCCGTTTGTGGGTGATTTCGGAGAGGGGATTGGTCTGGTCCATGAACTGGGACAGCTGGCTGGTCCCGAAAAACTCCTTGATCACCGCCTGCACCGGCTTGGCGTTGATCAGGTCATGGGGCATCAGGGTTTCCAGGTCCTGGATGGCCATGCGCTCTTTGATGGCGCGCTCCATGCGCACCAGACCCACCCGGAACTGGTTCTCCAGAAGTTCCCCCACCGCCCGGATGCGGCGGTTTCCCAGGTGGTCGATGTCGTCCACCACCCCTTCCTTTTCCTTCTGGGTGATGAGCTCTTTCACCGCGCCCAGAATGTCTTCCTTGATCAGGGTGGTCCGGGTCAGGGGCATGGTATGGTCGGGCCTCAGCTTCAGGTCCAGCTTGAAGCGCCCCACCGGGGACAGATCGTAAAACTCGGGGTTGAAAAACAGGTTCTGAAAGAAACTGGTGGCCACCTCTTCGTTGGGACGGTTGCTGGGCCGGAGCCTCCGGTAGATCTCCAGGATGGCGTCCTTCATGGACTCGGTCTTGTCGCTCTCCAGGGTCTTCTGCAGGGAGCCGCTGATGTGAATGTTGTCGATATGGAGGATGTCCAGCTCTTTGATGCCCCGTTCCTGGAGCTCCTCAATTTTGACCTGGGTGAGCTTTTCGTTGCAGCGCACCAGGGGCTCCCCGGTCTGCGGGTCCAGGATGTCGTGGGCCGCCACCTTGCCCACCATCTCTTCCATGGTGGCCGGAATGGTTTCCACCCCGGCCTTCACCAGGCGGGCAATGGCCGTGGGCGTCACCCGCCGCATCCGCCGCACCAGGATCTCCCCGGTGGCCGGATCCACAATGTCCATGGCAAAGGTCTTGTCCTTGAGATGTTCCGGGAGTAATTTCCGTTTGATCCTCTCCCCTTCCAGATAGACCTTCTCCGTGGTGTAGAATTCGTTGAGCAGCTGCTCGGTGGTGTACCCCAGGGCTTTAAGGAGAATGGTGGCCGGAAACTTCCGCCGCCGGTCGATGCGCACATAGAGAATATCTTTGGGGTCGAATTCGAAGTCGATCCAGGAGCCCCGAAGCGGGATGAGCCGGGCCGAATAAATGATTTTGCCGCTGGAGTGAATCTTGGCCCGGTCGTGATCGATAAACAGGCCCGGCGAGCGATGCAGCTGGCTCACCACCACCCGTTCGGTGCCGTTGATAATAAAGGTGCCGTTTTCGGTCATCAGGGGCAGGGTGCCGAAATAGATCTCCTGCTGCTTGATGTCCCGGATGATCTGACCCTGGGACTCCGGCTCAAAGACCTCGAGCCGCACCCGAATCTTCATGGGCACTTCAAAGGTCATGCCCCGCTGCAGGCATTCGTCCACGTCGTATTTGGGCTCGCCCAGCGAATAATCCACGAATTGCAGACAGCAGGTGCGGCTGAAGTCCCAAATAGGAAAAACGCTTTTAAACACCCCCTGGAGGCCATAGTTGTGGCGCTCCTCCGGGGGTGCCTCTTTCTGCAAAAAGCGGGCGTACGAATCCCTTTGCATCTCAATGAGATTCGAAATATCCACCACCCGCTCAATCTTGCCGAAATTCTGACGATACAACGTCAAAGGCGAGAACAACTTCGCCATGGGTACTCCTCGCAAGACGGTGGGGTTGTCCTGCTATTTAATCTCGACTGTGGCGCCCTGCTCTTCCAGCTTCTTCTTGACCTCTTCGGCTTCCGCCTTGGAGATGGCTTCTTTCAGGGTGGTGGGCACGTTTTCCACCGCTTCCTTGGCCTCTTTGAGGCCCAGGGTGGTGATGGCCCGCACTTCTTTGATGACCTGGATCTTGTTGGGTCCGCACACGGTTAAGACCACGTCGAATTCGGTCTTCTCTTCCTCCACCGGCGCAGCCGCGGCCACCGGCGCCACCGCCGCCATGGCCATCGGCGCCGCCGCCGATACCCCGAATTTCTCTTCCAGTTCCTTGATGAGTTCCGAGAGCTCCAGCACCGTCATATTGGCCAGGGTGTCGATGAGCTCCTGACGTGAAATGGACATGTTGTTTCCTCCTTCTGGTTGCGCGCTCAACCGGCCGCGATCGCCGTCAGCCGGATATTCCTGCAGGCCTCCCGGATTCCTCCGGCAAGCGTTGTTCCTGTAATAGTCATGAAAGTCAGGCTAAAATCCCTCAGGCGTCCTCGGGGGGGCTTTCGGGTTCGGTTGCCGGGGCTTCTTCAGCCGCCTCGGCTGCCGGAGGTTCTTCGGCCGCGGGGGCGGCCTCGGTCGCCGGCGCGGCCTCAACCGCCGGGGCCTCTTCCTCGCCGCCGCCCTTCTGGTCCTTTAAGGCCACCAGCACATTGAGGAAATTCCGCAGCACCCCGGCCAGGACCGTCACCAGCGCCTGGGGCACACCTTGCAGGACCCCCAGAAGTTGGGACAGCAGCACCTCCCGGGAGGGCAGCTTGGACAGGGCGTCCACTTCCTGGGCGGTGAGGGTCTGCGCACCCAGGGCGCCGCCCTTGATTTTCAGGAGCGGCGTGTCCTGGGCAAATTTTACCAGCAGCTTGGCCAGGGTTACGGGGTCCTCGTAGCCCAGCACCAGGGCGTTGGGTCCCTTCAGGTCGCCCGCCAGGGGCGCCAGGATGTTGCCCGGGTCGGAGGCCCTTCGGAGCAGGGTGTTTTTGACCACCTTGAGTTCGCCCCCGGCTTCCTTCACCTGGCGGCGCAACACCGTCAGGGCCCCCACCTTGAGGCCGCTGAAATCCGCCAGGATGCCGATCTGGGCTTTGCCCGCCCTGTCCTGGATGTCGTTGACAATATTTTCTTTTTTGACTATCTGCGGTTTGAGCATCCCCGGCCTCCCTTAAGACAGCATGCGCACCAGGTTTTTGACATCAGAGGTATCCACCGCGATGCCGGGGCCCATGGTGGTGGACAGATGAATCCCCACCAGATAGGTGCCCTTGCTGGTGGCGGGTTTGAGGCGCACCAACTGGTCCATGAAGGCCGCCAGGTTCAGCAGCAGCTTGTCCGGGCCGAAGGACACCTTGCCCAGGGGGGCGTGCACCACCCCGGCCCGGTCCACCCGGAAATCCACCTTGCCGCCTTTGAGGTCCTTGACCGCTTTGGCCACATCAAAGGTGACGGTGCCCACCTTGACGTTGGGCATCAGGCCCCGGGGACCCAGGATTTTGCCGATGCGGCCCACCTGACCCATGAGGTCCGGGGTGGACACCGCTTTGTCGAAATCGAGCCAGCCGCCCTGAATGCGCTGGATCAGCTCCTCGGCCCCGACGATGTCCGCGCCCGCGTCCCGGGCTTCCTGTTCCTTTTCCCCTTTGGCGAACACCAGCACCCGCACGGTCTTGCCCAGTCCGTTGGGCAGGACCACCGCGCCCCGGACCATCTGGTCGGCGTGCCGGGGGTTGACCCCCAACTGCACTGCCGCCTCCAGGGTCTCGTCAAATTTCACGCTGGCGGTCTCAAGCGCCAGGCCCACCGCTTCCCCAAACGCGTAGCGGCGCCCCTTTTCCACTTTTTCCGCCATCTGCCGGTATCGTTTCCCCTGATTGGCCATGTTTTTCCCTCAATCCACAATCTCAATGCCCATGCTGCGGGCCGTACCCGCAATGCTGTGCATGGCCATCTCCACATCGGTGGTATTCAAGTCGGGCATTTTCTGCTTGGCGATCTCCGCCAGTTGCGCCCTGGAGATGCTGCCCGCCTTCTCCCGCTTGGTCTCCTTGGCGCCTTTGGGCACCTGGGCCGCCTGCTTCAGCAGCACCGAGGCCGGCGGCGTCCTGGTCACAAAGGTGAAAGACCGGTCGGCGTACACCGTGATCAACACCGGGATGATGGTCCCTTCCTGGGCGGCGGTGCGGGCGTTGTAGCTCTTGCAAAACTCCATGATGTTGACCCCGTGCTGGCCCAGGGCCGGACCCACCGGGGGCGACGGATTGGCCTGCCCCGCCGGCAGCTGCAATTTGATCTGGGCGATTACTTTTTTGGCCATTCAAAAACTCCTGGCTTAGAGCTTTAAGCTGTAAGCTTTAAGCTTTTTTATGAAGTTGGTGAGCTGCCTGCAAAATTCAGTTAAAAGGGCAGATCCTCATACCTGATTGATTAAGCCCGGTGGCCCAGGCTTTCCAGCCTGTGAAAACGCAGGCCAAAGGCTGCGGCTACATTTTGCAACAGGCTCTAACTACTTAACTTACAACTTCAATTATCTTTAAACCGACCTGCTGACTGCTGACTGCTAACTGCTGACTGCTATATTTTCTCCAACTGCGTAAATTCCAGCTCCACCGGCGTAGGCCGCCCGAAAACGCTGATCATCACCTTGACCCGGCCCCGGTCGGCCCGCACTTCGTCCACCGTGCCGGTGAAATTGGTGAAAGGGCCGTCGGTGACCTGAACCTTGTCCCCGAGTTCGAACTGAATCTTGGGCTTGGGTTTGGCAATGCCCTCCTGGATCTGATTGATGATCTTTTCCGCGTCCTCGTCGGGGATGGCCACGGGCTCGTCTTTGCTGCCCACAAAGCCGGTCACCTTGGGGGTGTCCTTCACCAGGTGCCAGGAATTGTCCGTGAGCTCCATGCGGATCAGCACATATCCCGGATAGAACTTGCGGTGGGACAGGCGGCGCTCCCCTTTGACCATTTCCTCCACCGTTTCCGTGGGCACCAGGATTTCGCTGATCAGGTCTTCCAGCCCCTGGGCCCTGCCCCGCTCCAGGATGGCGTTTTTCACCTTCTGCTCAAAACCGGAATAGGTGTGGATGATGTACCATTTCTGGGCCACGGCGTCCTCGCCTTTTTACCTCATAACCTTTTTTAACAGGGCAGACAGCCCCATGTCCACCAAACCCAGGAAGGAGGCGATGACCACCACCAGAAAGAGGACCACCGCGGTAGTGCCCACGGTTTCCTTGCGTCCGGGCCAGGTGACTTTCTTCAGTTCCTGCCAGGCCTCGGCCACAAACCGGGTGATGGTTCCCCACCACTGGGTCACCGCCGGCAACCTGGCGGTCCAGGAGGGTTTGGCTTTGGCGGATTTGAGCTTGACCACCCTCCCCTGACCGGGGTTGGCGGCAAGGTCCTTTCCCTGATTTTTTCCCTTGATCTTGGGCTTCTTCATGGGCTTTGCCTTGGGGCGCTCACCTGCGCTTGAGGTTCACCGACTGTGGTCCGAAAAGAAAAAAGGCCGCAGTAAGCCCCTTCCCCTGGCTGCTCCAAAACGGCAATGTCATGGATTTCCTGGGAAA
The DNA here is from genome assembly GCA_041740935.1 of Desulfobaccales bacterium. Lineage (GTDB taxonomy): Bacteria > Desulfobacterota > Desulfobaccia > Desulfobaccales > 0-14-0-80-60-11 > JBGSLA01. The sequence continues at coordinate 469 of JBGSLA010000048.1, read as the reverse complement.
TTTTCCGACTGCGCGGCAGGCGGCGTAAGTTAGCAGGATCCTCCGACTGGCGCCCTCGCAGGCGCTTTCCTGGCAGGCCAGGAGGGATTCGAACCCCCATCCCCCGGTTTTGGAGACCGGTGCTCTAGCCGTTCGAGCTACTGGCCTAAATCGTCCTATTTCGTTTCCCGGTGCGGGGTATGGCTCCGGCAGTGTGGGCAGTACTTCTTGAGCGTGAGCCTGTCGGGTGTCCGCCGCTTGTTCTTGGTCTTGGTATAATTGCGGCGCTTGCAGGTGCCGCAGGATAACGTAATGATGTCCCTCATGATTTTACCCGTGTGCCCGAAGGCTACTCAATAATATCGCTGACCACGCCGGCGCCCACGGTGCGGCCGCCTTCCCGGATGGCGAAGCGCAGTTCCTTTTCAATGGCCACCGGGGTGATCAGGTGCACTTCCATGGAGACGTTGTCCCCCGGCATCACCATCTC
>JBGSLA010000047.1:0-4254 GCA_041740935.1 Desulfobaccales bacterium | reverse complement strand
CTGGCCCCTCCCCCCACAAAAACCTGGCCATCGACGTGGGCGTGGGCTCCGGCGCGGTGGTGGTGGCCCTGGCCAGGGAGCTGCCTGATTCGCTCTGGGTGGCGGTGGACGTGTCGGCCGAAGCGCTAAGGGTGGCCCGGGGGAACGCCCGGCGGCATGGGGTGGCGGCACGCATCGCCTATTTTCAGGGAGACTTGCTGTCGGCCATCAGGCCCGAGGCCGTGTTCGGGCTGATCGTGGCCAATCTGCCGTATGTGTCTCGGGGGGAATGGGAGCAGTTGCCCGGGGAAATCCGGGATTACGAGCCCCCGGAGGCGCTGTTGGCCGGGGAGGACGGCCTGGCCCTGCTGCGGCCGCTGTGCCGTGAGGCTCATCGCTATTTGCGGCCAGGCGGCTGTCTGGCCCTGGAGGTGGGCGCCGGTCAGGCCGGGCCGGTCATGGAATTCCTGGAGGAAACCAAAGCCTACGCTTCCCTGAAGTCAATCAACGATTACCACGGCATTGCCCGGGTGGTCCTGGCCCGGCGGCAGAACTGGGATTGATTCTTTCGAGCTGGTCGAACTGTTTTTCAATATCTCAGGCAGCCGCGGAGCTTCCGACAAACTCCATGAGATTTCTGCAAAATCATGGTGCACAGCCGCCCCCGGCTGTATTTTGCAGGCGAGGGCGCGTCTGCTCTACAATATATCTATTTATCAAGAAAGATATTGGTTGATGATCGGTGGGGCGGGCCTCCGTGCCCGCCTAAACCATGGGCGGCCAGGGTCGGCCGCCCTATAAGAACTTTTTGGAACAACTCCTCATGAGCCAGCGGCCCACCCGTAAAGCATGAAAAGTTGTAGGGCGTGCTCCGCCCGCCGTTTTCTCCTGATTAATTGGTGCGTAAAACGCACCCTACGAAAAACTTTTCGAGACAGTCTCTCGTGAGCCCTTAGCTCTTTCAAGACTATGAAAAGCCTGGTGGCACAGGCGTCCCGCCTGTGCAGGCACAGGTTGAAAACCTGTGCCACCGGGTGGTCGGGGCGAGAACCGCACCTGCCAGCCGAAGGAACTTTTCCAAACAGTCACTCATGACCCTATAATTCACCCATAAATTATGAGAAGCCGCGCAGGGTGCGCACTGTCCGCCGCTACAACCTTGGACTTTGGACGTTGGACGTTGGACCTTTCAGGGTACACCCTGTTCGGAAAAAAATCCTATTTAATCTTTTTATATTCGTTGTAGGCTTCCTGCCAGCGCTGCTTCAGGATGCTGGGGTCGCCCTCCGGATTGAGCCGCATGAAATTGTTGATGGTGGTTATGGCATAATTGGCTTTGACCACCACCAGTTGGGCTTTTTTCGCCTGCCCCTCGCTCTTCATCCGCTCCAGGTCGGCAATCACCGCCCGGGGATTGGTGAAATCCGGTTCGTGGGCCGCCTTGGAGGGCCTGGGGACAGTGGTTACGGTTCTGATGCCCGCGGGCGTAAACACATAGATATCCCCGTTAAACACCGACAGCCGGCCGATTTCCTGTTTGTTGCGGTCGTCGGTGTACCAGAATTTCACTTCCGTGGGGGCCTTGGGGTTGTAGGCCTGGGCCAGGCGCTTGCCTTCCACGATCCGGATATTTTGCCCCTGGCCCACAATGGTGAGCGAGATGGATCTGGGGGTGTCGTTGTAATAGGTTACTTTGCCGGGAACCGCCTGGTATTGCTGGGCGTCAAGGTTTAAAACGAAGGAAAAGACTACGACTATCCCCAGAGCCGCGACCAGCCACTTTCTCATGGTTGTTCTCCTTTGAACCCTGGCCTGCTGTAAAAAAAGCCCTTAAAGGGCTCGATGAATCGGGCCCCTACAATTGTTTTCCTTTGATTGCAACTTGCTATGAAATTGGTGGGCAGAGCCCACCCCACATTTTCGGTTACGCCGCCACCTTACGGCCGACCACCTCCTCGGGGTGCACGATGCGCCCGGCGATGGCGCTGGCCGCGGTGACCGCCGGGTTGGCCAGGTACACCTTGGATTGGGGATGCCCCATGCGTCCGGTGAAATTGCGGTTGGTGGTGGCGACGGCCACCTCCCCCGGGGCCAGGATGCCCATATGCCCGCCCAGGCAGGGGCCGCAGGTGGGCGGGCCGATCACCGCGCCCGCGTCCAGAAAAATCTTCAGCAGGCCCTCTTCCATAGCCTGGGCATAAATCCAGGGCGTGGCCGGGATGACAATCAGGCGCACCCCTTTGGCCACCTTGCGGCCCCGAACCACCCGGGCCGCCTGGCGCAGGTCCTCCAGTCGGCCGTTGGTGCAGGAGCCGATGACCGCCTGGTCAATCCGCACCTGGCCGAGTTCCCGCACCGGCAGGACGTTTTCCGGGGAAGGCGGCGCGGCCACCATGGGCTCTAATGTACCGGCGTCATAGGTTTTTTCATAGATGTAGGACGCGCCCGGGTCGCTCGCATAGATCTGATAGGGGCGCAAGGCCCGGTCCTGGACGTAGGCCAGGGTAGTCTGATCCGGGGCCATGATGCCGTTTTTGCCGCCGGCCTCCACCGCCATGTTGGCCATGGAAAAGCGCTCGGCCATGGGAAGCTTGTCAATGGCCTGGCCCACAAATTCCATGGCCTGATAGCGGGCCCCGTCCACCCCGATGTCGCCGATGGTATGGAGGATCAGGTCCTTGCCGGTGACCCAGGGGGGGCAGGCGCCGGTATAGACGAAGCGGGCACTTTCCGGCACCTTGAACCAGCACTCTCCGGTGATCATGGCCGCGGCCAGATCCGTGGAGCCCACCCCGGTGGCAAAGGCCCCCAAAGCCCCGTAAGTGCAGGTGTGGCTGTCGGCGCCGATGATCAGATCGCCCGGCACCACGATGCCCTTTTCGGGGAGCAGGGCATGCTCCACCCCCATGTCGCCCCCCTCGTAGAAATGCACCAGGTCTTGCTCCTGGGAGAACTCCCGCAGGGTCTGACACTGGATGGCCGAGGCGATGTCCTTGTTGGGCGCGAAATGGTCGGCCACCAGGACCACCCGCTCCCGGTCAAAGACCTTTTTGCCCCCGGCCCCCCGAAACTCCTTGATGGCAATGGGCGCGGTGATGTCGTTGCCCAGGGCGATGTCCACTTTCGCCAGGATCAATTCTCCGGGCTCTACATAGTCTTTGCCGCAATGCGCGGCCAGAATTTTTTGCGTGATGGTTTGCGGTTTGGCCATGGCTCTCTCCACTGCGGGTGGTAGGAGGAGGTCGGGCTGCCAAAAGCTTCCCCCCTCCCCCGCGTTTTTCCTACGTGAATTCTGGTTCGTGGATTTCTTCAGTTTTCTCCGGTATTCAAGTTGAAATGGAAAGGTGGCGCCCCTGTCAGGCTTTTTTCCCGGTAAGAATCAGGATGGGGTAGGCGAAGTGGATTTCGCTGCCGACCCGGTGGGCCCCAACCCCGAGGTTGTCCTTGCCGAGGTCATCAATGAATACCTCTCGAATCCTGTCGTCGTCCCCCGGATTCGGAAATGATGCCCTGATTTGCGCCTCCAATTCCATTTCGACTTTGTACCATTCGGTCTTTATATCTTGCAGTTCAAGGTTTTTTGCCAGTTGCAGAAGTTCGTCCGGCGTCAAGGCGCTCGTGTGCGATGGGTCCCGGAGTTTCTCCACCCGGTCATAGGCGTCCCTTTTCTCCGGCGGCAAAGCCACGTCAACCACCATAATGGTGCCGCCCGTCTGGCAAACCCGCTTCATCTCAACCAGGACCGCCCTGGGGTCAAGAAAATGGTGAAATGAATAGCGGGTCAAGACTATGGAGAACGAGCTATCTGCAAAAGCCAAGGTGGTAACATCATCCACCAGCCACCGCAGGTTCGTGAGACCCTTCTCCTGCTGAAGTTCCCGGGCCCGCTCGATCATGGCCGGGGTAAGGTCAATCCCCGTAACCTGGCCCGCCTTTTCTGCAAAGGCGCAGGCGACCAGACCGGGACCGCAGGCGATATCAAGAACGGTGTCATCACCGGTCGGTTCGGCCATGCCGATCATCAGGTCCAAGGCGTGGGCATGGCCAGGCAGATTGGCAAATGGGATGGCCTGTTGGGTGAATTGCCCGACGATGGCGTTTTTATGCGGATTTTGGGTCATGGCTTCCCCTCAATGCTTCCATTGTTGTGCAGGACCCCCTCCCCCAACTCCGACCAGAAAATCGGAGGCACATGATTCCAGCCCGGACACACAGGCAAGATGCCTGTGCTACCGGTTAAAGGAGGTTGGGAGGGGAGTTTGAGGGGAGGGCGGG
>JBGSLA010000046.1:0-2513 GCA_041740935.1 Desulfobaccales bacterium | reverse complement strand
TCCCCCAGCCCTCCCCCCAGCAAAATTTTAGGCCCTTTTAAGGAGACGATGGCCTGGATTTCCTCATTGCCTTAGCCCAACAGTTCGCCCCCCAAGGTCAGGTCCTGGAGGTGCAGGAATATGGCCAGGGCAATGTCAACGACACCTTCCTGGTGACCCTGGCGGGGGCGGCGGAAGCGCATTTTATCCTGCAGCACCTCAACCCCGAAGTGTTCCGTCAGCCCGAACTGGTCATGGGGAACCTCGCCGCGGTGACCGGGCACGTGCAGCGGCGTTTGGCCCAGGAACCCCTCCCCCCCGGCCGCCGCTTCGAGCTGCCCCGGGTACTGCCCGCCAGGGACGGCCGAGACCACCTGATGGACGAGCAGGGCTCCTTCTGGCGGGCCTTAAGTTTCATCGACGGGGCTGAAAGCTTCGATATCATCACCAATGAGCAGCAGGCTCAGGAGGTGGGCGCGGCCCTGGGGCTGTTCCACCATCTCCTGGCCGACCTCCCCCCCGGCCGCCTGGCCGACACCCTCCCCGGCTTTCACCTCCTGCCGGCTTATCTGCGATATTATGATGAAATTCTGGCCAAGCGGAGTGCGCCGGCCTCGGCCGAGGTGGATTTTTGCCTCCGGTTTATCGAGGCCCGCCGGGCCGGGGCCGCGGTTCTGGAGGACGCCAAAAAGCAGGGAAAGCTTCAGATGCGCCCCATCCACGGCGACCCCAAGGTGAACAACGTCATGCTGGACACCGCCACCGGGGCAGCGGTCAGCCTCATCGACCTGGACACCGTCAAGCCCGGTCTGGTGCACTATGACATCGGGGACTGTCTGCGCTCCGGGGCCAATCTGCTGGGGGAGGAAACCGAACAGTGGGAGAAGGTAAGGTTCGACCCGCAGGTGGGCCGGGCCATGCTCCGGGGCTATCTGCCCCAGGCCCGAGCCTTTCTCACCGAAAACGACCTGGCGTTTCTCTACGACGCCATCCGCCTTTTGGCCTTCGAGTTGGGCCTGAGATTTTTTACCGACTATCTGGCCGGCAATATTTACTTTAAAGCCCGCCACCGGGAACACAATCTCAGGCGGGCCCTGGTGCAGTTCCACCTCACCGCCAGCATCGAATCCCAGGCCCCGGCCCTCCAGGGGCTAATTCGTGAACTTTCTTGAAGAGTTTTTCAGGCAATTTTAACCTTGGCGCCTTGGCGTGAGAATCATAAGAATTTTACGTCAAATGTAGAGTATTTCCTCTTTGCAAAGGCATCGGGGTGAGGAGGTTTTTGTAGCCGCAAGCTTGAGCATGCGCCACTGGTCACACTCGGAAAAGAGCGCCAGCTTGAGCCTCGCGGCTACATTCTCTGGCGTTTTGGGGATTGAAGGCTTAAAAAATCAAAACTCTATCTTTGACGTTAAACTGGTATCACGCCAAGACGCCAAGATATAAAAAAACCGGATTGCCTCATGGAGACAATCCGGCCGTCAAAGTTCCGGGGCCGATTTATGGCAAATGCCGATCTGACGTAATCAGACCAGCCGCCTGATCATCAGATTTTTCATGGCATTGCCCGAAAACCGAAAACCGCCTTACATAGCCTTGGGCGTCCCCGTGCTTTTGGGTTCCGGCTCCTGCTTGGGGGTCGACCTTTTGCGGTACACGGGCCGGGGGCGGTCCGCGGGCGCCGGCTGCAGATATTTCAGGGAAGCCCAGCCCTCCAGACCCCGACGAATGTCATACACCCGGCCCCAGCCGGCGGAGCTGTCCAGGAGTTCCACCTCGTCGTTGAAACTGAGGGTGGTGATTTGCGGCGCCGAGGTGGTGGGACCCTCCCGGAGGGCCAGACTGGAGACGTTCACAAAATAAATCGGCGGCCCCGAGGGCGGCGGCGGTTCCACCATCGGCGGGGGCGGCGGCGGCGCCGGGCCCGGCTCGGCACAGGCCATGATGAATCCCAGGGTCAGCAAACAGAGAGTCAGACCGAGAACAGTGCGTCGTGAGATCATGGAAGCCTCCTTCATCCTTAATTATTCGTAGTCGGTGACGTCCTTCAGGGAACGGATGCGCCAGGAGCCCAACTCCTTGCCCATGGCCACCTCGAAAATCTGGGTGGAGCTGTCAAAGTCGTGATTGCGGCGGTTTTGCACCTGCATGCTCCAGGTTATGTGCGCCAACAGACTTTCCGGTCCCAAAGGCTTGATCTCATCCAGGGAGAACTCCAGGTCCAGAAAGCGATAATTCTTCCAATAATCCAGGGTTTGTTTCCGCTTTTTGTCCAGGCTGGGATAGAGGTAGGAATAACAGCTCATGAACAGGATAATATCCCCCTCGAGTTGAGCCTTGCGCAGATTTTTCAGGGTCTCCCGCACCTCCTCTTTCATGGTTTCTTCCCGGGAGGGAGCCGGGGTGGCCTCGGTGGTCGTGGGTGTTGACTCCGGTTTGGCCGCCGGGGTGGTCGCCGGCGGCAGTACCGGTATTGCCGGCGTTTCCGGCGTCGCCGCGGGGGCGGGCGGGCTCACCCCCGCCTGGGGAGGAGG
>JBGSLA010000045.1:0-32019 GCA_041740935.1 Desulfobaccales bacterium | reverse complement strand
GCCGCCACTCATCCAGGCGCTGGCTGTCGGTCAGGCCGCTGTGCAAGAGGGCCACCCGCCCCCCGAAGCGGCGGCGGAATTCGGTGGCCACCGGGTGGGTGAGGGCGATCTCGGGGAGCAGCACCAAAACCTGGCGTCCCTGGGCCAGGGCCTCCTGGGCCGCGGCCAGGTACACCTCGGTCTTGCCGCTGGCGGTCACCCCATGGAGCAGATAAGGAGCGAACTCCCCGCCCCTGATGCCCTGGGCCAGGGCCCGGGCCGCGTCTTCCTGCTCGGGGACCAGGGTGAGAGGGGGCTCTCCCGGGGCGGGGGGCTCATCCGGCAGGGGGTCGATGGGGGCCGGGCGCTCTTCGCACACGACCAGCCCTTGCTGCTCCAGGCGTTTTAAGACCGCGGCGCAGGTGGGAAAAACGCGGCGCAGTTCCCGGAGGGCCTGGGGTTCGCCGCTTTCCCGCAGGTATGCCAGGATCTCCTGAGCCCTGGGGCCCAGCCGTCTGGGGGGGGGATTGTCCGGGGGCGGAGGCTTCAGGGCCACCCAGCGCTCCAGTTTGGGCCTGGCGGGCCGGGCGCCGCCGGGGATCAGGTGGCTCAGGGCTTCTCCCAGGGGATATTGATAATAATCCGCCACCCAGCGCCACAGGGGCACGAGCTCCGGCCCGAAGCGGGGCCGGGGGTCCAGGACCTCCATAACCTTCCGGATAGTTTTGCCGGGGAGTTCCTGTCCCGGACCCAAAAGATAGCCCGCCACCTGCCGGCGCCCCACCGGCACGCGCACCAGGCAGCCCACTTGGGCGTTGTGGTGTAAAGCGGGAGGGAGTCGGTAGGTCAGGGTGTGGAACAGGGGGAGGGCAACGGCAACTTCAACCAGGTTGTTTATATCATCAGATGAAGCGGCAATTTCCCCGACATCAGGCATGTCAACCCTGTCCCGAAAAGTTCAAAATCCGAGGTCCAAAGTCCAAAGGGCATAGCGGCGGGCGGAGCCCGCCAACAACTTTTCATGCTTTACGGGCGGGCCGCAGGCCCATGGGGAACTGTCCTGAAAAGTTTGTCTCGTGTAGGGGCAGGCGCCCTCACCTGCCCGGTGTGGACAGCCGGGGGCGGCTGTCCCTGCACTAGAAAAGGCTTTTCATGCTTTCCAGGTGAGCCAACGGCCCATGAGGAAATGCGGAGAAAAGTTCCTTAAGGGGCCATAATCCGGTGGGGCGACCGTCCCTGGCCGCCCAATGTGTCAGCGGGCACGGAGGCCCGCCCCACCCACTTTGTCCTGGTTTTGAGAAAACTATCGGCTCAAGAGAGAGTTATGGGGAAAATTGCCTCGCTTCTTATCCCCCACCCACACACCAGACCGGCAGGTCGGTCTGGCAACCCTTCCAGGCACGGGCAGGATGCCCGTGCTACCGGCGATCAGGGGAGGAAAAAAGGGAAGGGTAGCAGCCCCCCTCTTATTCCCTACCCCTATTTTTCCCGCTTTTCCCTAAACTGCCGCACCTGGTACATAAAGGCCTCCAGGCGCGTCAGGGTGTGGGTCTGCTCCTAGCCGTCATAAGCCAGGTTCAGGAAGGGAATATTGTTGTGCTCTTCCCGGAAGCGGTTGAACAGGGAATTCACCACCGTGCCCGGCATGCAGGTGAAGGGCATGATGTTCACCAGCCCGGAGACGCCCTTGTGCACAAAATCCCGGGATTTGCCGATGCTCAGGATGGCCTCCCCTTCGAAGGAGTCGTGCAGATACCCCTGGGCCAGGGCCAGGGTTTCCGGGATGGCGGGCTCGTGCAGGTTTTTGATGCTCCCCTCGAACAGATGCATGAGCTTGTGTTCGTCCCTTTTTTGCACCCATTCTTTGATAAGGATCTGGAGGAGATGGCGCCAGCGGCGAAAGGTGCGGGCGTGGCGCTTGGAGGTGAAGTTGACGTACAGCAGCCACTCCGAGATGGGGGGCAGCCAGGCCTCGCCTCCCAGGGCCTCGATCTGCCGCACCGTGTTTTCATTGGAAAAGCGGTTGGAGCGCACATAAATCTCGCCCACCACCCCCACCAGGGGTTTGTCGGCGGTGCCGTTTAGGCTGACGTCATCAAAGGTCCTCCGGGCCTCTTTGAGGGCGCCTTCCAGGTCCTGGCGGTCCCGCAGGGTTTGGTACACTTTTTGGAGATAATGCCGGTAAACTTCATCGGCGCTGCCGGGCAGGCGCTCGTAAGGGCGGGTTTCCAGGAGCTTTTTCTCCAGAAGGTCGATGGCCACAATGCCCCGCCAGGCGACCCGGTCGAAGTCCTCGCCCACCATGCCCACTTCTTCGTACATGCTTTCGCTCTGGTCGGGCGCGAACACCGGCACCTCGGGAAAGCCCAACTCATCCAGAACCAACCGGTGGTAGCGGTGGTATTGGCCGAAGCGGCAGGGGCCGTCGCCGGAGGGCATGAAAAAGGCGCTGTGCTCCCGGTCGAAGTCGGGCCGGCGCACCATCTTGGCCAGGTCGCCGGTGGTGAGGATGAGGGGGTAGCACTCCTTGCCGGAGGTTAGGCGGCGCCCCAGCTCCAGGGTTTCCTCGTCGGATTCGGGCAGGGACTCGGACTCGGCCCCGCAGGCCTCGAAGGCCGCCACCAGGGCGAGAGCTTGGTCCGCCATGGGAGGCAGAAAAATTTTCCGGCGGCCGGTCTGCTTGACCCGAAAATAGTGGGAAGTGCGGGGCTGGACTTCCGGGATGGTGACATTTTTCAGGCTGTCCAGGAAGGCCTCGAGGCGGGTGATGGCCCCGACGTCGGCGGAATGCTCGTCGATCTCTATTTCCAAAAACGGCTTGCCGGCCATTTTTTCCTTAAAAAAGTGCTGGATAAAGGAGTCGGGGCCGCAGCCGAAGTTGGTGATATACACCCCGTAAAGCCGCGGGTCCTTGCGGATAAGTTCCGCCGCGCCCAGGATCTTCTGGCCGAAGCGCCAGTACATGGGCTTGATTTCCCCCAGCTCCTCCACCTGATCAATGGGCAGGAAATCCATGGGGATGGCCAGGACGCCCAACTGCCTGAGCTTGCGGTGCAGGTTGAGGTTCATGCCGGGGTCGAAGGCGTTGTAGGGGCGGCCGATGAGCACCATGAGGCGCTCGCCCGGCTGGAGTGCCGCCAGAATCTCCCGGCCCCGGTCCTCCAGTCGCCGATAATAGGCGTTTTGGGCTTCCTCGGCCTTGCGCATGGCCCGGCCCACCAGGAACGGGGAGACCCCCAACTGCCCGGCCAGGTCACGCAAACCCTGGCGCAGGATTTTTGGGCCTCGACCGAAATAGAGGACGGCCGAGTAGAGCCTGGCGCCGTAAGCTTCGAAGTTGATGCTGCCGGGCACGGTGTAGGTCAGGGTTTGGGCCAGAGGGCAGACCACGCCCCGCTGGATGTCCGCATGCGGGTGGGGCATGTCGATGATACTGGGCAGAAAGATGCGCTTGACCCCGGCTTCCAGCAGGCTCAGGATGTGGCCCTGAGCCACTTTTATGGGGAAACAGGGCTCGGCCGCCAGGCTCTCCACCCCCTGGTGGATGACCTTTTTGTTGGTTTTGGGGGAGAGGACCACGGCGAAACCCAAGTCCTCAAAAAAGGCGCGGAAAAAGGGCATGAGTTCCTGGAAGAACATGGTGCGGGGGATGCCGATGAGGCCGCGCTTGCCGGCCTGGACTTCCTCGGGCTCGGGCCCATACAGCCATTCTTCCCGTTCCTTGATGAGGTCCGGCAGATCCACCGTGGGGGCGGCCCGGCCCACTTCATACTTTTCGCAGCGGCTGCCGTAAAACAAGGGCTTTTCCCCGGCAATCTCCACCCGGCGGATTTCGCAGTGGTTGGCGCAGCCCTGGCATTCAAAGGAGGTGATTTCGTAGGTGCGGTCAACCAGGTCAAAGCCCCGGAAGCCGGACTCTTCCCAGCTGCGTTCCCTGAGGGCCAGGATGGCCGCGCCGATGGCCCCGGTGACGTCGTGGTGCGGGGGCACGGTGACCTTTTTCCCCAAAACCTGGGAAAAGGCCGCCACAATCCCCCGGTTGGCCGCGGTGGCCCCCTGGTAAAAGATGTTGGCGCCGATGGGCCGGTCTTCCGCCACTTTGTTTAAATAGTTATAGACGATGGAGTACGACAGGCCGGCCACCAGGTCTTCCCGCAGGGCCCCCCGCTGCTGGTGGTGGACGATGTCCGACTCCATGAACACGGTGCAGCGCTCCCCCATGCGCACCGGGTTTTTGGCCATGAGGGCCAGGCGGCCGAACTCCTCCTTGATGGAAATCCCCAATTTTTCGGCCTGCTCCTCGAGATAGGAGCCGGTGCCCGCGGCGCAGACCTTGTTCATCATAAAATCCACGATGGCGCCGTTTTTCAGACTGATGAACTTGGAATCCTGGCCGCCGATCTCAAAAATGGTGTCCACCGTGGGGTCGAGGGCCGCGGCCGCAGTGGCCTGGGCGGTGATTTCATTTCTGACCACGTCGGCACCGATAAAATCTCCGGTGAGGTAGCGCCCGGAGCCGGTGGTGGCCGCTCCCATGATTTTCACCCGGCCGGCGATTTTCTTGCCCACCCGGCGCAGGCCCTCGGTGATGGCCTCCAGGGGGCGCCCCGCGGTCATGAGATATTCCCGGGCCAGGACCTGCATATCCTGGTCAATTACCACCACGTTGGTGCTGATGGAGCCCACGTCGATGCCGAGATAGCCCTCCACCGGGGGGCCCTCGGCGGGCAGGTCCACCACGGCGTAGTGCTCCGGCCCCAGGACCGGGGGTGGCGTCAGGCACGAAAGCCGGCGAGCCGGCTCCGCCTCTTGGGCCAGGTGGGCCCGCAGGGGCTCGAGGTCCAGGGTGAAATGCTCGGGGAGCTGCTCCCGGGCGCTGAGCACGGCCCCCACGGCCCCGAGCGCGGTAAAGTGCGGCGGGATGATGAGGGTCTGATCGTCCAGGTCCAGCACCTGCCGGAAGGCTTGGCGCACCCCCAGGTTATGGGCCACGCCCCCCTGAAAGGCCACGGGCGGCATCACCGTCTTCCCTTTGGCGATGTTGCTCTTTAGATTGCGGGCCATGGCCAGGCACAGCCCGAAAATGATCTCATAATCCGGGGTGGCCCCCTGCTGCAGGTGAATCATGTCGGTTTTGGCAAAGACGCTGCAGCGGCCGGCGATGCGGGGCGGGGTGGTGGATTTGAGGGAGAATTCGCTGAAGGCCTCGATGGTGTATCCCAGGCGGTGGGCCTGCTGGTCCAGGAATGACCCGGTGCCCGCGGCGCACATGGTGTTCATGGCAAAGTCCCGGATGACCAGGTTGTCATTTTCCTGATCAATGATGATGAGCTTGGCGTCCTCGCCCCCCATGTCGATGATGGACCTGGTTTCCGGATGAAAATGGTAGGTGCCCCGGGCCTGGGAAATGACCTCATTGACAAAGGTGCCGCCCAGGATTTCCGCCAGAGTCTTGCCCCCCAGGCCGGTGCAGGCGGCCAGGCGGCAGCGCTCCAGGGGGAACTCCTGACTCAGTTCCTCGAGGAGGGTCAGGGTCACCCGGTGGGGCTCCCCCAGATGGCGGCGATATGCTTCCCGGAGCACTTCCCCGGCTTCATTCAAGACTACCAGCTTAACACTCACCGAGCCTAAATCCAGGCCCACGTCGAATAGTCCCTGCATGGCTAGCGTCCCTCGATATGTTGAATGCCGATTACGGCGCGTGATCTGCTTTGGGAAAGTTTATGTAGGGTGCGCTCCGCGCACCGTCACGATTCTGTTATGAAAAGTTTTTTTGTGGGGGAGGGTGGGGGAGCCGCTGCTCCCCCAGCCCACCCCCCAGAAAACCTTTTCTTGCTTTGCGGGTGGGCCAACGGCCCACGAGCAACTGTCCGCAGGGTTTATGAAAGCACAGGTGAGGACACCTGTGCTACTGAATCCGAGTTTTTATTTTTTTGAGAAAGATTTTTCTTGCAACATGTTAATCTTATTAAGAAATCATTCAATTTTTTCAGTTTGGTTCCGGCCTTTAGGCCGGGATGTGCTACCAAGCTTTTCTTTGCCCTTCAGGACGCCTGTGTCACCAGGCTGCGGTAAAAGTCCTGGTTCTGGTGCACGTCCCGATGCACCAGGCCGGATTTGGCCAGCCTGCCCAGGCGCTGCCGCACCTGGGCCAGGGACTCCCCTAAAGCCTGGGCCACCTGCCGGGCCGTCATGGGACGCCGGGCCAGCATCTCCAGCACCTCATGATCCTCGACACCCAGCCGTTCCGGCGCCGCCGCCCGGGCCGCGGCCACCACTTCGGCCCCCCCGCCCAGAAAAGCGGCCACCGCGTCCATCTCTTCCCGGGTGAGGGCCCGGGCGGCCGGATCTGCCACCGGGCGCACCGCGGTGTTCAGCTGCACCCTATCCGGGGCGATCTCCCGGAGCAATCCCTTCAGGGAAGTTAATTCTTCCTCAGAATCGTTCAAGCCCTTGAGCACCATAATTTCCAGCCACATCTGACCGGCAAAATCCCGGCGCAGGGCCATGAGCCCTGAAACCACCTGCTCAAGCGTCAGCGCCGGGTGGGGCCGGTTGATCCGCCGAAAGCTCTCTTCCCGCCCGGCATCAAGGGACGGCAAAATGACGTCGGCCTGGGCCAGAGCGGCCCGCACCTCCGGCAGATGGCACAAAGACCCATTGGTCAGCACCGCCACCGGAGTGGTGGTGAGGCGCTTCACCGCCGCGATGATGTCCCCCAGGCCCAGGTTCAGGGTGGGCTCCCCGGACCCCGCCAGGGTGACGTAGTCCAGCGGCGCCGGGGGGTCGGCCAGATAGTCCTCCAACTCCCGGATGATCTCCGCCACCCGAAAGTGTTGACGTCTCCGGGTAAGATGGGTGGTCCGCCCCACTTCACAATAAAGACAATCGAAGGTGCAGGTCTTGGGAGGTATAAGGTCCACACCCAGGGAAAGCCCCAACCGACGGGACGGCACCGGACCGAACAGGTGAGACATAGGCGGATTTTCAGAAACACCCCAGCTGGCACTGGGTGATCTTAATCTTCAACTCATCCAGGAGATTCCCCAGGTCGCGGCGGGAAATCCCCAATTCTTCGGCCAACCGGAAGGCTGCGGCGCAGGGCATTTTGCCCTCCGGGGCCGCGGCCCGGATTTTGGCCCGCAGTTCTTCTGGGCTCATAGCTTACCTGACCCTCATTAGCCTGTTTGAGAATTATTACTTAGCTCAGGGGACGGAAAAATGCAAGCCCAACCCCCTGGTCGTGAATATGTACATAAAAAATTAATTACAAATTAACCTCGCCTTTGAGCACCCGCAGACAGGCAGCGCTGAGCTGCTCCGAGAGGCTGGTCAGGTCAGCGGTTATCCGGCCGTAAATCCTGAACACCGCGGACTGGAGCACAATGCCCAGGACCATGGCCGCGGCCGCGGCCGCATCCCCCGGGGGCAGCTCGCCTTTGGACATGGCCCGCCAGATCACCCGATGCACCACATCCACCGGGTTGGGCAGCTCCGGCGGCACCCGCTTCAGGTAATCATGCTGGGCCAACAGCAGATAGCTGAACAGCACCGGGTCCCGGTCAAAAAAGGTGCAAAAATACCGGACCATGACGCTCACCTTGCCCGGCAGGCTGGTTTCCTTTTCCTGGCTGCTCTCCAGGCCCTCGGCAAAGATGGCGAAGTTTTTGGCGAAAAGTTCCCAGGCGAGATCGTCTTTGCCGGCAAAGTGGCGGTACAAGGTCCCCTCCGCCACCCCGGCAGCCGCGGCGATCTCCCGTACGGTGGTCTCCGCCACCCCCTTTTCCACAAAGAGCCCGAGCGCGGCCCGGGAAATTCTGGCCTTGGTGGCCTTGCCGTCTTTCACGGCTACACAATAGTGAACATTCATTCACGTGTCAAGTATTTTTTTTCTCCTGCCGGCGTGGTAAGCTGGTGGTCATTGATATTCCAGGAAACGGAGGTTTCGTTCATGAAGGTCTTGGCCATCAGCGGCTCCCCCCGCCCCCAGGGGAATACCTACCATTTGTTGCAGGAAGCCCTGAAAGTTCTTAATCAACACGGCATCGACACGGAATATGTTTCCCTGCACGACAAAGACATTCGTCCCTGCCTGGCCTGTGAAAAATGCTCCACGGAAAAAAACCGCTGCGCCCAGGAAGACGACTTCAACGCCCTCTATGAGGTGATGGCCCGGGCGGACGGCCTGATTGTGGGCAGCCCGGTGTATTTCGGCTCGGCCACCCCCAACATCATGGCTCTCCTGGACCGGGCCGGCTATGTGGCCCGCAAGGGGGACAACGTCTTCGCCCACAAGGTGGGCAGCCCCATCACCGTGGCCCGCCGGGCCGGGGTCACCTTCACCTACGCGCAACTGCTCTATTTTTATATGATTATGGGCATGGTGGTGCCGGGCTCCACCTACTGGCCCATCGCTTACGGCCGGGAGCGGGGGGAGGTGCTGAAAGACGAGGAAGGCATCAAAACCGTCGTGGCCCTGGCCGAAAACATCGCCTGGCTGCTGAAGAAGCTGAGATAATTGCCGAGGGGCGGGGGGGAGAGGGTTGGGGTGGGGGCTTTTCATGCTTCACGGGTGAGCCCACGGCCCATGAGGAACTGCTTAGAACAGTTCAAAGTTCAAGGTTCAAAGTTTAAAGTTAAGACCTCGATTCAAAAGAACTTTTCATGATTTATGGGTGAGCACCGGCTCATGAATGACTGTCCTGAAAAGTTTCTTAAGCAAAAATATATTGGTGGGGCGGCCGTCCCTGGCCGCCCATGGTTCGGGCGGGCACTTAAGGCCCGCCCCACCGAATTTTTCCTGGTTTCGAGAGGGCCGCAGGTTCATGAGCGACTCCCCCTTTTTTATCTGACCCTCATTTTCGCAATGAAGACCTACCGCGACCAATAAACCCGCACGAATTTGTTCATTTCCGACCAGCGGAATTCCAGGTCGCCCTTGTAGGCCCGATACACGGCCCGGCCCAGGTGTTGGGCCAGTTTTTCGGTGGTGGTTTCCACCACCAGGCGGTCTTTGCTCTCCTCGGTCATGGTGATGATGCGGTCGGCGACGCTGCGGCCGGCCACCCGTTCGGCTTCATTTTTCAGGAGGGTGACGATCTCTTCCTGGCGCTCTTTGAGAAACTCCCCGCTCAAGGTAAGGATGCCTTCCGGGTAGCGGTCCTTGATCCGGCGGCAGGTGGGGCAGGTGACTTCTTTGACCTTGTCGGTGCCGGCCAGTTTTTTGGCCAGTTTTTCCTCAAAAAACCAGCGCTTGTTCTGGTACAGGGCCTGGCAGGTGGTACATATCGAGGCCTCCTGACCTTCCACCGGTTGATAGGGGTCCTCGGTGCGGCCGGCGTGCCCGAACTTCTTGCCTTTTTGCCCGCTCCACTTGCGTTCCTCGTATCTGCCCATAAAAACTACCTCCCGTCACAGGGTTGGTTGACAACAAGGGCGCTTAATCTCCGGGATCCTCTGAAAATAGTCAACCTCCTTGAAATATAATGTAATGCCGCGCCTCACAAAAATCCAATAAAAAGCCCCAAGCCTTTTGAGGGGGGAACCGGAGACGTTCTTCCTCTTTGTGAACATGCCCCTTAAACAATTAAAAAAATCAGCTTCCAGGCGAAGAAAACTGGCCGTTTTGTTCACCTTATGCTAAAGTTTTTTTAACGTTCCTCACAAGGAATCGGCTTGGATCCATGGAGCGCATGGACTGAGACCGGAAGGAGGGAACCATGGGATACCTTCCGAGTGCGCGCCGGGAGGTTTTTTTGTCTGCATCCTCCCCGGAGGACCGCCTCACGAAGGCGTTGGACCAGATGTTGGAGGAGTTGGGGGGAGTGTTTTCCCGCCTGGCCCCTCAGGTGGCCGGGACCTTCATCAAGGAAGTGGAAGCCGCGCCCCGCATTTTCGGGTGTGCGGTGGGCCGTTCCGGCTTTATCCTCCGGGGGTTCATGATGCGCCTGATGCATCTGGGATTCTCGGTTTTCGTGGTGGGGGAGACCATCACCCCCCGCCTCCAACCCGACGACCTGCTCATCGTCATCTCCGGCTCCGGAGAGACCGCCCAGCCCCGGGAGGTGCTGCGCCGGGCCAACGCCGTGGGCGCCCGCACCCTCGCCATCACCGCGGACCGCGACTCCACCATCGCCCGGGAAGCGGACCTGGTCATCCACATCCCCGGCACCACCAAGCTGACCCTGGCCCAGGAGCCCGACTCCATGCAGTGCCCCGGCAGCCTCTTCGAGCAGGCCTGCTTCCTGTTCCTGGAAGGGGTGGTCCTCATCCTCTTTAAGGAACACCTGGACCACAACCGCCAGGCCATGCTCGCCCGCCACGCCGACGTGGAGTAGAGCTCAGATGGTGGGAGAGGGGGTTCCCACGGGCTGGAAGCCCGTGCTACCGGGGCCGTGGGCCCTTACCCCCTCCTGCAATCCCCCACCCCCAATCCCTTATGGGCATTGAGTTTCCGTGAAAGTCGAGGCCAAAGGCCCCGCCTTTCACGGACCCCTTGCGGGTTGGGAGGGGGGCTTGGGGGGAGGGCAGGGAGCCTTGCTCCCTGGCCTTCCCCCCAAATAACTCATGCCAAGGACATTTCCATGTCTGTCAAGTTGCAGTTGGCGTTGGATTTTGTGGATTTGCACCGCGCCCTCTGGGTGGCCGAAAAATCGGTGCCGGCCGGGGTGGATTGGCTCGAAGCGGGCACACCCCTCATCAAAAGCGAAGGGCTGGACGCGGTACGGGAGTTGAAGCGCCGGTTTCCGGGCCTCACCATCGTGGCCGACATGAAGATCATGGACGCCGGCCGCATCGAGGTGGAGTCCGCGGCCAAGGCCGGGGCCGGCATCATTGATGTTTTGGGTACGGCCACCGACGCCACCATCGAGGAATGCGTCCAGGCGGGCAAAAATTACGGGGCCCATATTGCGGTGGACCTGATCGCGGTGCCCGACCCGGTGGCCCGGGCCCGGCGGGCCGAGGAGCTGGGCGCCGACTACATCACGGTGCACGTGGCCATTGATGAGCAGATGCGGGGGCGGGAGCCCTTTGCCATCCTCCAGGCGGTGAGTCAGGCGGTGCAGGTGCCGGTGGGGGTGGCCGGAGGCATCAATTCCGAAACCGCGGCCCAGGCCGTGGCCCACGGCGCGGCCTATGTCATCGTCGGGGGGGCCATCACCAAGGCCAAGGACCCAGGGGACGCCACCCGGGAAATCCGCCGGGCCCTGGACGAAGGCGCAATCATCCCCACCACCCTGTTTAAAAGGGTGGGGGAACAAGACATCCGCCGGGTTTTGGAGATGGTCTCCGCGGCCAATCTGTCAGACGCCCTGCACCGGGGCGGGGTGCTGGAGGGCCTGCGGCCGCTCTTTCCGGGCATCCGCCTGGCGGGGCCGGTTTTGACGGTGCGCACCTATCCGGGGGACTGGGCCAAGCCGGTGGAGGCCATCGACCTCTGCAAACCGGGGGACATCCTGGTCATCGACGCCGGCGGGGTGGGCCCGGCCGTCTGGGGGGAGCTGGCCGCCAACTCGGCCATCCAGCGGGGCGTGGCCGGGGTGGTCATCCACGGGGCCTTGCGGGATTCCGGCGACATCGTTAACCTGAAATTTCCGGCCTTCAGCCGCCTCATCATGCCCAATGCCGGGGAGCCCCGGGGCTTCGGGGAGATCGGCGTTCCCATCCGCATCGGCCCCACCCGGGTGGAAACCGGGGACTGGCTCCTGGGGGACGACGACGGGGTGACGGTGCTACCCCAGCGCCAGGCGGTGGAGTACGCCAACCGGGCCATGGACGTCCTGGAAAAGGAAAACCGCATCCGGGAGGAGATCCGGGAAGGCCGCACCCTGGCCCAAGTGACCGATTTGCTCCGGTGGGAGAAGAAAGTTTGAAAGTCTCCTCGAACTCCCGTACAATAATAAAAAAAATTTGTTCTGTGCATTAGTAGTAAACCAGAAGGAGGCAACACCGCAATGGCCCGGGCCCAAAACTTTGCCGACCTGGTTGATGCCGTGGACAACCTTTCCCGGGAAGAAAAAGAAACTTTCCTGGAATTGCTCCAAAAGCGCCTTGCCGAGGAGCGGCGGGCTGAGATCGCCAGAGAAATTGACGCGGCCCGCCGTGAATTCCACACAGGAGAGTGCCGGCCGGTTGCCGTTGATGATTTGATGAAAGAAATTGTCCCATGAAACGGCCGCTGCTGCGCACCACGACCTTTGTCAAGGCCGCCCGCCGCCTGGTGCGAAAAAAACCGGGAAACGCCGCAGACCTCAGAGAAACCCTGCAAATATTATCTGAAAATGCCTTTCATCCCCTTTTGCGAACCCACAAATTAAAAGGCAAGCTGGCGGGGACCTATGCCTGCAGCGCCGGCTTTGACCTGAGGATCATCTTCGAATTGGTCACTCATCAGGGGGAAGAAGCAATTCTGCTCCTCACGGTGGGCACCCACGAAGAGGTTTACTGACACCCCCTTTTTCCCACCGATGGCCAACCGGGCCATGGACGTCCTGGAAAAGGAAAACCGCATCCGGGAGGAAATCCGGGAAGGCCGCACCCTGGCCCAGGTGACCGATTTGCTCCGCTGGGAGAAGAAAGTATGAGGGAGAGAAGCGGAAAGGGAGTCAGTCGACTGGGCATGATTTTTCCTTAAGCACCTCTGGCTTCCCTGACCATCGGCCACCCCCCTCAAAAGAACGGTCAGCGCCATAACGCCAGGAGCTGAGCACGTCTATGTTTATAATTGTGAACTTTTTTAAAAAAATGTTTCAATATATTGATATTACTTGGAATAAGGCATAGAGCAGCATTGTCCAGGTTATCGCCTGCTCCTGGCGTCTGATGTTTTAGAGATTGAACAAAACGAAGACCAAGCCATGTATTGTCAATATTATATTAATTAGAAAAATCAAATAGTTACACAAAATAAAAGAGGCTGCCAAGGCTGGCACGAAAATTGTATAGAAACCTTTCGGCGAGAAAGGATGAAGCCCCAAGCGGGGACGGCACTCCTGAGCTGTGAGCCTTCGACTAGATCAACGACTGCGAGGTGTATCATGAAGCGGTTGCTCTTGGTGATTGCATGCGTGCTAGTGTTGTCTGGACCGGCTGGGGCCGTCACTACTTTTGACTTCGTTCAATTAGAAACTTATAATGTCGTAGCATGGACCACCAAACCGGATATAAATCGATACTATTTGGGGGTCAGCTCTGACCCCAAGGGAACGCTTCTGGGTCTTGACAGCAGCGGTAAGCTCAACCCCCTCTTGGAAATAGGCAGTGTCTACTACCTGTATGCCGGGAATCTTGATGTCAACGCCTGGCAGCCGAACAGTTGGCACATGTTATACCATTATACAGACTATGTGAACAGTGGGGGCGGTTCTCCCTTAATCAGGGCGGACTTTTATGTCACCGGCTCCCCCGGCAGCTTTAGCCTATGGAATAATTTTCAAACTTATTATGTAAATGGTATTGTCGACCAGCCCTCCATATATCTGGGGTGGGCTCAGGGAACCGCAGATCTTGTGTCACCTAAAGCATTTACCGGTGACGGTGTCAACGATATTTACCTGGTCCTGGGCATCGGCGTGGAACCCAAACCTGTCCCCCTTCCCGGCGCGGTCTGGCTCCTGGGCACCGGCCTTATGGGCCTCATCGGCCTGAGGAGAAAGCTCAGGGGTTAACTGCAAATTTTCCGAATATAATCAGGCAGGGCCGCCCTGGCCCTGCCTTTTTTTGCGCCCTGCCGGGCGCACAAAGAAAAAGCCTGGGGATTTCACCCCCAGGCTATCCAAGGGAGGCCAACGCTTTTAAGGTTCCCGGACCCCAGAACGCCTCTCCCGGGTTAAGTCACCACAATGGCAATTCAGGATAAAGCAACAGGGTTCGTAAGCTCCGGTTGTCTGGAAATCACTTTTTCGGATTTTCGTCCTCCCCGTAAATAACATCTCCTTTAACGATGGGGTCGGCGCTCCAGGCAGAGACGCTCACGGTTATGAGACATACGGTAAGCATAAGCAGCAGAACCACTTTTTTCATAAACAACCTCCCCTATTTGAGTTATTTTGAGATTAATCGATAAAAATAAAGAAATAAATAAATTTTTTTATGCGTTGGGTCCAAATTCTTCCTTGGTGGACTCACCGGAAAGTGAACGGCAAATGCCGCACCCAAGGGCAGTCGGGGTTAGGGTGGCTCCTCCGGGGGCCAAAGCCGCCTTACTCTGAACTCAGTTGAATTGTCTGGCCAAAATTTTCCTTCATCTGTGCTACAATACCCCAGCCAGGCGCGCCACCACGCGGGGGACAGCCATGTCGGCCTTTTCTCGGTCAACGAAATGGGATAGCCTGAAGCGGCTCGTCTGTTTCAAGGTCCTGGGCATCTTTTTCCTGCTGATCCTGCATCTTGCCTTCCAGCCCCAAAGCGCGATTTGCGCCGCCAAGGCCGGCGAGGAGCTGCCGCTGACGGAGCAGGAACGTTGGGTGCTCGGTCAGGTTACCGCAGGGGACGAGGCAGATCTCCAACAAGCCTTTGGCCGGGAGGACGAGAGGCGCCGGCTGAGCGCCGTTTTTTTGAAGAAATTGCTCCGGGGGGACTTTAAAGACATACGCATTCCCCACCAGGGCGTACAGATCGCCCATGCCGTCATCGTCGGCCCTCTGAATCTGAAAGACCTGGAAATCGACTATCCCCTTTCCCTTTCCCATTGTCGCTTTGAGGATCAGGTAACTTTTGCTGAAGGTCGTTGCAAAAAAAACCTGGTGCTGAACGACTCCATTTTTTTGAAGAGCGCTCAATTTAACGGCATAAAGATCGGCGGCAGCGTTTTTTGCCAGCGCACCGTTTTTTTGGGCGAAAGTTTGTGGCGCGACGCCAAAATTGAGGACAAATTTTTTGCCCCGGAGGTGGAGTTCCGGAGCCCTGAGGGCAAGGCCGATTTCAACACCATGAAGGTGGGTACGAATGCTCACTTTATTTCGGCCACGTTTTCCGGCCCGGTGGATTTCGGCCTGGCCCATATAGGCCGTCAACTCAATATGAATGAGGCGGCATTTCTTAATAAAACCAAAACCGCCTATTTCAGCGACATGATTGTGGATCAGATTGCCTATTTCAAAAAAGCCCGGTTTTATGGGCCGGTGAATTTTGTCATAGTCCGGATTGCCACCCAGTTTGTGGCAGACGGGGCAGAGTTTCTCAATGAGGACCAGCTGGTCAATTTCAGCGGCTTTCGGGTGGGGAGCACCATCTTTTTCCGGGGAGCCCAATTTTGGGGCCCGGTGAAATTCGAGCACGCCAAAATTGCCGTAAACTTCCGGGCCACCGGGGCCCGGCTGCTTAATCCCTTCAAGGCCAAAAATTTTTCCAGGATGAAGGTGGGCCAAAAGCTTTTTATGAATGACGTAACCATCCTGGGCGACATCGACCTGTCCTATGGAGAATTTTATGATGTGGAAATCAGTGGGGCAAAAGAGGTCGGAGAATCAGACCAGGCAAGAGGAATTGAGAAACTGAACCTGAGAGGCATGCTGGTGCAACGCGAACTGACCGTGGCCGACGAGGTCATTGCTGAATTGGATGCCAGTTCCATGCAAGTTAAGGGCCCCGCCCTGTTTCGAAATATTGAGATAATCAGCAAGGCGGACTTCCGCAACAGCAGCTTTCAGGGGCTGGATTTTCAGCAGGTCAGATGGCCGCATAAGGAAATAAAGAAAAATGTTCGAAACGTCTGCCTGAGCGACCTGACCTACAGCAGTATCAGTATTGATAGATCAGAGAACGTGGATGATAGAGACTATAGCGATAAGGACTTCGAAGCGATTAAAGCTTTCGTGGAGGCCAGTCCCTTCAATACTCAGACATATGTCCAACTGGAGGAATTTTATAAGCGCATCGGCAAGGAATCCTGGGCCAAGGAGGTCTTTATCCGCAGGCACGATCGGGAATTGGCGGAAAAGATGCAATGGTATGACCCGCGCCGGTGGCTGGAATGGTTTTTCTGGGGCAGGCTGGCGGGGTATGGCCGGGCCCCGTTCCGAGTCTTTTTTATCAGTCTGGCCATAATCATTCTGGGGGCCTTTCTGTTCGACCCCGAATATCTTACGGAAAACAAGAAATCTGCGGAGGGCAGAACCTATAAATCCATGCTCATTAGATTTTTTCTCAGTCTGGACCGATTTTTACCCATAGAGCTGGGACTGGCCAAAAACTGGGATGCCAAAGCCAACCGTTTTCTTATTTGGTTTTACTTCCATCTTCAGCAAATCCTTGGATGGATTTTGATTCCCATTGCCTTGGCGAGCATTTATACGCAGATTAAATGAAAGGAATAACTTTTACCGCATAGAAGTAAATAACGGCGAGGGTACTGCGCACCTAAGAGAATTTGTATTCCGCCGGAAGAATACCTCGCCGTCTGGCCTGGAGTTTACCCTGCTTATATCGGAAGACCAGGGCCCGGTCGTCACCATCCTGCCATAGTTTCTGGAAAAGCCCCTCATCCTGAAAAAGCCGCACCAGCCGGGCCTGGCCCTCCTGATTATCCAGTGGCGCGATTTTTTCCCCTACCCCGGCAAACGGCGGGTGAAGGGCAACGCGCTCATAAAAAAAATCGTCCAGTTCCTGGTTGGTTATGACCCGCGGCGTCTCTGGCCTTTGGTGGGCCGCACCCCCAAGGCCCCACGCCCCCCGGAGGTCTCTTTTGACCATGCGGCTGCAGTCAAAGTAACAGGCGATGTGGTTGAACAGATAAAAACCGGACATCAGCAGTTCCCGCTCAGACATCTGTCTCAGGGTTGCCACTATCCGGAGCCGTTCGGGGGTCAGCTGCAGAACGCAGCGCAGGCAGAGGAAGTCTTGGTAAGAAGCCTTGCCGGCCTCGGCCTCGAAGGTCCCCCGGGAAACCAGATACTCGGGGAAGAGCATGCAGGGCAGGGGCCGCACCGGGTAGATGCCGCAGAGATCACCCTCCAGGAAGGGGCAGGGCTTCTTGAGCCGCAGGGTCACCCGGCGCAGCCAGTCGGTGCGGTCATCGATGAACAGCCCCAGGGAATAATGGCGGCGGTACAGCTCAGACACCGGCTCCCGCCTCAGGCCGGCCGCGCCCAACAGATCAAGGAGGCTCACCGGGATATGCACATCCCTGTTTTTGCAGCCCGGCCGGGTACAGGCGGGGTCACACTGAAAGGTCGACTCTGAGGACGCCAGGCGGGCCCGACGGCGCAGATACTCAATCAGCCATTGGCTGTGATCTTCAGGCTCAGACGGAATAATCTGACTTTTCTCCGGCTCTGCCATCCAGGCAATTTAGCGTTCCCAGCCTGCAGGAGGCGTTACCACCCGGATAAAATTACCGTTGACGTCGGTGAGGAGAACCCTGTTCCCCGAGGGCAGGCGAAAGGCCCTCAGGGTGATTTCCGGGCCTGGCTCCAGGATGACCGGCACATCGGTTTCCAGAAGCTGGGCCTCAACCGCCACGACTTCGGCGATTTCCTTGCCTTCCACCTTCAGGGAATAGGTGTCGTTGGTAACCTGAAAACGAACTCCTTCGGCGGTGAACACGTCGGAAAGTTCCTTGAGCATATCCCTGGGCACATACAATTCCATGACCGCACCTCCATGGTAGATCTCAGGCCGGCGCCGGTTTATAGGTGTGAACGGCGCACCGGTTACCCTTTAACTAATCATGGGCAGACCTGATGTCAATGCGGCCGGGGGGCCGGCTGGGACTGGGGGATTTTGGCCCCCTTCGGGCCGGCTGCCCGGATGGCGGGCGGGGAGGGGGGGTGAATCAGTGACCTGTAGTTAGTGATCAGTCCGGTTCCGGGCACCTGGCTACGGTGATGAAAAGTTTTTATGTGGAACCGCCGCCCCGGCGGTTCGATCGCCGGCGAGGCGCCGGCGCCACATTTTTCAGGCTTTGCGGGTGGGCCGCAGGTCCATGAGGAACTGTCCTGAAAAGTTTGGGGCTCTCAGTGCTGATTCAGCCGGTGGCACAGGTTTTCAACCTGTGCCTGCACAGGCGGGACGCCTGTGCCACCAGGCTTTTCACGGTTTTTAAAGAACCGGGGGTTCATAAGCGGCTGTTTCTTCTGGTTCCCCAGCTCCCGATTGGGACCCCGGCTTTCCCGCCAAGCTCTGCCTGGCCCCGCTTCCGGCACAATGAAAGCGGCGGGCGGAGCCCGCCCTACAAATTTTCATGCTTTACGTGGGGGGCCGCCGGCCGTGGGGCGGGAAAGCGAAGCGCATCCCGCCTTTGGCAGGTACTTTGTTGTGAAAAGTTCGATGTGGGAAAGGGGGGGTTCCACGGGCTGGAAGCCCTTGCTGCTGGGGCCGGTGGGCCCCTGTCACCTCCGCCAACCCAGCAAACCGGGAGCCCAGGTTTCCAGCCTGTGCCGCACAGGCAGGATGCCTGTGCTCCCGGATTGGATGTACCCCCGTTTGCCTTAAACCGGGCTTCACCACTCGATGCCCCGGCGGGCTTTGATGCCGGCCTCGAAATAGTGCTTGACGGGGCGCATCTCGGTCACCAGATCAGCGAACTCCACCAGTTCCGGCGGGGCCGCCCGGCCGGTGAGGACCACCTCCACATGCGCGGGCCGCCGGCGCAGCACCTCCAGCATCTCCGGCAGGGGCGCCAGGCCGTAGGTCAGGGACAGGTTGATTTCGTCCAGGATCACCAGGTCGTGCTCCCCGGCCAGTATGACCTCCCGGGCCAGGGCGAAGGCCTGCCGGACCCGCTCCCGGGTCTGGGGGTCGGGGTCGCTGAGTTTGGGAAACCCCGGTATGCCGAAGCTTACGATGGTGAAATCCGGGGCCAGGCGTCTAGCGGCCTCCACTTCGCCGGTGTCGCCGCTTTTGAGGAACTGGACCATGAACACCTTGAACCCCTGGCCGATGGCCCGCAAGGCCAGCCCCAGGGCGCAGGTGGTCTTGCCCTTGCCGTCGCCGGTATAGACCTGCACCAGGCCTTGCTTCAGGCGTTTGTGGGTCATGGCAGAATAGTGGTCCTGGTGTTGTGTGTCGCCAAAGGGCGCCGGAATATCGGCCATTGCCAGGCTTCAGAAATTACCTGATACCTTGAGGCTCTGGCCAAATTCACATTTTCTCAATTTTAAAGAAAACCCGGATAAAATCGGTCATTTTACCCCTCCGGCCAAACAACCGGAAGGGGTTGGGGGAGAGGGGGTGAGGCAGGGGCAGGGATCCGCGTCCTCCGGCGCCCGCCCTCCACCGGCTCAGCCGGCCGGGTGGTTCAAATAACCTTATACAGCGGATATTCCACAATGCCCTGGGCCCCGGCTGCCACCAGGCGGGGAATCAGGTGGCGCACCTCTTCCTGGTTGACCACCACCTCCACCGAATACCAATCGGTTTCGAACAGGGGGCTGATGGTGGGCGCCATCAGGCTCGGCAGCAGGCTGACCAGGCTTTTCAACCCGTCTTCCTGGATGTTCATCTTCAGGCCCACCATATTTTCGGCCCTGAGCGCCCCCAGCAGCAGCACCCGGAGATTTTCGATTTTTTCCCGTTTGGCCGCATCCGTTTCCCAAACCTGGGGGTTGACGATCAACTGGGTGTTGGATTGAAAAAATTCATGAATGATTTTCAAACCATGGGCCCTGATGGTGCTGCCGGTTTCGGTCACCTCGACGATGGCGTCGGCCAGCCCGGCGCTCACCTTGGCTTCGGTGGCCCCCCAGGAGAACTCCACGGTAACCGGGATGTTCCGCGCGGCAAAATAGCGCTTGGTGTAGTTCACCAGTTCGGTGGCGATCTTTTTCCCCGCCATGTCCTTGAGACTTTTGACGTCTGACGCGGCGGGCACCGCCAGGACCCAGCGCACCGGCCGGGTGGAGGTCTTGGAGTACATCAGGTCGGCCACCACCACCACCCGGGAATCGTTCTCCATGATCCAGTCTTTGCCGGTCAGGCCGCAGTCCAGGGTGCCGTTTTCGATATAGCGGCTCATTTCCTGGGCCCGGCACATGGAGCAGGCGATGTCGGGGTCGTCGATATCGGGGAAATAGCTGCGGCCGTTCACCTGAATGTGCCAGCCGGCCCGGCGGAACAAGTCGATGGTGGCCTTTTCCAGACTGCCTTTGGGTATGCCCAATCGCAGTTTATCCACGCGTATAAACCTCCCTGGGATCAAACACCGGCGCCCCCACCACCTGCCAGCCGTCTTTTTCCAGGCGGCGGTAAAAACAACTGGCATAGCCTTCATGGCAGGCGGCCCCACCCACCTGCTCCACCTTCAGGAGCACGGTGTCGGCATCGCAATCAAGAAAAATCTCCTGGACCCGCTGGATGTGGCCGCTGGTGCCGCCCTTGCGCCAGATGGCCTGGCGGCTGCGGCTGAAGTAATGGGCCTCCCGGGTCGCAAGGGTCAGGTCCCAGGCTTCTTTATTCATAAAGGCAAGCATCAGGACCTGGCCGCTTTCGGCCTCCTGGACGACCGCAGGGAGCAAACCTCCCAGTTTATCAAAATTCGGGGTCAGATTTTCTTTCATAACAAGCTAATTTACCCTTTTTTATTCCAATCGACAAGATGGGATGATACATATCAAAGGAATAATCTCAAAGGAATAATCTCTTCCTCGGAGGGGAAATCCAGCCGGTGAGCAAAATCATCCCTTTCAGCCAGTTGGTGCGGGCCCAGCACCTGAACTACCTGGAGCACCAACGCCGGGACTATCAGGAGCGGGAGGACTACCTGGCCCGTCTGCGGCGCCTGTTGTTTCAGATCGAGGGGCAGATGCGCCAGGCCGAAATCCTGCAATTGGACGTGATCATGCAGGCGGCCAAGCATTTTCAGGTGGACCTGAACCTCCCCGACCAGGGTGACCGTCTGGCCTTCCAGCGCACCTTTGTGGACCACCCGTTCCTGTCGGCGCTGACGGAGTTTTTCGCCGGCCGCCTCACCCCGGAAGAATGCCTCGACAAAATCGATCGTGCGGTGCAAAAACCGCCGGCAGAATAGGGGGAAAAACGCGCCGGCAGGCCCCGCTTCCCCCCTTCTCCCAGCAAGGCCTGATACCAAGTTGCCATCAAAGAAGTAATAATCGGTGGCACCGGCTTTCAGGCTGTGCAGGCGCAGGCTGAAGCCTGCGGCTGCAGGATAAATTACCTGTTTGAACACAACTTGGTATGAAATGGTGTGGCGCGGGCGTCTGTTCCGCGTCCAGACCTCGCCTTATTCGGGGCACAAAAGAGCTTGGCGGAAAAGCCGGTTGTCCAGCCGGGGCTGGGAAATCAGCATACGGCATTTCGGGACGGGGCCGGCCGCTCCGACCCGACCCGGATCATCTGGAAGGGGGCGAGGCGTCGATGGCGTATCGCACTTTTTGCAATAAATTCATTATCTTAAATGGTTTTTGGAGAAAATTGATTTCCTTGTCCAGGATGCCGTGGTGGACGATGGCATTTTCCGTGTACCCGGACATATACAACACCTTCATGTCCGGCTGCAGCGGTTTCAGCTGATCAGCCAGCTTGCTGCCGCTCATGCCGGGCATGACCACATCGGTGATCATCAGCTGAATTGCCCCCTGGTGTTGCTCCACCAGGGAACAGGCTTCCCGGCCATGACAGGCCGCCAAAACCCCATAGCCGTATTTTTCCAGGGCCCGTTTGATTAAAGAGCGCAGGGCCTCATCATCCTCCACGACCAGCACCTTTTCCCAGCCGGCCACCTGCTCCGCGGAAACTTCCTTTGTCGGGGCGACGTCCAAGGGTCCTTCGGCCCTGGGGAAATAGATTTTAAAGCAGGCGCCCTGGCCGGGTTCGCTGTACAAATTAATGAGGCCGCCGCTTTGTTTGACAATGCCGTAGACCGTAGCCAGCCCCAGACCGGTGCCCTTGCCCTGGTCTTTGGTGGTGAAAAAGGGCTCGAAAATGTGGGCCTGGGTGGCCGGGTCCATGCCCTCGCCGTTGTCGCTCACCGCCAGCATGACCGCGGGGCCCGGATTCAATTCCAGATGCCGGGCGCTATAATGCTCGTCAAAAAAGACGTTGGTGGTCTCGATGGTGAGCCTGCCACCCAGGGGCATGGCGTCCCGGGCGTTCACGGCCAGATTCATGATCACCTGCTCCATCTGCCCCGGGTCCACCTGGACCGCCCCCAAATCCTCGGCCAGGATGGTCTTGAGATCGATATCTTCGCCGATCAGCCGTCCCAGCATTTTCTTCATGTCGGCGATCACCGTGTTGAGGTTGATAACCTGGGGCTGCAGAATCTGTTTGCGGCTGAAGGCCAATAATTGGCGGGTTAAGGCCTCGCCGCGCTGGGCGGCCTGCAGAATTTCCTGGAGTAAGCCGCACAGGGGGTCCTGGGAGCCCAGGTCCAGCAGCAGGATTTCGCTGTAGCCCATGATGGCGGATAACAGATTGTTGAAGTCGTGGGCCACCCCTCCCGCCAGCCGCCCCACCGCTTCCATCTTTTGGGCCTGCAGCAGCTGATGTTCCATATGCCTTTTTTCGGTGATATCCCGGAAACTCCAGACCCGCCCCAAAATGTTCGGCCCGATCTTCTGGGGTTGGGAATAGCGCTCAAACACCCGGCCGTCCGCAAATTCTATGAGATCATCGCTCTCCAACTCCGGTTGGTCATAGAGCAGGTGCACTTTGCTGAGAAAACCCTCGGGGTCTTTTAATTGCTTGAGGGCATAAGCCAGGGCCTGCCGGTCGTCCCCGGAAGCCAGCAGGGCCTCGGGAATCCGCCACATTTGGGCGAATTTCTGATTATAGGCCACGATGTTGCCGGCCCGGTCAATGACCAGCAAGCCGTCGGCGGTGGACTCCAGGGTGGCCTTGAGCAGGGACAGGGACTGCTCCAGTTCGTCCGCGGTCTCTTGGCGCCGCACAATGCGCCACAGGCCCTCCATCAGCAGGGTCAGTTGGCGAACATCGGATCGGTCATAATCCGTGGGCTTATTACCCACCCCGGCTACAATGACAATGCGGTTATCATCAATAATGGGCACGTTCAGGTGCCGGCTGACCGGGATATGGCCTTCCGGATACCCCCGTTTCAGGGGATTGGCCGCGGCAAAGTCATTGGTTAGGATGGGCCGGCGTTGGCGCACCGCCTCCCCCCAGAGCCCCGTCTCCCGGAGGGGATAGACCAGAGGTTTATCCTCCATACGGCATTCGGCCATGGCGTTTATTGACCAGGCATGCATGGTCAGGACCGTCTCCTCGCGGTTCACAAAGGCGATATAGCCGATCTGGCTCCCGGTCAGGCGCACCGCTTCCTCCAGGGCGAAATGGGTAATGTCCTGAACCGTGGCCTCGGTCATCTGATTCAGTTTCAGCAAGGCCCCCAGACGCTGTTCGTTCAGTTTCAGCGCTTCCTCGGCCTGTTGGCGTGCGGTGATGTCAACCTCAACGCCGATGAGGCCCCCCAGGCTCCCATCTCCTTTAAAAAAAGTTGCCTTGTGGATGATGAAGTTTTTCCTGCTGCCGTCCGCGGCCACCTTGGTGATTTCATAGACCAGCATGCCCGGATGGTTGAATAATTCCTGGTCCTTGGCTTCATGGAGTTTAGCCAATTCCGGGGAATGCACTTGAGCGACCGACTTGCCCACCAGGTCGGCTTGGGACCGGCCCCAGGCCGCCTCACAGGCTTTGTTGCAGCCCAAAAAAATCCCGCCGGTATCTTTATAGAAAACCGGGTTGGGAATGGCGTCCAGGAGAATTTGCAGAAAATTGAGGTATTCCTGCCGGTTCTGTTCCGCCTGAAATCTTTCCGTATAATCTTCAAAGATGCTGACCCCGCCTTGGAAGCTCCCGGTTTCCGAGAACACACTCCGGAAAAAGGCCCGCACCTGGGTGGCCCGGCCGCCGATGACGGAGAGATATTCCCCTTCAAAATACCCGGGCCGGCCGGACAGGGAGGCCATGAGGGCCTGGCGCATCTGATCGTTGCGCAGCTGCTGCGGCATGTTGAAGCCGAGGATCCTCTCCTTGGGGGCCCCGATGATGGCGGCAAAGGCCTCGTTCAGGTCGGTGATGGTGCCATCCTGGTCGTAGTGCATAATCCCCAGGGGAGCGTTTTCGAAGAGCAGGCGATACTTCTCCTCGCTCCGGCGCAACTCCGCGGTCTGGGCCCGGATGCCCTGATCGGTATGGCGGAGCAGGACAAAGACAAAACTCAGCAGGAAGACCAGGATCACCCCGCCGCTGGCCCCCACCAGGCCCAGAAACCGGGCGTAGGCCTCTGTCTGGGCGGTGATGTCGAACATGACCAGCAGGTCGCCCACCTCCCGGCCGGAGGCGTCCTGCAGCGGGGAGGCGGCGACCTGCCAGGTTTTGCCCTCGAAGGTGATCTCCTTGTCCATTTTGCCGAAGCCTTGCTCCCCCGCCCCATCATGGTCATCAGGCCGCGCCAGGACGTCGGGCAGCCGGCCCTGGGAGGCATAGCCGACCACGCGTTGAGCCAGGCGGTCCCAGTCCGGCTCCTGGCCGCGGCGGCGCCGGCCCTCTTCCCAGTTGTGGCGCTTCAGATGCTTTTTGTTGATGGTGGTGGCGAGTTGGACCCCGGACCGGGCGTGCAGCGCCGAGAGCGCATCCTCGATCTCCTTGCCCAGTTCCACATAGCCCACCAGGACGCCCCGGTCAAAGACCGGTTGCATCACCCACAGGGTGAGGGCGCCGTCCGAGTCGAGTTCCAGGCCGGAGACGGTTCGGCCGGTTTCCTGAGCCTGCGCCGCGGTTACACGGGTTATCCGGCTGCCGCATTCGTCAGGTCCGCAGAGGCTTACCAGGCAAAAACGCGAGGCGTCCAGGAACGAAAAATGGGTGACATGGTTTTCCCGCTTGAGGATATCGAACACCGGCCGCCACTTGGCCGCCAAACTGTCGGCCTTGCCCTGGCGCAGGGCCTGCTGCACCGCGGGGTCGGCGGCAATCAAGCGCAGCACCGCGGCCAGGCCGGATGCCTGCTGGTCCAGGGTCAGGCGCAACTCGACGGACACCTCGGAAATTTCCCGGTGAATATTTTCCGCCAGCCGCTGCTTCTGCTGCTGCCACAAAAGGAAGCCCGAGACTACCATCAGCAGGATAAGCAGGAGCGCTATGGGCAGCAGGAGGCGCCGCAGCACCAGCCTGGGAGAGGAGTCGGCCCGGCGGCCGGCGGCCAGGAGGGCGGCCATGATGATCAGCAGGGCCAGAATGAGCCCCACCGGCAGGGCCGCCCGGGCGGCCACCTCCCAATTCCAGGCATAGGCGTTGATGTCCATGCCCAAAACTGCCGGCATCTCCCCGGTGTGTGGGTCGATGAGGGGGACCAGCCCCGAGACCCAGAGGCCCCAGCGGTCCGGGGTCGGGCCTTCGGCGAACTCCACCCGGTCGGCGAAGACGCGCTGCAATTCCTCAGTGGCCTCGTCATAGACCTGCCCGGGGGGCGAGTAGTCTTTGGAGCCCACAGGCTCGCTGTCCACCAGGAAGAACAGCTTCCCGTCAGGCTTGCGGCCCAGGAGATAAACGAAGCGGCACTTGCTGTTGGCCTGCTTGACCCGCACCATCTGGGCTTTGAGATCCTGGTAAACCGGCAGGGCCAGGTCGCGTTCCGAGCCGGTGAGGGCCTCGACCTGGTGGAGATTCACCGCCTGGGCCACCAACCGGGTCTGGGTGAGCAGTTCCTGGCGCATCTCGTGGTCGGCCCGCTGCACCGCCCACCAGATGCCCAGGAATCCCACTGCCAGGATGGCGATAAGCAGCGCAGCCTGCCAGAAACGCAGGTGCAAAAAGGCCTTTGTGGGCGCTTTATCACTCATAAATGACTTGGAGCGCGAACTGTGAGTCCCCCCGCCTCCTGCCGCCGGGAAGGGAGCGAAACTTGGTCTGTCAGGTTCTGCTAAAGATCAAACCGGCTGGATTCATAACCATTTGATTTTTATAATTATATTTTGCAGAAAATCCCAAACCGTCCTGGGCGGCGCACCTCAGCGCCGGAGTCCCTGACCCCGCGACGCCGCCTTGTCTTCATATCGGCAGGAAGGAGATTAACCAAAAGCCCCAGCCGTCCGCAGTCCGGCGGCGGCGATTTTCGTTAGGAAACGGGCGGTTCAGGGGTGGGGAAAGGTCAGCTGGGATGAGCGGCAGAAAGCTGGATAGAATAGTGGTTCATTCTGTCATCCTGAACGACGCGAAGGATCTCAACCTGTCGAACAGACGAGATGCTTCGCGGCGCTCAGCATGACAACTGCCAATCATATTATACAGAGCGACATTATTTCTTGCGCAGAGGTTTGTTTTCCCCTGAGTTGTCATTCTGAGCCGCCAAACGCGGCGAAGAATCTCGCTTTTCAGGAAAGGAAGAGACCCTTCGCCTTCGGCTCAGGGTGACACAATGTTAGGAATAACTAAAAGAAGGCCTATTTTTGCGCAATTAATTATTACTACTGTGTCATAATTTTTGGGAACGGCTTGCCATTTATGAACAAAACCGAAAAGCTCTATAACCCGTTCCCCAACCGGACACCGGCAAAAATCAGGACTCCGCCGGGAGGATGGGAAAGCCCGCCTGTTGCCAGGCGTTCACGCCCCCCAAAAGGGCCTTGGCGTTCGGGTAACCCAGCTTTTGATACTCGCC
The DNA here is from genome assembly GCA_041740935.1 of Desulfobaccales bacterium. Lineage (GTDB taxonomy): Bacteria > Desulfobacterota > Desulfobaccia > Desulfobaccales > 0-14-0-80-60-11 > JBGSLA01. The sequence continues at coordinate 5,462 of JBGSLA010000045.1, read as the reverse complement.
TGCCAGACCGGCAGAGGAATGCTCACTGGCTCAGGCGCAGTAGAAGACGATTTCCCTATGGCTGGGAAGTCCGCTCACCCGGCTTTTAAACTCCTGAAGCGAAATGGCGCCCTGAAGACGCATCCCCCGAAAGGTCTCTTCGTTGTCATAGGCGCACACCAGCAGGGTATCGCCTGATTTCACCCGGGGATAAATGTCCTGGGGGGTCACACGGGTAATTGTTGCCATTCTTTGGTTCCTTTCTTTTTTAATTTGCTCTTTGCCCGGATATTATCAATTCAGACATGCAGGGCGGGCACTGCCCGCGTTTACAATTTTGGACTTTTCAGGACAGTCGCGCATGAGCCCGTGGGCTCACCCGTAAAGCAGGAAAAGCCTCTGGGCTTGCAGGGACAGCCGTCCTCGGCTGTCCACCGAGGGCGCCTGCCCCTACACGCTACAAACTTTTCGTAACAGCTCCTCATGGTCCTTCGGCCCACCCGCAAAGCATGAAAAGACAGGGCAGGCTTCTTGCCCGCCGCTATAACTTTGGACTCTGGACCCTGGACTTTGGACTTTTTAGGACAGCTAAGGCCATTTCACACCTCCAGCCGGCACATGAAGGTGCGGTTGGCAGGGGTGCAGGTGACCGGGTCCCGCCGCGCGTCGTCGGTCAGGTTGTTGAGACTGGCTTCGGGATCGACTTCCCCCCAACCCCAGGCAATGCGCACCACGCCCGGGCAAATCACCTCCGAAATCCTGGCCTTGAGGCGAATCCGCCCCTTGGGGGTGGACACGGTCAGCCATTGCCCCGGGGCAATATTTCTGGCTTGGGCGTCTTGCGGGTGCAGGTCCACAAAACCTTCCCCTTCCCCCTTGAGGAGTGACGGAATCTGGTGAAACTGGGTGTGGGTGAAGCGGTGGCTGCGCTCGCCGCTGATGCCGATCAGGGCGTCCTCCCCCAGGGTGTCGGCAAAGCTGATGGGGTTTTCAACCCCGCCGTCCCTGAAGGGCACCGGCGGGTGGCCCGCTTTGGCCAGGCGCGCCGAAAAAAGCTCCACCTTGCCCGAGGGGGTGGCAAAGCCCTGGGTGCGGAATTTTTCGAACTGCAGCGGCGCGGCCCTGAGCCCATCCGGGTTTTCCCGAAGCATCGCCACCGTCAGGCCCGAGGGCGCCAACTGAAAGTCGATGGCCTCTTCAACCGATGGCCAGGGGAATTCCGCCTCAAACCCCAGCTTTCTCCCCAGGTCGAAGACGATTTTCCAATCCGGCCGGCTGTCACCCTGCCAGTCAATGACCTGGTTTTGCAGGATGACCGGGCTGTTGCGCATGGAGGCCCGGTTGAGCTGGGTTTTCTCAAAGCAGCCCGCGGCCGGCAGAATCACGTCGGCAAAGCGGCCGGTGCGGGTGAGGAACAGGTCGATCACCACCAGAAAATCAAGCTTTTCCAGGGCCTGCTGCACCCGCCGGGCCTCGGTCATGGTCACCGCGGGGTTGCCGGACTGCACCACCAGCAGGCGGATGGGGTAGGGGGTGTCCTCCAGGATGGCGTCGATCAGGCAGGACTGGGCGTGCAGGCCCCAGGTCTCGTGAAAGTCGTTGAACAGAGGGTAGGCCTGGGTGATGGGCGCCGCGCCGGCGGGCCGCCGGTCTTTGGCCTGGAGGTTGTTCAAGGGGACGGGCTGGGGGATGAAGTCGCCGCCGCCCTTGTCCAGATTGCCGGTCAGGGCCCGGAGCAGGCACACCGCCCGGGTGTTCTGAAACACCTGCACCTGCATGTCGAGGCCGTTGCCGTCGATGATGCAGGCCGGTTGGGTGGTGGCATAAAGCCGCGCCGCCGCCCGGATGGCCGAAGGATCCAGCCACAGGCGGGGGCCCACCGCGTCGGCCGGAAAGGCCGCGGCCGCAGCTTTGAGTTCGTCGAAGCCCAGGCAGTAATCCCGGACGAAGTCGGCGTCATAAAGGCCGTTTTGAATAATTTCGTGGATCATGGCCATGGCCAGCTCGCCGTCGTGGCCCGGCTTGATCTGCAGCCAGATGTCGGCCAGTTCCGCAAAACGGGTCTTGACCGGGTCGATGACGATGAGTTTGGCGCCCTCGGCCCTGGCCTGGAAAATGGCCTCGGCCGCCGCTGGCGCGGTGTTCCGGTCATTTTTCCCCCAGATAACGATACCGCGGGAGTTCCGGGGCTGCGGCAGGGTCATGGCCCCATAGGTATAGACATGGGCCATGTCCCGGGCCACGTGGCAGACCGAGCCGTTGCCGATGGTGTTGGGCGAGCCGAACAGGTTCATCAGCCGGTTGGCGTAATCCCAGGGCGCGCCCCAATCCGCGGCCATGCCCCGGAGCCAGGCCACGGACTCGGGGCCGTGGGTCTGATTAAAGTGCAGGAATTTTTCCGCCACCAGGTCCAGGGCTTCATCCCAGGAAGCCTCCCGGAAGTCGCCGCGGGACGCGCCTTTTTTTCTGATCAGGGGCGTCAACAGGCGGTCCGGAGCATAGACGATTTCCGGGGCCGCCTGGAGTTTGGGGCAATAGAGCCGTTTTTCGGGGGGTAGAGCGGACTTGCGCTCCGCTCCCACCAGTTTTCCGTCCTCAACCTCGACGATCACCGGACAGCAGGCGGAGCATAAGCGGCAGACAGTGTGGCGTTGCATGGGCAGAGCTCTGATCCCTTGAATGGATAGCTATATCAAAATGTTAACGGCTTGCCTTGATGAAGCAGCTGCGAATCAGTTCAAAGTGATTGCTGTGGGTGCGAATCTTCCACCAGATGTGGCCGTGATCACTGACCTGCCAGGTGGGGTAAAAGCCGTTCAGGCGGCCCTCCAGCAGGGCCATGATATTGTCCTGGCCCCGGCCGGAGAAAAAGCCGTTGTGCTTGCCGCCCAGCCACTCCGCCTCCGGGGCCACCTCGGTGGACCAGGAAAACGGATCGGAAAACAGGAACTGGGCCTGCGCGCTCCGGGCCAGGCGGTTGATTTCGGCGATATGGGTCAGGGGCTTGGGGACCTTATCCACCATGTTCAGGGAAGAGACCCCGGCAAAGGCCCCGGCGCGGAAGGGCAGCACCTGGGCGTCCCCCACGATGAACTCGGTGTTGTCCGTCCGCCAGTCCTCCGGAAAAATCAGGGTCTCCGGCCGGGTAAGCACCCCCTCTTCGGGCAGGGCCAGTCCGGCGCCGCGGCGCTGCATCAATTCCCGGCAGGTGCGGATAAAGGCCAGGGAGTTGTCGAGGCCCACCACAAAGTCGAATTTTTTGGCCATTTCAAAGGAAAAGCGCCCCACGGCCGAGCCGGCGTCGAGGCAGAGGCCGGAACTGGGGCGCATCAGGCCGGCCCAGCGGGTGTAGGCGTCGGTGGCCTGGTCGTCGCCCAGCAGATCGCCGTAATGGCTCCAAAGGTATGAGGACAATACCGGCAAGGTTTCATAGCGGTTTCGGGCGCGATCAACTTCCGAGGTGTGGGGATCCAGAAAAGCAATGCCCTGGTGAATCGGGTAAACCGCCTGGCAGTGGCTGCAGTGGAGGGCGCCCTCGATGATATCCCCCCGGGAGGCCTCGGCCACGGTTGCCTGCAGGCCGTGTTCCTCGGGCAGACAGCCAGGGCAGATGAGGAGGTCGAGCAGGATATTTTTCATATCGTCCTTGTAAGCTGAAAAGTTGGAGGTGGGGAAGTCACCCCTTATCCGGCCATCCCCCGGAGAGATTTTTCATGATAAACGAGCGGTCGTCAGGTCCAGGGGAAATTAAAAAAATAATATCTGATATCTTTTAAGAATCGATCTTCCTGAAGTCAAGGGGAGCGCGTCCCGGCGACAATTAATTCAGGAATTTTTGGAGGCTCTTGCAAAAGTGTATGATCTTGTCATCCTGAACGACGTGAAGGATCTCAACCTGTTGAAAATACGAGATTCTTCGCTTCGCTCAGAATGCCCCCGACTCAATCTATGGAATTTTGCAGGAAGCCCTTAAGGCAAGGGAGATTGCTACACGTTTCGGTTTTCTGTTTTCAGAAAAATTTCGCCAAGGAATGATGAGGTGAATTTTCGTTGAGACCGACAACGATGGCCTGCTAAACCTCCACCACTTTCCGGCAGGCAGTGAAATACAGGGCCGGGCGCAGGGCCTCGGGGCTCAGCCCCCGGAGCTTGGCGGTCATCTCCCGGTAGGCCGCGAGTTGGGGGCCGTATTTTTCTTTTTCAGACCGGAGGAAATCTTCCCAGGCGAGGCCTGCGGGCGGCCGGGAGGTTTTAAAGTCAACGAGCCACCAATCCCGGCCGTCAAACCCCAAAAGATCCAGACGCCCCCGCCGGATGGCCCCAGGGGCGGGCTGGTCTTCCAGGAGCCATTCGCTCTGCGCGGTTTCGGGGGAGAGCAGCCCGGCCAGAAAAGGCTCTTCCAGGCAGGCCGCAACTTCCGCCAAAATCTCCGGGGCCAGGGTTTGGGCGGTGCGCCGGGGCAGGCCCAAGCCCACCAGGGCCGCGGCCACTCCCGTTTCTCCGGGGAGTTCCGATCCCTGGACATACGCGGCGAACAGCCGGTGGGTCACCTCTCCCCGGGCCCGGGCCGCCAGGTTGTCCCCGTCCTCCCCACGGCCCCCAAAAGTCGGCGCATTATCTTGGGATTCCGCTGCAGCCTGAGAGGGATAAACCAGGCGGTAGGGCGGCGGCTCCGGCAAAAACTCCAGGGCCGGCGGCAGGGCCTGGGGTTTAAAATCGGGATGGCGCGTCGCCGCGGTGTCCGGAAAAAGCTCCACCTTCAGGCCGGGGTTCGGCCAGATTTGAGAACCACGGCCGGACAATTCCCCGGGGGCGTAATGCTCCCAGAGCCAGGCCAGGGGGCTGTTTGCCGGGGGGGCGAATTTTCCCCGGGACCTGGACAGCGCGGCGGAGAGGAACAGGCGCTCCCGGGCCCGGGTCACGGCCACGTAAAAGACCCGGCGGGCCTCGGCCAGCACCTGGGCCTCCTTTAAGACCTTGACCAGCCGGTGGGAAGAATCCTGGCCGGCGCGCCAGGCCGGGGGGGCCAGGGCCAGGACATGGGCCCGGGCGCCGGGGATCTCCTCCAGCAGAAACGGCGGCGGCGCCCCGCCCTGGCCCAGGGGCCGCCAATCCAGGTAGGGCAGAAACACCGTGTGAAATTCCAGGCCCTTGGCCCCGTGAACCGTGAGGATTTCCACCGGGGAGTCCTCGGCCCGGGGGTCCGGGGGCTGGTAGGCGTCCTCCAGGGCGAAATCGGCCTTGACAAAGGTGGCCTCCGGCAGACCGGTTTCGGAGTCCGCCAGGAGCCGGAGATAGGTCCGGACGCAGGCCACGCCCAGGGCCCCTTCCCAGGCGGCGATTTTTCCCCAGGCCTGGGAGTCTTCCAGGAAGCGCTCCAGGGTTTCCACCAGGGGCTCCCGGCCCAGGCGTTCCCGGGCGGCAAGGAGCAGGCGGGTCAGGCCCGCCGGCTCAGGGGGGCAGGAGGGGGAGGCCGCCAAGGC
>JBGSLA010000044.1:0-16928 GCA_041740935.1 Desulfobaccales bacterium | reverse complement strand
CGCTGCCGGGTCCGGCGCCAAACGGTCCTGTGCCATTGTATCCTGGCATTGTCGTGCCCTCCTGCAGGTGCTTCGGGGTAAGGCTCGTTGCGCCTCACCCATTGGTGGTTGCAGACGGTTGTTTTCCGGATCACGGAGGAGAGGGTCACCGTCCCTTGGGCCCGGTCCTCCGGTGGTTTACAGTTCCAAAACTTTGCCGGCCCCGCCCGCCACGCAGGTGTCCGGATATTTCTGCCTGATTTCGGCAATACGCTGGGTGCAGTGGCAGGGGCAGACCAGGGCCAGGTCCCGGAGGAGATCGAACTCCCGGAAGCCATGCAGGCCGCCCACCAGAGCGGTCACCCGGCCGAACCGGGCCGCGGCCGCAAGGATGGCCTCCACCCCCGGGTGGGCGCAGCCGCTGATCACCACCAGGCCCCGGCCGGTATCCGCCACCAGGGACTGCTCGCCGCCGTCCAGTTCGCCGGTGGACCAAAAAAGGGGCAGGATCTCCTGCGGGCCCTTGACGGCCACTATTTTTACGGCCCCCGGCGGGGGCGGACAGGACGCCGGGAAGAAAACCGCGGCCTCGGGGTTCTGTTCCCAAAAGGCCGGCAGACCCCCGGTATGGTCCCAATGGGCGTGGGAGATGAAGACCTCCGGAATGGTGCGGGGATCGATCCCCAGCTTGGCCATGTTCCCGAGGAGTATCGGTCCCTTGGCACCGGTGTCGAACAGCAGCCGGCGGCCGTCGCCCGGTTCGACGAGGCAGGCGAATCCCCAATCGGCTACCAGTTCCGGTTCCCAGGCGTCATTGTCATAGATGAGGGTAATTTTCATGTTCACAGCCTTTGATACCGAGTTGCGTTCAAAGTGCTATTTTTTGTAGCCGCAGGCTGCGCCTTCACCGTCTGAAAAGCCTTGGTTGCTGTTTGACTGCAACCCGGCATGAGGCCCCCCAGGAACCTGGCAGACATCTGGGGGAACGGTCGGCCGCCCTTTTTCGGCGCCGGCTGCCATCCGGACCTCACCCGTGGTTTTTTGCTGATTTATCTCCAATGACTGGCGACGTTCGGCGCCTGGGTCGCATTTAACTGCCCGGCGCGGAATTGTTCCACGGCCCGGCGCACCGGTCCGCCCACCTCCACGATCACCCGGATGCCCGCAGCCTGCAGGGTCTGAAAGGCCTTGGGGCCGCAATTGCCGGTGAGCACCGCCTGGGGCTTATAGCGGGCCACCAGGCTGGCAGTCTGAATGCCGGCCCCCTGTGCGGCCTGAAGGTTCATCTGGTTGGCCACGGCCTCAAACTCCAGGGTGTCCGGATCCACAATCAGAATATAGGGAGCACGCCCGAAGCGGGGATCTACCGCGGCCTCCAGGGTGGGCCCGCTGGCGCTGATGGCGATTTTCATAACAGCCTCCTTTCCGGCTCCGGAGGGCGACCGAGATCGGGTTGACTGGCGACGCCCCCGGATGTTCCTGCAGGATTAATGATCGCAAACATTGGGGCCGGTGCTCAAAACGCCGGCCAGGTAGCTCTGCACCAGGGCCACGGGGTCCTGGTTGGGGGCCCCGGTGATCACCCGGATGCCCCGTTCGGCGAACAGGTTGATGGCCCGCTGGCCCATGCCGCCGGCGATGATGAGATCAACCCCCAGATCCCCCAGCCAGCGGGGCAGGACCCCCGGTTCATGGGGCGGGGGGGTGAGAAGTTCCGCGGCGCCGATCTGGCCGTCCTTCACGGGCAGGATGGCAAAGGTTTCACAATGGCCAAAATGATTGCACAGCACCCCGTTGGCCAGGGGCACCGCCACTTTAAAGGTGTTTTTGTCCGGCTGCATCACTGCTGATTTCTCCTCCGGTATCGGTTTTTCTGGCGTCGTGGTCGATGATGGCCCTTCCTGTGGACGCAGGCCTTGTTCCACGCTATCCACCAGCCCTCCCAGGGCCGCCAGAAAGGGGCTCTGGTCGGGCGACCCCACCTGGGGACGGCCGCTGTCGCCCCCCTGCACCACCTTGAGGTCAAAGGGCAGGCTGGCCAAAAGCGGCACATGCATCGAGGTGGCCGTCTTCTGCCCGCCCCCCTTGCTGAACAGGGGAATCTCCTCGCCGCAGCGGGGGCAGATCAGGCCGCTCATGTTTTCCACCAATCCCAGGATGGGCATGTTCACCTTGCGGCAGAAATTGATGGCCTTGCGCACATCGGCCAGGGACACCTCCTGGGGGGTGGTGACGATCACCGCCTGGGCCCCGTGAATGGTTTGGGCCACGCTCAGGGGTTCGTCCCCGGTGCCGGGGGGCGAGTCGATCACCAAATAGTCCAGCTCCCCCCAGTTGACCTGGGAAAGGGCCTGGCGGATGAAGCTGTGTTTCAGGGGACCCCGCCAGATCACCGCCTCGTCCCGGTCGTGGAGCAACCCCTCGATGGACAGGACCTTCAGGTGGTCGCTATAGGGATGGGGGATCAGGAGGTGTTCGGCGTCAAACTCCAGCATGCCCTCGATTCCCAGCATCCGGGGGACATCGGGACCGTGCAGGTCCACATCCAACAGGCCCACCCGATGGCCCCGCTGGGCCAGACCCAGGGCCAGATAGACCGCGATGCTGGTCTTGCCCACGCCGCCCTTGCCGCTCATCACCAAAACGCGGTTTTTTATCTGCTGCAACTGCTCGTTGAGCCTCTGTTCTTCTGCGTCGGCTCCGGGGGGGGCTCCCTGCTCCCCGTGACCGCATGATTTGCCTTGGCATTCACCCATGAGGGCAACTCCTTTCTGAAAAATCCGTCACTGTTCTTCTAATCAAATTCCGTGCCAACCAAGCATAGGCTCAAAAAAGCGGGCTTGGGGGGACGCGCCAGGGGAACAGGGAACAGATTGAACCCGGCTATTTCTTAGAAAAGGGGCAAATTGTTCCCTATTGGCATGAAAGGTTGGTCAAGAGGTTCGTTTCCGGGCCACCGCCACCAGAAAGGCGCCACAGGGGAGGCGGAGCCGGCAGCCCAGGCCTTCCAGGGAAGGGTAGTACGGTAACAGGCAGGAGGAAGGCCGGGGGGGGAAGTACACCGCCTGGCCGGTGCGGACGGCCTCAAGGTCCGGGTGGCCGGCCAGGAGACGCCGCAAGGCGCGAGGTGCGGTAAAGGAGGCCTGCCGCCACAGGGAGGGCTTGAGCCAGGCCCGGAGGGTGCGCTTCACGGTCCAAAGGCTGTAGCGGTTCAACAGGGCCACGGCCAGAAAGCCGCCGGGCCGCAGCACCCGGACCATTTCCCGCAAGGCCCCGGCCCGCTCCGGGATGAAATCCAGGGCCAGGATGGAAATCACCCCGTCAAAATGGGTGTCGGCAAAAGGCAGGGAGCCGGCCGCGCCCCTGATGAAGCCGAGGGCCAGGCCCTCCCGGCTGGCCTTGTGCTGCGCCCGGGCCAGCATGGGGAAGGAGAGGTCCACCCCCGTCACCCGGGCCCCCCGGCGGGCCAGGGCCAGGGAAATGTTGCCGGTGCCGCAGCCCACCTCCAGGACCCGCCGCCCTCGGAGTTCGGGCAGGAGGGCAAACAGGGCCGCCTTTTCCACCCGGTCCACCAAGTGCCCGAGAGGAGTGGCGTACCAGCGGTCGTAGGCCGCGGCCTGCTCGTCAAACGCGGGGGGCATGGGCTATTACTATGTTTCAGAAATAAGATAATGGTTTTTTTAGGAAAAACCCTTAAGTATTGCTTCCTTTTTGCCCGCCTTTATTAACGGGATATTATACTTGACATACCCGTTAAAGGGGGAGAAAATGTTTCATAAATCCATATCAGACGAATTTATTACTGTTTTATCTGATAATGAAAGGTGCAAAGTCGTGATTTGGGCCTATTTAGATGAGAGTGGCACCCATAGAGGATCATCTCTTATAAAAGTTGCAGGTTATGTAGGCAATGAAACTGAATGGAAATATTTTCAAAAGAAATGGGTTCAAAAACTAAGCAAATTTGATATGGAATATTTCCATGCAAAAAATCCAAAATGTGACAAATTAAAACCACATTTAGCTAGAGAAATTATTAAGAGAAAATTATTTGGTGTAATAAGTTTTTTAAGTCCAGAAGATTATAATAAATATGCTGATAATCAATTTAAGAGTACACTTGGCAATGCTTATGCTATTTGTGCTTATATGTGTGTAATGAAAATAGCCGATATATCTAAGGATAATGGATGGGGACCAGTATCAATTGTAATTGAATCTGGACAGCCAAATATAGACCATATTGAAAGAATCATAAAATCTATGATTAATGATGATAGATTTAACATTGCTGGTATTATGATAGCTTGAAAAAAGGTTTTTGTACCATTACAGGCTGCTGATTTTTTAGCTCATATATATGATACAAAAAATCAGAAGGATAAGCAATGGTTGGATTATCTTATAAAATATGGCGTTTTAAGATATGTTATGATTCCAAATAATGGAATAGAGAAAATTTCTGAAACAATAAATAAATTATATTCTCGGCAAAGATATCTTAAGAAAAAGGCAAAAAAAGAAAATAATAATTAAATATTAAGTTTTCTTTTCCTTACTTGTTATTTTCTTTATTGCTTTATCAAAAGATTCTTTAGCAATTTCAGATTGAATCTCCTCGGCTTTCTTGACAAATCGAGGAGATTGCTATTTATCATCTGGCGTAAATTTATTCTTTTTTAAAGTCATAAAGTATAAACTCCTCATAAGTATGGTCCTACATCAGGTGGAGGGTGTAAAGGAATATGATAATATTCAAAAATTAATAATAATACGATACCAAATAGAAATCCTATTAAAAGAATAGCTAACATTAGTAATGCATGCTTTACTGGATTTTTACATTCATCTATCATTTAACTTTTATTAGACACTAGTCGTTTGGTAAGTAAGCCTCTTGCCAGTCAATCCTTTAAGAAGGTTTTCGGCCCTCTCAAAATACTAATTTATTAAAGGGGGGTCAGGGGGATTTTGTAACTCTTTTAAAATACACCTAAATCCATATTTTTCAAAGGGGGAAATTAAATGCATGGGCAAGGATCCGGTAAATATATTTATCATACAATTTATGAGACGTAACGCTACTCAACCGCTCCCTTTTCCGGAGGGATGAGCCCAAAGCGCTTGATCTTGCGGCGCAGGGTGTTCTTGTCGATACCCAGTTCCCGGGCGGTGGCCAGGCGGCGCCAGCCGTGCCGCTCCAGGGCCTCCCACAGGGCCCGCTTTTCCACTTCCTCCAGGGTCAGGCCGGTGAGAGACGGGCCGGGGTGGGCCTGGGGACGCAGGTGCTCCGGCAGATGCCGGGGCTGGATCAGTCCCCCCGGGCACAGGATGAAGGCGTGCTCGATGGCGTTTTCCAGTTCCCGGATGTTGCCCGGCCAGTCGTGATTCATGAAAATGGCCAGGGCGTCGTGACTCAGCCCCAGGATTTTTTTGTCTTGAAGTTTGTTGAAGCGGGCGATGAAATGCTCGGCCAAAAGGGGGATGTCTTCCTTGCGCCGGGCCAGGCGGGGGAGCGACAGTTTCACCACATTGATGCGGTAATACAAATCCTTGCGGAAGACGCCCTCTTCCACCAACTGGGCCAGGTCCCTGTGGGTGGCGGTGACGATGCGCACATCCGCCTTGAGGCTCCGGGAGGAACCGAGCGGCATAAAGGCCTTGTCCTCCAGGACCCGCAGCAGCCGCACCTGCAGGGCCGGGGAGATGTCGCCGATTTCATCCAGAAAGAGCGTCCCCTTTGCCGCCAGCGCGAAGCGGCCCAGGCGGTCCCGCCGGGCGTCGGTAAAGGCCCCGGCGGTGTGGCCGAAGAGCTCCGATTCCAGCAGGGTGTCGGGCAGGGCGCCGCAGTTGAGCGCCACAAAGGGGCCCTGGGCGCGCCGGCTCAAGGTATGCAGGGCCCGGGCCACCAGTTCCTTGCCGGTGCCGCTTTCCCCTTCGATGAGCACGGTGCTGTCGGTGCGGGCCACCTCCGGCAGCAGGGCGAAGATTTCTCCCATCAACGGGGACTTGGAAATGATGTCCCCCAGGCGGTAGCGGCGCTGGATTTCCTTGCGCAGCTCCTCCACCAGGCTCAGGTCCCGAAAGGTCTCCACCCCGCCGATGATCTCGCCTGCTTCATTGCGGAGCAGCGCGGTGCTGATGCTGATGGGAATTTCCCGGCCGTCAGCCCTGAGGATGGCCACGGGCTGATGCACCACCGGATGGCCGGTTTCCAGGGTGTGCCGGAGCACACAGGCCGAGTCGCAGACGTTGGCCCGGAAGACCTCGCAGCAGGGGCGGCCCAGGGCCTCTTCGGCGGCGATGCCGGTGATTTCCTCCGCGGCCCGGTTAAAGGAGGTGACCCGCCAGTCCAGATCCACGGTGAAGACCCCGTCGGCAATGCTGTTGAGGATGATTTCCGTCTGGGGGGAGAATTTAGACGCAGAGATGGGTAAATCCCGCTCCCCACAGGGAGAGGGAGCGGGACTCAATGGGCTTTTTGCCTCAACCTGTCGATCTCCTTTTGTAATTGTTCCCAGACCTCGCTGATTAGTGAACGTATTTTCTTATTATCATATTCCATAATGGTCTTGCCTTCAACCTGGGCCCGGGTAAAATCCGGCTCGAAGGGAAGATGGCCCAGGAAAGGATACCCCCGGGTGAGGCAAAATTCGGCGATTTTCTCGGCGGCCTCCCAGTGCAGGTCGGCCTTGTTCACCAAAACGAAAACCGGGACGCCGAAATGGTCGGCCAGCGCGGCCACCCGCTTCAGATCGTGATGGCCGGAAACGGTGGGCTCGGTCACCAAAAGAGCGGCCGTGGCCCCGCCCAGAGAGGAAATCGCCGGGCAGCCGATGCCGGGGGGGCCGTCGGTGAGGATGTAGGCGCGGCCCTGTTCTTCGGCCAGGCGCCGGGCCTCGTTGCGCACCAGGGTCACGAGCTTCCCGGAATTTTCTTCGGCGATGCCCAGGCGGGCGTGCACCATGGGCCCGAAGCGGGTGGCGGACAGGTACCACTCGCCGCAGTGGTTGTCGGGAAACTGCACGGCCTGAACCGGGCAGAGGAAATGGCAGACCCCGCAGCCTTCGCAGAGCAAAGGGTTGATGGCCAAAGCGTCGCTGATGGCCCCGAAGCGGCACCAGTTCAGACACTCGCCGCACTGGATGCACTGTTCCGGGTCGATCATGGCCTTATGCCCCGCAATGAAATCGTGCCTTTCGAGCACCTGGGGATTGAGGATTAAATGCAGATCGGCCGCGTCCACGTCGGCGTCGCACAGCACTTTTTCCGGCGCCAGGGCCGCCAGGGCGCCTACGATACTGGTTTTGCCGGTGCCGCCCTTGCCGCTTAACACCACCAGTTCCTTGATGTCCGACATCTGAGTTTTTCCTTATTTCAAGTCGCTTCAAATGTGCCCAATTGTTTTTTCACCTTGTCCAGGAGACCCAGCATCATCTCCCGCCAGCCGGGCAGGGCCTCCACCAGCAGCCGGCCGCGGGCATAGGCCCCCGCGGCTTCCCGGTCAAAGGGAATTTCCAGGAGGATGGGGAGGCCTTCCCGGGCGGCATAGTCGTGCACCCGGCGGTCCCCCAGGTCGGACCGGTTGATCACCAGCCCCATGGGGATCTGCAGTGCCCGGACCGCGCCCACCGCCAGCTCCAGATCGTGCAGACCGAAAGGGGTGGGCTCGGTCACCAGCAGCACATAATCGCTCTCGTAAAGGGTCGCCACCACCGGGCAGGAAGTCCCCGGGGGCGCGTCGATGATGGTCAGGCCGTTTTTGCGGGCCGCCGCCTTGACCCGCTTGATCAGGGGCGGGGCCATGGCCTCCCCCACCCGCAGACGCCCATGGATAAAGCGGATATGTCCCCGGACGCCGATTTCCAGCACGCCGATGGTGCGGGTTTGGGGCAAAACCGCGCCCTCCGGGCAGATGAGGAAGCAGCCGCCGCAACTGTGGCACAAATCCGGAAAAGTCAGGACGGTTTCGGGGAGCACGCCGATGGCGTTAAACTGGCAGATTTCCTGGCACTTGCCGCAGAAGGTGCACCGGCCGAAATCAATTTCCGGCACTTCCAGGTGAACCTCGAGGCTTTCCTGAATCTCCGGATTGAGGAACAGATGGGCGTTGGGCTCCTCCACGTCGCAGTCCAGGAGCTGCACCGGTTCGCTTAAGGCCGCGGCCAGGTTGGTGGCGATGGTGGTCTTGCCGGTGCCGCCCTTGCCGCTGGCTATGGTGATGATCATGGTTTTCCCTTTCCGCCCGACTCCCTGACCAGGGGCCGCCCGCAGCGGGGGCAGTTGACCTGGGAACAGGGTATGCCCCGCTCATGGGGGAGCCTCAGGCCGCAGTGGACACAGAGACAGGCCTCAGCTGCACCTCTCCCCGGCTCCGGGGGCTTCCCCCGGCCCCGTTTCGGCCCCTGGGCCGGGCCCGGGCAGCCCCGGCCGCCGCCGTAGCCGGAACGGTAGCGTCTCATGCCCCGGCAGCCCGGCAACCAGAACTGCGGCTGATCCAGTTGATTGCACCAGTACGAGCGGCGCACCTCGTCAATGCCCCCGGCCACGCCGCAGACAATGGTGATCCCCAGCCTGGCGCCGTAATACAGCAACTCCGGGCTCAAGGCGCCGCAGATCAGGGTGGTCACACCCCGGTCCCGGAGAAATTCCAGACGCTCTTCGGCCTCCAGATGGGAGACGTTCACCTCCTGCCCCGAACCCTGATAGGACGGGTCATCAGGAAACAGGCAAATGCTGGAGCACCAGTTGAGCACCGGCGCCACCCGGGACCTTAATATGGGGATGGCAAGCATTGCCTCCTCTTTTCAGACCGTTTTCGGTTTTCGGTAAAATAATTGGAGAAATCAGGTTGTTCAATATTTGATTGATTTCCCCTCAATCCGAACAGGGTATAAAAGCGTCTTGGCGCACCTTGCGGGGTTCGGGCCAGACTTGACCATGGTATGCCAGGGGATAGAGCAGAATCTGTGCCAAAGTGTTGGTTCGCTGTTTCCGCCGGGTTTGGGCGCGGGCCGGGGAGGACCGGGGGCATTTTGCACCCGGGTCAAAGAGGGTAAGCATTCTGTCGTGAAAAGGTTGATGTGGGGGAGGGGGCATGGGGCGGGCGGGGTAGCCACCGCTCCCCCGGTCCTCCCCCCAGAAAGGCTTTTGAGGAACCGGCTTGCCCGCCAAGCCCTAAACCTCAAAGCTCTGATACAAATCGGGGATGATCACCCGGGGGCAGCCCGCGTCCCGGCGCAGGCGGTCGGCGAGCACCTGGGCGGCCTCCGGTTCGCCGTGCACCACAAAGACCGGCGATGGCGGCCGCTCCAGGGCCTTCACCCAGTCCAGCAGCACCGGCTGGTCGGCGTGGCCGCTGAAGCCGTTTAAGGTGGCCACCTCGGCCTCCAGCTGATACTCCAGGCCGAAAATCCTGACCACCGGCAGGCGCTCCACCAGGCGGCGGCCCAGGGTGTTGGGGGCCTGCCAGCCAACGATGAGCACGGTGTTCCGGGGGTCCTCGATGTTGTTTTTCAGGTGATGCAGGATGCGCCCGGCCTCGGCCATGCCGGAGGCGCTGATGATGACGCAGGGGCCCTGGCGGGCGTTCAGCGCCCTGGACTGCTCCACGTCCCTTATATAGCGCAGTTTGTGAAAGCCGAAGACGTCGCCGTCCGGGTCTTCGTTGGCCAGATAGGCCTGGGTTTCCTGGTCGAAATACGCCAGGTGCCGGCGAAACACCTCGGTGGCATTCACCGCCAGGGGGCTGTCCACAAAGACCGGCATATCCGGCAGGTCGCCCTGGTGGTAGAGTTTATTCAGGAGATACACCAGCATCTGGGTGCGCTCCACCGCGAAGGCCGGGATGATCACCTTGCCGCCCCGTTCATAGGTGCGCCTTATGATCCGCTCCAGTTCCCGGGCGGAGTCCTCCAGGGGCGGATGCGTCCGGCTGCCGTAGGTGCTCTCCACCAGCAGGATGTCGGCCTGCTTCAGATAGGTGGGGTCGCGCAGCAGGGGCAGGCCGGGCCGGCCCAGATCTCCCGTGAACACCAGGCGCCGGGGGGGCCGCCCGTTGTCCTCGGCGACCTCCAGGACCACGATGGCCGAACCCAGCATGTGGCCGGCGTCGTGGAGGGTGAGGGTGATCCCCGGCCCCAGCTCCCGGGGCTCATCATAGTCGAGGCCCTGAAAATGCTTCAGGGAGCGCTCGGCGTCCGCCTGGGTGTATATGGGTTTTACCGGCGGCTCCCCCTGCCGCAGACGGATTTTGTTGACATATTCCACGTCCCGTTCCTGGATGTGGCCGCTGTCCAGCAGCATGGCCCCGCAGAGGTCCGCGGTGGCCGGGGTGCAGATGATTTTGCCCCGAAAGCCGCGGCGCACCAGGTTGGGAATATTGCCGGAATGGTCGATGTGGGCATGGGACAGCACCACCAGGTCAACCTGGGCGGGATCAAAGTGAAATTCCCGGTTTCTCCGGGCGGCTTCTTCCCTTTTGCCCTGGTACAAGCCGCAGTCCAGAAGAATATTTTGGCCGTTTACCGTAAGCAAATGCTGGGAGCCGGTGACGGTCTGGACCGCCCCGTTGAAGGTGAGGCGCATGGCCGCACTCCTGGCTGAGATTCCCGGCCGGCGCCCCGGCCGGCGAGGTCGAGGTGAACCGCGAGGTCACCCCCCACCACATCATAGTCCGGCGAGCGGGGCGGAACAAGAGATATCTTGGGGGAGAAATGAGCCGCTAAAATTGATCGATAATAACCACGTCGCGGTCGGGCGCAGGATGAGGGCCGGGCCAGGCCGGTTTGATATTTTTCCCCGCCACCAGGAGCATGGCCACCAGAAAGTCCTGGGGGAGATTGATCAAGGCGCCGACGCCCTCAGGGTCAAAGCCGTTCACCGGCCAGCAGTCAAACCCCATGGCCTTGGCGGTGAGCAACAGGGTCTGCGCGGCAATGCCGCAGGCGCACATGGCTTCATCCCGCTCTCTTTGGGGGCGGCTCCCCCCCGGCGGGGTCCGGCCCGCGGCTTTGGCGGCCGGCGTCGGTTCAGGGCCGGCTTCCCCGTTGCCGGGGGGGGCTTGTTCCCGCCGGCTGAGGTCGGCGCACAGGATGATGAACGAGGACGCGGGGGGCGGCTGGGTTTGCTCAGGAAAAAATTGCTGCAGTTGCTTCCTCAGTTCCGGGTCTCTCATCACCACAAATCGACAATGGTTGATCTGAAAAGCCGACAGGGACAGGGCCGTCAGCGACAGCAACTGGCCGGTTTCCTCGTCGGTCAATTTGTGGCGCCCCCCTCGGCTGAAACGAGGATATCCCTGAGGTTGAGTGAGGATGAGGGTTTCACTCTGGCCGTCAGTTTTCTGGACCGAAGCCAACGATGTCTCCTTCCCCCTGGTCGGCAGAAGCCTGAATAGGCGCCGGCATCGCGGTTGCTTGCCGGTCAGCCTTAAGGTTGGTGCGCCACCGGTTCTTTAACTTTTGGTAAGCAAAAAATATGCCTAACCAGCCTGAAGCCACCTTAAGTTGAACATAATTAGCTGGTTATGGGATAAAAAATATACTATACAGAGTTTGAGCCGCGTGCACCGGCGGCCCGGTTCATGCTTCCGGGGGGAGGGGGGAGGGCTTGGGGTCGCGGGCGCACAAGGATTTCCTTCTGTTAAAATATGAGTTAATATAAGGTGTTATTCAATAAAAGCATGTCTTTTCGGGGTCATTCTGGAAGCTGGGGGAGGATTTTGCCCGCAGCCGGATTACCCGGGGCATTCTCGGCAAACAAGAAAATCTCTTGGCGGAATAGAAAGTTTTTTTTAAAAATTCTTTCAAGAGAGTTGGCAGAACGCCAACGGCGGGAGGCGCTTCGCTTTCCGGCCCTACGGCCCTTGGACTTTGGACCCTGGACTTTGGACTTTTCAGGACAGTTCCTCATGGGCCTGTGGCCCACCCGTAAGGCATGAAAAGAATCCCTCTGCGTCTTTGCGCCTTGGCGAGATTATTTCTTCACGCAAAGCCGCCAAAGCACAAAGATGAAGGCGTGAACTTTTCAGGAGAGCAACTCTCATGACCACCGGGGTGCTTTTTCTGTGTCTGGGGAATTCCTGCCGCAGCATCATGGCTGAAGGGCTGGCCAGGCACTGTTTCCCCGACGGCCTGAAAATCGCCTCGGCCGGCCTTCACCCCCTGGGTTTTGTGGCCCCGGAAACCCTGCAGGTCCTGGCGGAACGGGAAATTCCCACCGCAGGTCTGCGGTCCAAGGGGTTGGAGGACATCAACGGCGCGGACTTTTCATTGATCGTCAATCTGACTTCCCAGGCGGTGGAGTCCCAACTGCCCCGAACGTTTCACGGCAGGATTATTCACTTTCCCGTGGCTGACCCTTACGGCGACACCCTGGAGGCCTACCGGCAGGCCCGGGACGCGATCCACCGTTTTGTGGCTGAGGACCTGCCCCGACACCTGGAGGGCCTTGAGGGCCGGCCCGGCTTGCGGCCTCGAAAACCCCAGAACTGAAGCCAACGGCCGTTTCAGGCTGCCTTTTCGGTATTTTTGCTGCCGGGACTTGGCAGGGAGACGGCGAAACCTTACAATGCGCCCAGGACTTGCACGGGACGCCGGCCCGGCCGCAGGGGACAGACCGCGGTCAAGGGTGCGGCCTCTCCAGGCGCAGCAGGTCCTTATCCGGGGGTGAGCAGCCGTGGAGAGCGGTCAAGCAATCGACAAGATCTTGGTGGCCAATCGGGGCGAAATCGCGGTGCGCATCATGCGGTCGGCCCAGGAATTGGACCTGAAGGTGGTGGCGATCTACGAGGAGACCGACAAGGACGCCTTCCACATCATGCGGGCCGACGAGACCGTCGCCATCGGCCCGGGGCCGCGCCGGGACTACCTGAGCATCGACAAAATCATCCTGGCCGCCAAAAAAACCGGGGCCCAGGCCATCCACCCGGGATACGGCTTCCTTTCCGAAAATCCGGAATTTCCCGAGGCCTGCGCCCAGGCCGGCATTGTCTTCATCGGGCCGCCCCCGGAGGTCATCCGCAACATGGGCAGCAAGGTCATTGCCCGGGGCATCGCTGAGAAGGCCGGCATTGCGGTGATTCCCGCCAGCGACATCCTGGCCCCGGAGGAGCGGGGAGATGAGGAAGCCCTGGGCTTCGCCCGCCGACACGGCTATCCCCTGATGATTAAAGCGGTGTCCGGGGGCGGCGGCCGGGGCATCCGCCAGGTTATGAACGACAAGGAGCTCCTGGCCGGCCTCAGGATGTCCCGCTCCGAAGCCCAGATTTCCTTCGGCAACAGCGAGATTTACCTGGAAAAAGGCATTGACCGGCCCCAGCACGTGGAAGTGCAGATCCTGGCGGACAGCTTCGGCACGGTGGTCCACCTGGGCACCCGCAATTGCTCCATCCAGCGCCGGCATCAAAAGCTCATCGAAATCGCCCCGGCCGGGTTGGCTCCGGCCTTGACCGCCGAAATCTGCGACGCCGCGCTGAGCATGGCCCGGGCCGCCCGCTATCTCAGCGCCGGCACGGTGGAATTCCTGGTGGCGGCCGACGGCTCTTTTTACTTTTTGGAGGTCAACACCCGCATCCAGGTGGAGCATACCGTCACTGAGGTAGTCACCGGCATCGACATCATCAGGGAGCAGCTGCTCATCGCCATGGGGGAGCCCATCAGCTTTTCCCAGGAACAGGTGGTGGAGCGGGGCTATGCCATCCAGGTGCGCATCAACGCCGAGGACCCCAAAAACAATTTTCTGGCATCTCCGGGGGTGGTCCAGGTCTATCAATCGTCTGCGGGCCATGGCGTGCGGCTGGACGGCGCCATCTACCAGGGCTACGAAATTCCGCCCTTTTACGATTCCCTGATGGTGAAGCTGACGGTGTACGGCTTCACCTGGCAGGAGGCGGTGGACCGCCTGCATCGGGCCCTCAAGGGCTTTCTCATCCTGGGGGTCAAGACCACCATTCCCTTTTTCCAGCAGATCGTCCACGACCCGGACTTCATCATGCGGCGCCTGGACACCGGCTTCATCGACGACCATCCCCATCTCCTGGAATATCAGGAGGAAGAGCGGGGGGTGGATAAAATCGCCCGCCTCATCGCGGAAATCAACGCGCACGGCAGAAACCCCTTTGCCTTTAAGTGAGGGGGCCGGCGAGCCTGAGGGGCTCTCTGGGGGGAGGGGGCAGGGGCCCACCGGCCCCTGGCCCCCTCCCCCACATCAAACTTTTCGGAACCGAGGAGCAACGGTCATGGCAGGGGTGATCACCAACGACATGCGTCCGGCTGATATCTTCCGCACCCTGCGGGAGGCGGACGGCTATTTTTTGTGCAACAACGAACGGGATGTCTCCCAGTCCGATTTCAAGAATCGGCTCATGCCCATGACCACGGTGCGGGTGGCGCCGGCCCGCAACGAAGCCGGCTTTTTCTCGGTGGAGGTCAGCGGCGGCGCCTCCATACACATGGACCTGATCTATAAGCAGGTGAACCCCTTCGAGCGGCTGCGCATCATCCGGCAAGCCATGCCCCACATGCTGCTGCAGACCGTGTGCCGGGGGGCCAGCCTGTTCGGCTACCGCCACTATCCGGAAAACGTCATCCGCCTGACGGTGCGGGAGTTCGCCAAACTGGTGGACGTCTGGCGGGTTTATGACTTCCTCAACCACGTGCCCAACATGACGCCGGTGTTCGAGGAGGTCCAACGGGCCGGGCGGCTGCTCATGCCCAGCGTCTGTTTCTCCACCGGCAAGGAGCACACCGACAAGTATTACGTGGACAAGGTGGGGGAAATCCTCGAGGTCACCGGCCCGGACGTCATCATTTCCATCAAGAATTTCGCCGGCCTGGGCACCCCCAAGCGCCTGGCCCAATTGGTGGAGGCCATCACCGCGGCCTTTCCCGACATCATCCTCCACTACCACGGCTGCAACACCGACGGCAACGACATCGGCCGCATGACCGCGGCGGTGCTGGCAGGGGCCAAACTGGTGGACGTGGCCGACCACGGCTACGGCGCGGTGTACGGCCAGGCCCCGGCCCTCACCCTCATCCAGAATCTGCGGGATTACGGCAAAAAGGCCATCGGCATCAAAATCCAGGCCCTGCTGAAAAGCTCCGACATCCTTCGCCAGGAGCGCAAGATCTACGAACCGTTTGAGATCCACTTCCGGGGCCACGACCCCACCGTGGCCCACTATAAACTCACCGGCGGCGCGGTGGGGACCGCGTATGAGCAGGCGGATAAACTGGGATTTTTAGACCGGGTGCCGGAAGTGTTCCGGGAGATGGGCAATGTCCAGGTGGAGTTGGGAAATTGGTGGTCCGTCACCCCGGGCTCCCAGATTCTCTGGACCACCGCGGTGAACAACATCCTCCATGGCCGCTACGAGCGGCCCTCCCTGGACCTGCAAAATCTGATCCTGGGGCGCTACGGGCCCCTGCCGTTTTATCAACCGGCAGACTGGCTCTGCCAGCAGGTCCTGGAATACCACCGCACCGACGGCAAACCCTGGCAGCAGGTCATAGAAGAAGAAGGCGGCCTGGTGAAACCCCGGGACGTGGACCTGGAGCAAGAACGGGGACGTCTGGCCGCCAAGCTGGGACGGGAGGTGTCCGATGCCGACCTGTCCCTTTACCTCCAGTTTCCCTTTGACACCCTCTCCTATTTCCATTTCGAGGACACCTACGGCAAGACCTGGCTGTTGCCGCCGGAGGTCTGGTTCCGCCAGGAACCCTTCCAGGCCGGGGAGCGCATCAGCTTTGCCGATGAGCGGGGCGTTCCCCACGCCATCGAGGTCATTTCCACCCGCTGCCAGGGGGACAATGTCTTCACCTCCCTGTTAGTGGACCATTTCTACCAAACCTTGAGCGTCAGGGTCGAAGGGGAAAAAGCCTCCCCGGAGAAAAAATGACCAGGTAAAATCCGGATAAATTGTCAGAGGGGGGATGATCCTGGGGCTGAGGCCCTTGGGGGATGGGGTTTTCTGTTTTCTGTTTTCTGAAAAAAATTAAAAAAAAAGTTGGTCACTACTGGTCTTCTTTGAATCCAAAATTTGATATAATAAATAATTTTAAATAGTTATTTAGTCCATTGGGCTGACTGCTGACTGCTGACTGCTGACTGCTGACTGCTGACTGCTGACTGCTGACTGCTGACTGCTGACTGCTATTCCCGAAAAAATTTCTGAAATTTTTCAACCTCTCCCCTCACATCAACCCGGGTGACCACCGCGGATATGGCGCACACCAAATCCGCGCCCGCGGCGATGACCTGGGCGGCGTTCTCAAGCGTTATGCCGCCGATGGCCGCCAGCGGCAGGGACACGGCTTTGCGGATGTCCCGGAGCAGAGTGAGGCCGGTGGGCGCCCCGGCGTCGGGCTTGGTGTTGGTGGGGAAAATGGGGGACACCCCCAGGTAGTCGGCCCCCTGGCGGGCCGCGGCCAGGGCCTCACCCAGGCTCCCCACGGTAATGCCGATGATTTTATTGGGGCCCAGGAGGCGGCGCGCCGCGTCGCAGGGGAGATCTTCCTGGCCCAGGTGCACCCCGTCGGCCTCCGCGGCCAGGGCCACCTCCACCCGGTCGTTCACCACCAAGCGCGCCCCCCGGCAGAGCTTTTTTAATTCCCGGGCCTCGGCCAGCATATCCCGGAGGGGTACGTCCTTGGCCCGGTACTGCACCAGCCTCACCCCGGCGGCCACCGCACACCTGAGGTCGCTGACGTTCCCGGCCCGGCTCAAACCGGCGTCGGTGATGAAATAATAGCCCCTCATAGGGTTTTCGGTTTTTTTCTCTGAAAAGTTTTTCGTGGAGGAGGGGGTTTTCACGGGCTGGAAGCCCGTGCTACCGCGGCCGGTGAGCCCCTGCCCCCTCCCCCATATCCCCTTCCCCCAACCTCTTAAAGGGGGTTGGGAGGGGGGTCCGGGGGGAGGGCGGGGGAGCCGCTGCTCCCCCGGCCCTC
>JBGSLA010000043.1:0-13103 GCA_041740935.1 Desulfobaccales bacterium | reverse complement strand
CCGGGAGGCGCGGCCTGCAAGTCCTGGTCCTCCAGCAGGTGGACCGGGCCTGCCGCGGCCCCCCGGGAGGCAATGGCGCCCTGGTGCAGCAAAATTTTGGCATCCTTGATGATGGGCGGCAGGGCTTCGCTCGGCGCCGCGGTCCTGAGGCGCAGGGGCCGGGCCTGGAGGAGGTAGAAGGCGCCCCCCGCGTCCAGGGCCCACTCGATATCCTGGGGCCGGCCGTAGAACTCTTCCACCCTGGTCCCCAGAGCGGCCAGTTCCAGGACTTCGGCTTCATTCAGACATAACCCGCCCAGCTCAGGAGGGGTGGCGGTCTCGGCGATGCCGCCTTCGGCCGCGGGCAGGTGCATGCGCTCCTTGGCCCCGGTTTGTTGGGACACCACCCGGCTTTCTTCCACCCGGTACAGATCCGGTTCCACCTGGCCCCCCACCGCCAGGGAGCCCAGACCGCAGACCGCGTTGACCATGGCAGCCCCACGGCCCTGGCGGGGGTCGGCGGTGTACAGGACGCCGGCGGCTTTGGCGTCCACCATCTTCATGACCACCACCCCCATGGCCAGCTCCTGGTAGGAGAAGCCCCTGGTCTGGCAGTAATACAGGGCCCGGGGGGTGAAGCGGCTGGCCACCACCTCTTTGTAGCGCTCTTCCACCAGGGACCGGGGAACATTCAAGATCGACTCGAACTGGCCGGCGAAACTGAAAAAGCCGTCCTCCTGGAGGGCGGAGCTGCGCACCGCCACGCGGTCGGAGCCCAGGTTTTCCAGATGCTGGTGCAGGAGTTCGGAGAGCTCAACGGGGAGGGGCGCGGCCAGGATGCGCTCCCGGATGGCGGCCCCGGCCTGGTTGAGATCCTCCAGACCCTTGGGGCCCTCACCGGCGATGGCCTCCTCGATGAAGGCCTCCAGGTTCGCCTGGTCAAAGAACAGCTTCTGGGCATAGGCGCTGACCGCGAAGCCCGGCGGCGCCGGCAGGCCCAGGCGCAGGAGATCCCCCAGTTTTTCGGCTTTCCCCCCGAAAAATAAGCCCTCCTGCACCTCCTTGAGGGGCAGGATGAGGGGCCCGGGCTTGAGCCGGGGCTCGGCCAGCTCCTGGGAGATTTTTCCCACCACCTCCCGGAGGGCCGTCTCCAGCCGGGCATAGCGGTCCGGGGACATGGCCGTCAGGGAGGCCACCAAAACCCCGGCTTGGTCTTCCACCTGTTTGACCGCGGCGCGCACGTAGCTCATGTCAAACAGAAAATCCCGGTGCAGCTTGTCCTGCAGATCGGCCAGGACGGCCAGCAGGGCGTTGTTGGCGGCCAGCAGGCGCTTGTAGTGGTGATAGCGCTCCACCAGCTCCGGCGGCGGCTCCGGGGGCGGGAGGGGCTTGGCCCGGCTGAGCTTGCCTTTAAACCATTTTTTCACTTTGTCTACGGTGTGCATGGGCGAAAAGATGTCGGTCAGTGGAATAAAACCCTGGATAATTATCCATGAATTCCGAACACCTGTCAAAAAAGATTGACAGGCCTTTAATATTAAGTGATTTCATTGACAGTCCAGGAGGGTATCCTATATAATGTTACTAAATATCTTGTAATTTTTAATGATAACCAATAGTTGACACTTTCTTTCAATCTCCCTCCCGTGGAACGGCAATGAGCCCTTTCCTGACCCTTCCTTTTTACCAGATTTCTCCGGAGAGCCAGGATAATGACGGCGCTCAGGGCCGAAGACTACAGAGGCGGCGAGATAGGAGCAGCGGCGGCGCATGGTTAGCTGGCTGAGACACAAATTGGCGGGCTTTTTCGGCAGCCTGAGAGAATTTCCCGATTATGCCCAATCACCGGAACGGTATAAGGCGCTCAGACGGAATATCGTCATCAAGATGCTGGTGGTCACCATCCTGCCCCTGGTGCTCATGGGTTTGATCAACCACTATCTCTATCGGCAGACCATGCAGGATGAGATCGTCCGGCCTCTGAAAATATTGGTGAACAAGACCAAACATTCCTTTGAGCTGTTCTTGGCGGAACGTCTTTCCGCGGTCAGTTTTATCGCCTCCTCCCACACCTGCGCCGAATTGGCCGATTCGAAAAATTTAAGCCGCATTTTCAACGTCATGAAGAAGGAATTCAGCGGGGTGGTGGACCTGGGATTTCTGGACCCCAATGGCGTGCAGGTGAGCTATGATGGTCCTTATAAGCTCCAGGGTAAGGATTATACTGAACAGGACTGGTATAAAGAGGCGCGCGTCCGGGGCTCCTATATCAGTGATGTCTTTCTGGGATACCGCAGGCTCCCCCACCTGGTCATGGCGGTGGAGCGCAGCGTCACCGGCGTTTGTCTCGGGTGTGTGCTCCGGGCCACCATTGACACCAACCGCTTCATGGAACTGATCGCCGCCATGCGCCTGGATCCGACCAGCGATGCCTTTCTGTTAAACAAAAACGGGGTCTTCCAGACACCTTCACAATTTTACGGGCAGGTTTTGGAAACCTTTCCCATGCCGTTGCCCCCCCGCAGCTATGAGCCCAATGTCTTGGAAATGAAGGATAATCATGGCCGGGAGGTCATGGTCACCTATGCCTATTTTGAATATCTGCCCTTCATCCTCATGGTGGTCAAACCCCGCAGCCAGCTGATGCGGGCCTGGTATACCTTAAAAACGGAAGCTTTCTTCATTTTTGTCGGCGGGGTGCTCATCATTTTCTTGGTAATTTTTAAATTGGCGGATACCTTGGTGCAGCGCCTGGAAGAATCTGATCTGAAACGAGAGGCGGCCTATCGGGAAATGCAGGAGTCCAGCAAGCTGGCCTCCATCGGCCGCCTGGCCGCCGGGGTGGCTCATGAGATCAACAACCCCCTGGCCATTATCAATGAAAAAGCCGGTCTTATTAAGGACCTGACGGAACTGACGCCCGATTGTCCCCAGAGGCAAAAGCTGCTTCCCCTCACCGGGGCCATCCTGCAATCGGTGGACCGCTGTCGCACCATCACCCAGCGTTTGTTGGGATTTGCCCGCCGCATGGATGTTTCCGTGGAAATGCTGAGCCTGAACGAGGTCATTGAGGAAGTGCTGGGGTTTCTGGAAAAAGAAGCCCTGCATCGCAACATTGACCTGCAACTGAACCTGGTCAAAGACATGCCCCGCATCGCCTCCGACCGGGGACAGTTGCAGCAGGTTTTTCTGAACATCCTCAATAATGCCTTTGACGCCGTGGATGACGGCGGCCAGGTCGCCATCACCAGCTTTGAGGTTGATATCAATAACGTGGGGGTCACCATCCAGGACAACGGCCAGGGCATGACCCAGGAAACCATGACCCATCTGTTCGAACCGTTTTTCACCACCAAAAAAGGTCATGGCACCGGGTTGGGCCTTTCCATTACCTATGGCATTGTCAAAAAACTGGGTGGAGATATCAGAGTAAAGAGTCAATTAGGGATGGGGACCACCTTTACGGTGTTTCTGCCCAAAAAGGCCTTGGCTCTGTCAGGGGAATGATTCTATGCAAAAAATGCGGGTGCTCCTGGTGGACGACGAAACCGAGTTTGTCTCAGCTCTGGCGGAACGTTTGAATCTGCGGGGTTTTGAGGCCCAGACCGCCGGCTCCGGAGAGGAAGCTCTAACGAAAGTGGACGCCTCTCAGCCGGACGTGGTCCTGTTGGATGTGGTCATGCCCGGCATGAGCGGCCTCGAGGTGCTCAAGCGTATCAAGAAGGCCCATCCCCAGGTCAAAGTGATTCTCCTCACGGGGCGAGGCTCCTGGGAAGGCATCCAGGGAGTGCGGGACGGGGCCTATGATTGTCTCATGAAGCCCATACAGATCGAAGAATTGATGCAGGTTATGACCGACGCGGTGGAAGGGAAAGAAAAGAACGATCCCCTTAAGGAGAATGAGTCGTGCGTGAATTAGAGATGGGCTTTTTGGGGAAAATCACCGCCAGCATGACCCATGAGATCAAAAACACCCTGGCCATTATCCTGGAGTCCTCCGGCCTGCTCTCGGACCTGCTCAATTTTTCTGAACCTGGCACTTTCCCCCACCAGGAAAAATTCCAGAAGGTCCTGGGCACCATCAACGAACAGGTCAACCGGGGAGTGGTCCTGGCCACCCGGCTCAACCAGTTCGCCCACAGCATGGATGAACCCCTGGCCGAGGTGAAGCTGGCCGATCTTCAGGAACTGGTGGTGGCGCTCATGCAGCGCCTGGCCCGGCGCCGGGGGGTGGTCCTCACGGCCCTGGCCCCCGACCGGGAGGTGTCCTTCCGCAGTGATCCCTTCCGCCTCCTCCTGGTCCTCTGTTCGGTCGTCGAACACCTGGCCGATATGCTGGAATCCGGGGGGAAAATCCTGCTGCAATCGCCGCCGGCGCCGGAGGGGGTGGCCATTCTCCTCGAGGTTCAGGGCGCTAAAAAGGCGGGGTTGGAAGGGCTGACCGAGACCCTGTTCCCCTCCTTAAGGGACCTCGTGGCGGCTTTGGGGACAGAGTTGGCCGTCTCCTTGCCGCCCACCCCGGAGGGAGTCCTGCTGACCGTCAAAGCCGGCGGCTCCTGATCGAATAATCTCATTATAAGGGCCGCAGCAGCGAGAATGCCAAACCTCCGGTCCTTTGAGCTGAAAAAGGTTGACCGAGCCTCAGCATTATCTTTTCCCTTGCCAAAAGTGTAATAATTTGCGAAGATTATGTGAAATATTGAACAAGGTAACCATCCAGAGCAACCGGCTCCAGAGACAGACGGCCTGAAGGAGAAATCAGATGAGTAAGTTCAAAGTTCTATTGGTGGACGACGAAGAAGAATTTGTCAAGACCCTGGGGGAACGGCTGGAGATGCGGGGCATAGGCCCCGACACCGCGTTCACCGGAGAGATGGCCTTGCAAAAGATCGCCCAGGAGGAGCCGGACATCATGGTCCTGGACATCAAGATGCCGGGGATTGACGGCATGGAGGTGCTCCGGCGGGTACGCAAGGCTTATCCCCGCATCCAGGTGATCATGCTGACGGCCCACGGCACTGATAAGGATGAGGAAGAGGCCACGCGGCTGGGCGCGTTTGCCTATTTGCGCAAGCCGGTGGACATGGAGATGCTGACCAACACTATGAAAGCGGCTTCCCGGAGACTCGAAGCCCTGTCCATGGCCTCGGCCTTTGCCCAAGCCGGAGATGTGGATACTGCCCGAAAGATCATGGAAGACGCCAAAAAACCGCTGAAATAACGCCTGAGAGGGCACTTTGCTGATCATTCCAGGGGCGGGGGCGCGGCCGCCGGGCCGCGCCGCCTTCCGGCTGGATAATATTCCCGGCCGCCATCCAGAGACAGGAAAGACTCTGGATGGCGGCTTTTTTTTGGGGGGGGAGAGGCGGCCTGAGGCAGGGGAGGGGAGCCCGTGCTCCACCAGAAATCTTCGGCGCGGGTTTGAACCACGCCCCTACAGGCAAGATGTCCCAAAGCAGTGCTTCATGAGCCCTTGGGTCGACCAAAACCATGAAAAACCGGTGGGGCGGGCCTCCGCGCCCGCCGGAGCACTGGGCGGCCGGGGACGGCCGCCCTATAAGAACTTTTCGTAACAGTTCCTCAGGGGCCGTGGGCTCACCCATAAAGCCTGAAAAGCCTTTATGGTGCGGGGACAGCCGCCCCCGGCTGTCTAAACCGGGCAGGCGAGGGCGCCTGCCCCTAAACAAAGCAAACTTTTCAGGACAGAAAAAAACCAAAAATCTGAAAACCGCAAACCGTCCCCATAATATATTTTGGATCAGGATACCCGGAAGCCCCTCGATTTCCGATCACCGGGGCTCGCCCTCGAAGCGGTAATTGCCCTCCAGAAACGCCTGGACATACCAATCAATGATCCTAGCGTCCCCCATGACCATATCCCGCTGGCGGGCGCAGGCCATCAGCCGGCCCAGCAGGTCCAGCTTGTCTTCCATCAACGGCTGGGGGTATTTCCCGAGCCTGGCCACCACCAAATCCCCGATAATTTCTATGTCAAAATCCAATTTTTGCAAAATAGCGCCCAGGAAACGAACCCGAAGCCCCCGGCGGTATTCATCGGCGGCGCCCCCTTTAAAGCGAAAGCTGAGGTAGTTGTCGTTGCGCACCTCGCTGACATAGGCGTCGATGGTGGCGAAGTGATATCCCAGCCGGGAGCTGAAGTTCAGATAATTTTTCGACACGATGGCGAGGGTGCGGAGCCAGAAATCCCCCTGCTGGGGGGCCGCGGCCGACAGGGAGCGGGACACCACCGAGTACAGGCCCTTGACGTCGATGGCGATGGGCCCCGCCCAGGAGACCTCGGGGTGGCTGACGCCCCGCCACAGGGCCCGCATGGGCACGGAAAGGATGTCCTCCGGCGACACAAACTGCCCCCGGACCTCCCGGCGCAGGCCCCCTCCCAGATCGATGAGGTACAGATTGAGGGGGATGGGGGTCTTTAACCGGACCATGTAGGCTTCCTGCCGCCGGGCCTGCTCGCCCAGCTCAAACATCTCGGCGATGCCTGTCTGATGCGCAAACCGGGTGAGGTCATGCAGGGTCCGGCAGGATTCCGGTTTAAAGTCCATCAATTTCGGGTCGGTGAGATGAAGGGGGGTGATAAAGCGCAGCACCCGGCGCAGGGTGGCGTACAGCGGGGTCTCGGCCAGGAGCGGCCCTTTTTGGGGGGCGGCCGGCCCCAGCAATTCCGCCACCCGGCCCTGATAGACCCGCTGGCGGTCGGCGTCCACCGTGATTTCCAGGCCGGTTTCCAGGACCTGGGTGGCTTTTTCGGTGTCCACCAGGGCCGGGATCTTAAATTCCCGGGCCAGGATGGCCAGGTGGGAAGTGGCGCTGCCGATGTCCACCACCAGGGCCGCGGCCTTGTGGATGACCGAGCCGTAGCGGGCCGAGGTATAGCGGGCCACCAGCACGGCGCCCTCGGGGAACCGGGACAGGTCCTCGTCCCGCTCAATGATAAAAACCGGCCCCGCGGCCACCCCGAAGCAGGCCGCAGTGCCCTGGTCAATCAGGACGGGATGCGCGGCCAGCCGTTCCGGGGGCAGGGCCTCCGGCCGGGGCCGGGAGACCGTCAGGGGCCGGGCCTGCAGGATGATGACCTGTCCCCCTGCATCCACCGCGAATTCGATGTCCTGGGGCTCCCCGAAATACTCCTCCAGGCGGCGGCCATGGCGGCCCAGGACCAGTAATTCCTCGGTGGTCAAGGCCGCCTGCACCTGGTCCGAATCAGGCACCGCCTCGGTGGCCAGGCCCTCGCCATTGGGCGCGGCCGCCAGGCGAAAGGTTTTGGGGCTGAGGTGCTGCTCCAGGATGGCAATTTCCCCCTCTTTGGCCAGCAGATATCGATCCGGGACCAGGGTGCCCTCCACCACGGTGGGGCCCAGGCCCCAGGCGGCCTCCACCACCATCACCCCGGTGTGGCTGCCGGCCGGGTCCTCGGTGAACAGAACGCCGCTGGCCTGGGCCGCCACCATGGCCAGGCAGCCCACGCTCATGGCCAGCTCCCGCCGGGCCAGGCCCTTTTGGGCCAGATACACCAGGGCGGTGGGGGACCATTGGCTGGCCAGCACCTCCAGGTAATTGGGAAAAAAGTTCTCGAGGGACACGTTTAATTTGGTGAGGAACTGCCCGGCAAAGGAAAACTCCTGGTCTTCGTACAGGCCGCTGCTCCTTAAGGCCAGGCGGGGCGGGCGCCCCAGGGCTTGGGCCAACTCCTCATAGCGCTGCTGCACCTCCTGGGCCAGGCGGGCGGGAATCCTGGCCTGTAAGATCTGCTCCCGCAGGAGCCGGCTTTTTGCCGTGAGGTCCGCCAGATTGTCCGGGTCCACCTCCTGAAAAAAGGCCTCCAGGCGCTCGGTGAGGTCATTTTCGGCCAGGACCTGGCGATAGGCCTCGGCGGTCACCACAAACCCCTCCGGGGTGGGCAGCTGCAGCCGATTTTTGATCTCCCCCAGATTGGCGTTTTTCCCCCCTACCTCGGCCAGGAGACGCCGGTCCACCCGGCTCAGGGGCAGGGTCCAGGCATCCCCCCCCGGCGGGGAACTGCCGGCGAGCTCCTGGTGAAGCCGGGCTTTGATGTCTTCGTAGATGGGAATCAGGGCGGTGTAGCGGTTGTTGCCCAGGACATTCAATTCATCGATAATGACCTGGCAGACATCCAGGATGGCGTCGCTCCTGGCCCGGATGTACTGAATATCAAACACAAAGTCCCCCTGGGAAACGGTTTCCAGGCGGGACATGATCTCGAGGGCGCGGTTGTTGGCATCCAGCAGCTTCTTAAAACTCTGGTATTTGGTCTTAAAGAGATCCTCGCCGGCCTTCGCTCCGGGAGCCTTGGTTCTCCTGAAAAAATCTAAAATTTTCAAGGGAATCCCTGGTATGAGGGAAAATGCGCCGGGCTCAGGCTTTGAGTTGCGCCTGGCGCCATTTGAGGGCTTTGTCGACGGTCATCAAAATCTGCTCTTTTTTAAAAGGCTTGCTGATATAATCAAACGCCTTATGCCGCATGGCTTCCACCGCGGATTCGATGGTGCCATAGGCGGTGATGAGAATCAACGGCAGATTGGGGTCTATTTTGTGCATAATTTTTAACAATTCAATGCCTTCCATTTCAGGCATGCGGAGATCGCTGATCAAGACATCAGCGTTATAGGTTTTACACCAGTCGATGGCCTGATGCGCATCAGAGGTCGTAAGTATGCGGTGATCGGTTTTCTCGGTGAGGATGAGCTTCAACAGATCCAGCAGATCCGGTTCATCATCCACAATGACGATGGTGGCCGCCATAGATTCCCTCCGTTTTCCAGAAAATCCTTATTGAGCGCCGGAGGTGGATGCCCCCGTCTGGCTTTTCAGTTTGCGGTTTTCTTTGATGATGCGCTGCCATTCGAGGGCCCTCTCCACGGCCACCAAAATTTGTTCTTTGCGAAAAGGCTTGGTGATGAAATCGTAGGCCCCCCGGCGCACCGCCTCCTCCGCGGCTTCCAGGGTGCCGAAGGCGGTGATGACGATGACCGGGATATCGGCGTCATGGTTTTTCACCGCCTCCAGGATTTCAATGCCGTCCATCATGGGCATCTTGAGATCGGTGATGACCAGATTGAACTCATTTTGGACCAGGAGTTCCCTGATTTCAAGGGGGTTATTGGTGGACAGAACCTGGTGGGGAGTCTTATCGGTGATAAGCATCTCCAGCATGACCAACATATCCGGCTCGTCGTCAATGATAAGAATCTTCCCTGACATGGCCAACCTCGGCTGCCTGGCTGTCTTCGCTGCGGGGCTGGGCCACCGGCAGCGAGATGGTGAAGGTGGTGCCGCTTTCCTGATCCTTGGCCTCTTCCCTGGTCCGGCTCTCACAGATAATGGCGCCGCCGAACTTGGTGATGATGGCGTAACTGACGGACAGGCCCAGGCCGGTGCCTTCCCCGACCTTGCGGGTGGTGAAAAAGGGATCGTAGATTTTGGGGAGATGCTCCTTTTTGATGCCTTCCCCGGTGTCGGCAAACAAAATCTGCACTCCGGTTTTTTGAGGATTCGGCCGGGTCGTGACCGTCAAAACTCCGCCCTGCGGCATGGCCAGCACCGCATTGGTGATGAGATTGAGGAACACCTGCTGTAATTGCACCGCGTCGCCCCGCACCCGGGGCAGTCCCTCGGCCAGGTCCAGTCGGAATTTCACTTTTTTGGTCAACAACGTATTTTTAACCACTTCTATGACCGTCTCCACACAACGGTTGAGATCGGTGTCGTATTGGTCTTTTTCCGGAGCCCGGGCAAAAGTCATTAAATTTTCAACAATTTTTTTGCAATTGTTGCCCTGCCGCTCAATGGTTTTTACCATTTCGAATTGTTTGGAGTCGGGGTCCAAGCGTTCCAGGAGCATATCGGCAAAGCCCAGAATAATCGCCAGAGGGTTATTGATCTCATGGGCCACGCCGGCGGCCAGCTGCCCCAGGGAGGCCAATTTTTCCGTGTGGTATAACTGCTCCTCCAGCTTTTTCTGACTGGTGATGTCGTGGGCGATGATCAGTACGCTCAGCACCCGGTCGTCTTCCTTGATGGGGGTGAGGTTGATGATGAAATAGTACTCCTTGCCGGCCATGGACAATTCGTGGGCGGTGCGCCGCCCTTTTTTGTGCACAAAAACCTGTTGGATGAGGTGATCAAGTTCCTCCCGGGACCTTCCCGGCAAAATTTCTCTCAGGGTTTTCCCCAAAATGCCCTGGGGGGTATAGCCCAGCATCTTGGCCCCGAAGCGGTTGATGGAAATGACGGTGCCTTTGGGGTCCACATTGAGGATGGCGTCCTCGGCGGACTCTACCAGGGATTTATAGAGTTTTTCGGATTTGGCCAATTCATTGCGGGAGGTTTCCAGGGCCGCGGTTTGGCGCTGCACCTCCTCCTCCAGGGCCGCGGACCAGCGGCTCTCGTAATAGATGATGGCCGAGCCTCCGAGCAGGATAATAAAAATGATCACCCCCTGCAAAAGAAATTGTCGGATATAGACGTCGTGAATGGCCCCTTCCACTTCCGTCTGGGGGGCCACCACGGCCACCGACCAGGTCAGTTTGGCATCGGTGCCCGCCAGATTGATGGGCGCGTAAGCGATAAACTTTTTCATTTCTTTGACGATGCCGCGGTGCCAGCCGCTGCGGTACCAGGACACCCCCTCCTGGCCGGCTAGCATCTTTTTGCGCTGAATCTCGTTGATCTCCGCATAAGAAATCTTGGGGGCCCGTTTCTCCCGCACCTCAAAGGCGGATTTGCCGATAAAGCCCTCTTCCGGGTGATACAGAAATTCCCCCTGGCCGTCAATCACCCAGGCATAGCCGCTCTGGCCCGAGCGGATGCCCTCGGCGTGTCGCTTGATCAATTGATACGAGTCCACCAGAAAGTAAAGAAAACCCGCAAACTTCCCGGTGGCCTGGGGATGACTGGCATCCACCGAGACCTGATAGGTGGGCATCCCTAAGACCAGGTAAGGATGGCTGTCGGAGGCCGCCGGAAACTCTGGCCCGGCTCGTTTCAGCAGAAATGCATCCCTCCGCCCGGGATCTTTACTCCAGAGGAAGGCCTCGGTATCGGCGTAATTTCCTTTTTTTACCGTCGGCTTCCCCTGGGAGTCCACCCAATAGAGCCGACTTCCTTCGGCGTCCAACAGGCCTATGCCGATGACCCCTAAATCCTTGACATTCTCCAGGGCGATCTGCATGCGGTTCGGCCAGGATAGCTCCAAATACTGGATCGACGGGGACAGGTGTAAGGTAAGCAGTTCATTCCTGAGAAATTGGAATTTATCTTCCATTTTTATGGCCACAGCTTTGGCAATGGTCAATTGCTGTTGGTTGAATTGATCTCCGATAATATCCCGCATCTTGTCGGCCGACAGCATGCCAAAAATAAAGGCGCTTACCAGCAGTATTACGGTAAGTGTAACGACAATCACATAGACTTTTTTGGAGCTAACTTTTACCATTTTTTTATTCTATTTTTCTGTATTTGGATAAGAATAAAATTGTTGAAATTTAATGTTGGCTTTGATGGGCCTCGCAGTGATGCGCCAAAAAGTCGGCGACGTGGCCCGAGACCACGCCGTCGTCGGCCATCACCATATCCATCTGTTTGGTGTACACTTCCAAACGCCCCAGAATTTCCAAGGTGTGCAAGAGGGCCGGTCCCGGCTCCCCCAGGAGCAGAGCATCAAGCAAATCGCCCTGCACGCTGACGGTGAAGCCCAGTTGGACCAAAATATCGCCGATGAGCTGCAGTCGGCGCAGACGGCGCTCCAGGGAGGCGGCCCCCCCCTGATAATGAAAGCGGAGGTAGTTGCTGTCCAGATTGGGGCCGAGGCAGGCCTCGATGGTGGAAGCGTGATACCCCAGACACAGACTGAAGTTCATATAATTTTCGGTTATCAGGGCGAAGCTGAGCCGCCGCAGCTGATCTTCGGCCCGGGGGGTGGTGGAGGTGACCCCGATGACCGAAATAAAGCCCTTGAGGTCCAGCGGCCGCCCCTTGGGCCAGGGGATGGACATCATGCCGTGGAGAAAAGCCCGGAAGGGCACGGACGCGACCTCCTCATAGGTTGCCCTCGGGCCCTCCACCGCCAGGCCGCCGCCCGCGTCAACCACCAGGATGGGCACCAGCCGGCCGGTCACCAGATTGACCGCCTCCCTGGGGCTTACGTCATGGTTCAGAGTGAAACAGAACATCTCCTGGCGGCAGGCCGCGGCGGCGCAGTAGAGCAGGTCATGAACACTCTGACAGGCCTCCGGGGCCAATGCCTGGCCGGACCGCTCCACCCGCAGGGAAAAGAGCCAGGGGCTCAGCTGTTGCAGCAGTTTTTCCCCGAGAAAGGGGTGTCCGCGGCGCTCCTGGGGTTCCACCGCCGGAATTTCCAGGGGCTCGGCGGATACCTGGAGGCGCCGGGCGTCCACATAAACCATCAGGCCCGGGGGAATCCGGGAGGTGTCCGCACCCAGGGAGAAAATGGTGGGCAGCCGCTGCTGTCGGGCCAGGAAGGCCAGATGATTATGCGGCTCGCCGGTCTCCACCACCAGGGCCGCCAGCTTTGGCAACTGCGGCGCCAGAGACAGGGCCGGTTTATTGGCAAACAGCACGGCCCCCGGAGGGAGGTCCACATTGTCCGGCAGGTGGTCCACATCAACCCGCACGGCCGGCCCCGCCGCGGCGCCGGGGTAAATGGTCAGGCCCTGGGAGAACAACATTCCCTCCGGCTGGGGGGCGCCGGCCGGCTCCTGAAACGAGGAGCTTCCCCGGCACAGCCCCCGCAGGATGATCACCTCCCGTTCGATGGTCAGGGCCCACTCCACTTCTTGCAGACGGGGGCAGAAGGTGTTCAGGAGCCGATAATACTCGGCAATTTTTTGAGCCTCCCCGGGCTGCAAAAACGGCTGCTCCTGGCACGGCCCGGGCAGGGGCTCCATCACGAAACCCTGCTCGGGGTTATAGGCGAGCCACTGCTCCTGGGGGCCGGTTTCCGGAGAAGTGAATTCGCGCACCTGATCCCCGGCCACCCGGAAGCGCCGGGCGCGCACCGTGCCGTTCTGCACGGCCGGCCACCAGCCCCACACGGCTTTGATGGTCAGGGAGCCGGCGGCCTC
>JBGSLA010000042.1:0-4215 GCA_041740935.1 Desulfobaccales bacterium | reverse complement strand
GCCGGACCAGCGCGGCGTCGATGTCGGCCGCGGTCAGGGGCAACCGGGGCGGGCAGCCGTCAATCACCGCGCCCAGGGCCGGGCCGTGGGATTCGCCCCAGGTGGTGACCCGAAAAAACTTGCCGAAGGTGTTGCCTGCCATGGG
Organism: Desulfobaccales bacterium; assembly: GCA_041740935.1. GTDB lineage: Bacteria > Desulfobacterota > Desulfobaccia > Desulfobaccales > 0-14-0-80-60-11 > JBGSLA01. The sequence continues at coordinate 4,070 of JBGSLA010000042.1, read as the reverse complement.
GTGCCTATTATTCCGTTTTCGGTTTTCAGTTTTATTGTGAAAATTCACCTGTAGGGGCGGAGTTACCCCGCCCCTACAAAAGATTTTCATTGCCGGGGGTGGCCGGTGGTGGCCATGCAGGTTTTCGGTTTCGGTAAAAAATAATAAGGGCCGTAGGGCGGGAAAGCGCAGCGCCTCCCGCCTTCAGGAGGTTTGTCCTCCTCCCGGAGCGCCATATTTAAAGCCTGTTTAATGACCAAGTTGCCATCAAAGAAGTAAAAATTGGTGGCACAGGCTTTCAGCCTGTGCAGGCGCGGGCTGGAGCCTCGCGGCTGCAGAATAAATTACCTGTTTGAACGCGACCTGGTATAAGCCGCTTTTCAGCCTGGTTCCCCCTGCGCAGGTACGCCAATTCTCCGCAGAATCCGCGCCACGATCTCCGATATGGAAAGCTCCGCCACGTCCAGGGCCACATGCGCTGCGGCCCGGTACAGGGGCTGCCGTTCGGCCAGCACCCGGGCCATTTCCGCTTCAGGGTCGGCCCCGGTGAGGCTGGGGCGGGATTCTTGGGTCTTTTGGTCCTGCCGGAGACGCTGCGTGAGGGTGGCGGGATCGGCCGTAAGCCAGATGACCAGCCCCTGTTCCCTGAGGATTGTAACATTTTCCGGATCAAGAACCACCCCGCCGCCGGTGGCCAGCACCTGCCCATGCAGCGCCGCGCAGCGGGCCACCAGGGCCTTTTCCCGGCGGCGGAACCCCGGCCAGCCTTCCTGGGCGACGATATCGGCGATGGATCGCCCCGCCTCAATCGCCAGCACCTCGTCCAGGTCCACAAAAGGACGCTGGAGAACCTGGGCCAAGGCCCGGCCCACCGAGGTTTTGCCGCAGGCCCGGCCACCGATGAGCACCAGATTGCGGTCGTTTAGGGAAAGTCCAGAGTCCAAGGTCCAGAGTCCAAAGTCCAAGGTTATAGCGGCGGGCGGTGTCCGCCCTGTCCTGAAAAGTTCCATTGTGGCACCGCCGCCTCGGCGGTTCGTCCGCCGGCGAGGGCGCCGACGCCACATTTTTCATGTCTTACAGTTGGACCTCAGGCCCGGGCGCTACTGCTTGGAAAATTTCCAGGGTTTCTTTTTACAAAACCGTCCCCATCAGCGGGATGACGGACTTCCAGCCCGTACCGACACAGGTTGCAAACCTGTGCCACCAAGTTTTCCAAAGGCGGAATACGCTTGGCTTTCCCGCCCTTGTAGGCTACGTACGGTCAAAACCCAATCCCCGATGTTAAGGATGCACAGGCCGGACGCCTGTGCCACCAGGCAATTAAGGTTATAAAAAAAAACTGAATAATGGCAAACGGTTGGAAGGTAGTTTACCGATTTTTCGACTGAAAAGGAAGGAAGAAACGACAAGGGCCGCCTCAGCCAGGGGCGTCAAGGGGGGGGCCCGCTACCACTTCCCGAGAAGGATCAAGCCGCCGATGACCACGAAAGCGAGGCCCGCCGCTTTTTTTATAACGTGTTCCGGGACGTACTGGGAGATGACCCCGCCGAACAGGACCCCCAGCAGGGTGGCCAGGATCAAGGCCGAGCAGGCCCCGGCAAAAACAGCCACCGGGGTCTTTTTATCGGCGGTGAGGGTGAGGGCCGCGAGTTGGGTTTTATCCCCCATCTCGGCCAAAAAAACGGTGCCGAAGGTAACCCAGAAAATGTGCCAGTCCATGGTCCTATGGAGACTCCTTGAGTTCAGTCATTCATGAGCCTTGCGACCCGTATAAGGCGCAAAAAAAATCGTGCGGTGAGCGTCTCGTCCGCCTCTACCTCTTGCCTGAGTTGGTGCAAAGCAGAGCTTGCGTCCAGGCGGGTTCCCGGGCGAGAGCTGGGGAATTGGCATAAATCGGTGGGGCGGGCCTCCGTGCCCGCCGGAAGTATGGACGGCCAGGGACGGCCGCCCCACCGCAAGAAGGCACTCAAGGAAGGTTTCATGGCCATAAAAAAATGAATAACTTCAGGAGGCTCTTGCAAAAGTGTTTTATTTTATCATCCTGAACAAAGTGAAGGATATCAACCTGTTGAAAATACGAGATTCTTCGCTTCGCTCAGAATGACAACTTATCACCTAGTGAATTTTGCAAGAAGATCTTCAGGTTTCCCCAAAACCGCGTTCCTTTCCGGATCCTCCCCCCGGTCCGGATCATCTTTTCCGACCGGAGGCCCTCAGGCGGCGGCCGGTGGCCAATTCTTTGGCGGGCAGGACAATTTCCTGACCTTCCCGGGCGGCGTCGATGGTAATTTCGGCGCCGGCGGCGGCCGCCTGCCCCCTGGCCCGCCTGACGATGTCCCGCACCTGTTCGTCGGTGCGGGCGGGATCGTGGTGGGTGAGCAAGAGGCTTTTGACCCCGGCCGCCAGGGCCAGATCCACCGCCTCCGCGAAGGTCGAGTGACCCCAACCCCGGTGCATCGACATCTCCTCCGGCAGGTATTGGGCGTCGTGAATCAACAGGTCGGCCCCCTGGGCGAACTTGACGAAATCCGGGAAGCGGTAGCCGCCGTCCAGGCCCAGTTCGTTGTCGGTGATGAACACCAGGATGTGGCCCTCCTCCTGAAAGCGGAAGCCCAAACAGCCCTGGGGGTGATTAAGGGGCAGGGCGTCGATCTGGACTTCGTCCAGGATCAGGGGGGTCCGGGCAATTTTGTTGATAAAGCTGATATGCGCCCGCAACTGCTCGAAGGCCACCGGGAAGAAGCCGTCCCCCAGGTGGTCGTCAAAGACCCGTTTCAAGGCCTGAAAGGCCAGGGGCCAGCCGTCTATTTGAATTTCCGAATCTTCCCGGTAGATCGGCAGGAAAAAGGGCAAGCCGATGAGGTGATCCCAGTGGTTGTGGGTCAAAAGCAGATGGATGCGGACCGAGGCCACCGTGGTTCTGAGGTGCTCGCCCAGAAGGCGAATGCCGGTGCCGCCGTCGATGACGATGCGCCTGCCGGAGTTCAACACCACTTCGAGGCAGGTGGTATTGCCGCCGAACTCCAGGGTAGAGGGTCCAGGCGAGGGGATGGAGCCCCTGGTGCCCCAAAACCTGATTTCCACGTGCCCTCCTCTCTTTCCCAAGCTGCCGAAGAGTAAAAACCGAAATATATAAAATAGATGCTTACCTGTCAGCCGCGTTCACTTTTCCCCCAGGGTCCAGGGCAGGTGCTCCATGGCCAGCCAGGCGTCCGTCAGGCCGAAGCAGCCGGTGAGCATCATGTCGCCCAGGGGCGCGGCAAAGACCCCGGGCCAGCCCCGGGCCAGAGCGCGCCGGGGGCCGGTGATCACCGTGAAGGTGAAGGGGCGCTCCTGGAGATAGTCCGGGTGAATGGCGCATCCATGACCTTCATCGTCAAAAATTTCTTCATGCTTGAGCGCCCCCGCCTGAAAACGGCTCACATGACGGGCCAATTTATCATGGGACAACAGGCCCGTATGGTGCTCATAAATGCCCAGGATTCGATCCTGCCTTATCAGCGCCGCAAAGGTGTGGGCGTTCCCCAGGTTGACCACGGTCAGGCCGGTCTCCCGGTGCTGCCGGGCCGCGGGATCAAGGAGCGCCCCCCGCATACCCGCGGTGCAGGTATCCATGAGGAGCACCCCCGGGAGCGCCTCGGCCACCGCCCGCATCCGGGTGAAATGGGCCGGGGGGTCCCGGAAGGCCAGGTCGCTCAGCCTGCCGCCCCGGTCCAGGATATCCCGCCACTGCTGGAAGCGGAATTCCCGATTGCTGGCCTGGGGGCTGAAGCCGTGATCCTGCACCGCCACCGCAAAACGGGTGGGAAACGGCGTTTCAAACGCGGCGAGCACCGTGCGCAAGGCCTCCAGATCCACGTCTCCCAGGACCAGGGGCGAGGCCGCGGGGGGAGGCTCTTCCGTCAACAATACGCCCCAACCCTGAATCGTGTCAATATTATCGTGCAAAGTTAAGGCGGCCTGGGGGGTGGCATACACCGGCAGGCCCTGGGCCAGATGTTGGCGCACCGCCCGGGTGATGGGGCCGCCGCCCATGAGGCGGCCGCTGAGGAAAACGGGGAGGCCCTGGGCGGTCAGGCGGCGGAGGCGCC
>JBGSLA010000041.1:0-39105 GCA_041740935.1 Desulfobaccales bacterium | reverse complement strand
CCGGCGCCGCCGCCGCGGGTTTCACCCCGATCCCGAGAGAGGGCTTGGGCGTCAGCATCTCCTGGACGCCGAAGGGGTCTTTGATCTCCTGTTCGGGCTTGAAGTTAAGCGGCTTTTTGCCCCGCTTGTTCAGGTACTTGTCCAGTTCCAGGTTGACGTTGGCCGGCACTGCCACCCCCGCCTGGGTGAGGATTTGGCGCAGCAGGGCCTCGGACTTGCCGGCCATGGCGGTGGCGTCCCCCAGGATGCGCCCGGCCTCGCTGGGGTTGTGGAAACCGATGGAGTTTTCGGCGTTGATGAAAATGACCCGGTAGAGGGCTTCGAGATACAGGTCCTTGGCCTGGTCGTAGAGCTTCTGGTCAATGATTTTCCCGGCCTTCTGGGCGTTATGCACCATCTCAAAGAGCTTGGCCGCCACCGCGGTGGCATAGCCGGAGCGCATCATCAGGGAGACGGTGCGGTCCTGGATGGCGGTGACCTGGTTTTTCAGCCACTCCGGGGTCTCGGTGTGGCATTGCTGGCAGGCTACCATATTCTTTTTCAGGGGGCTGGTGACGTCGTGCTCGGAAATCTTGTTGGCCCCCATCTTGGTATAGGGCATGTGGCAGTCGGCGCAGGCCACCCCGGCGTTCCAGTGGACGCTGTTTCTGGTGAAGAACTCATATTCGGGGTGGCGGATGAAGCCCACTTTGAAGCCCGTGACCTTCTGCACCCATTCGCCGGTGCCCCATTCGCTCTGGTAAACGCTGGGATCTTTTTTGAGGACCTTGATGATGTTTTCGATGGAGATGTCCCCGGGCTTGCTCCCCTGCCAGGGGTGAAAGAGGCCCATGGACTTCATCTGTTCATTTTTGGGGACGATGTAGGTTACGTGACACTGGGCGCAGGCGGCGCTCCGGAGTTCCTGGCGGGTCATTTTGGCCGGGTCCACCCCGATAAACTTAAATGACCGCAGGGCCGCCGGATGATAAAGCCTCAGCCCCATGGTCTTATTATCGTGGCATTCGATGCAGGCCACCCCCAGTTTCTGATGCTCCGCCGGGATCTTGGCGTGGGCGTCCAGGTAGGGCATTTTGAAATATTCGGCGCCGAGCTCCTTTTCCAGCTTGGCGGCGTAAGGGGTCTTGCAGCTCAGACACACGCCGCCGCCCGCCAACCGGGAGGGGTCGATCTCCAACTGGTCGATCACCATGTAGTGGTGACCCCGGGGCTCATTGTATTCGATGCCGAAGCCCCAGCCATGATAGAGCAGGGCCTGGTAGGGAAACTCGCTCAACTTGTCGTAAATGACCTTGTCGGTGTCAAAGCCCTTTTTATATTTGCTGGCGCCGGCGGGTTTGGGGGTCTCGGTCATTTTCCAGCGGTCGTATTCCAGGGGGTAAACCTGGCCCCATTTGGCGGGGTCCAGCTCCCCGTCCGGGATGGTCCCGGTCCGCACCGGCTCGGGTTTCTGGGGCGAGCAGGTCAACAAAAGCAGCAGGCTCCCCAGCACCACGGCCATCCCGAGTATTACGAGCTTCCTGTCGGTTTTCATACCCCTGTCCCTTCCTTGCCTTAAAGTTTACGGAGCATTAACCGCCATGGCGCCGGTCTGTTTGTGTCTCAAACGGCGATGGCACTCCCAGCAGTTGCGATCCTCGTTGACCCGGGCCATGGTCTCGGCATGGCAGCGCAGGCAGTTGTCCTTGACCACCTGGGCCCCATGGGACGACAGGCGAATATCATCGGCGAACCGGCCCGAGTGAAAGGCCACAAAGTCCCGGCCGCCCTCGATCCCCTTCCAGACCAGATGCCGGGCCGTGGTGTCGTTGGGCAGATGGCAATCCACGCACTTGATGCGCCGGTGGGCCCCGGCGTGGAACCAGGCTTCATACTGGGATTCCATGACGTGGCAACTGGCGCAAAACTCCGGGGTCTCACTGGTGGCGTAGAGTTTGGGGGGGCCGAAGGCCAGGAAGACTCCCAGGACTGCGCCCGCCAAGGCCAGGATAAGCAGATAAAGCCAGAACCTGCCGCGGGTGAGAAATTTCAGCATAACCAAACCCGAGATGAAGGGTGGCGATCGCCGGAAGTTTTGGGCTGCTCCCGGGCCGAGGGAACTCCCGCCCTGATGGCGGAGAGGAAAGTGGCATTCAGTCTAGACAAAAATGTCAAAAATGTCAAAGATAAATTTTATCTAGACAAAACAAGGTGAAGGCCTTATTTCCTGATGTCTTCGGGAGAAACTTTCTTCCCCGACCGGCAAGGAATTTGCATGTGCTTGGGATGATATCGCGGCCGGCGGCCGGCGCCAATCAGTCACAGGGGAGAAGGAATGAGTGTTTTTTTAGCCGCGACCAGGAGTGCTATAATACGACGCACAAAAATTTATTGAAGGTGATGCGGGTAGAACAAAAGCAGGCATGGCCGATAAGGATCTCAAGCTTTTGAAAAAACGAGATTCTTCGCGGCGCTCAGAATGACAGTTCCTCACAATAGTTAATTTCGCAAGGGGCTCAAATAAGAAAATCAGATTCTTTATTCCCATGTAAAAGAACAAAGGTTTATTTCTTATGCATGGCGGGAGGCAATATGCCGCCAGGTTATTTGATTTTTCTCACAATTCCCGAGGTGCCAAGATGATGCCGTCCAAAAGTCTGGAAGAACTTCTGCCTCCCTGTGCCGCGGCCTGTCCGGTGGGCACTGATGCCAGGCGCTACGTGGGTCTCATTTTCCAGGGCCGCTATGAGGAGGCCATGGAAGTGATCAAGGCCAATAATGTGATTCCTTCGGTGTGCGCCTATATCTGCGCCCATCCGTGCGAAGATGCCTGCCGGCGGCAATATGTGGAAGGGCCGGTGGGGATCCGGGCCCTGAAGCGCTTTGTCATGGAGCATACCCGGGAGTACCGGCGTGGCCGCTATCGCCGGGCGCCCGTGACCCGGCCCCAGCGGGTGGCCGTTGTGGGGAGCGGCCCGGCCGGGATGGCCGCGGCCCGGGATTTGCTGCTCCAGGGCTATGCCGTCACCCTGTTTGAGCGGGAGTCGGAGCCGGGGGGCATGCCCATGCAGGTGGTGCCCAAGTTCCGGCTCCCCCGGGCCGTGGTCTGGGAGGACCTGCATGAACTGGAGGCCCTGGGCGCGCAGTTTCGCACCGGCCAGACCTGGGGGAAGGATTTTTCCCTGAAAGACCTGAAAGAGCAGGGCTACGAGGCGGCGCTGCTGGCCATCGGTCTGCAAAAGGGGCGCGATCTGCCGGTGCCGGGGATGGACGCGGCCGGGATTCATCTGGCCCTGCCGTTTTTGCGACAGGTGGCCCAGGGGCAGCCCCCGCCCCTGGGGGAGAAGGTCCTGATCGTGGGCTGCGGCAACGTGGCTATGGATGCGGCCCGGGCCGTGAAGCGCCTGGGCGCGCCGGAAGTCCTGATGATTTGCCTGGAAGCGCCGCACCAGTTGTTCGCCTCGCCGGTGGAGACCGAACGGGCCAAAGACGAGATCATCGACCTCATCTATCAATGGGCCCCCCGGGTGGTGCAGTCCGAGGGGGGCCGGGTCCAGGGCATTGATTTGATGGCCTGCACGGACATTTTTGATGAGTTCGGCCGCTTCGCCCCCACCTATGACGAGAGCCGCTCCCAGCGTCTGGCTGCGGACACGGTGATTTTCGCCATCGGCCAGGAGGCGGAGCTCGAGGCCGCCCGGCAGGATGGCCTGACCCTGGAAGGCGGCCGCATCCAGGTGGACCGGCCCAGCATGGCCACCTCCCTCCCCGGGGTGTTCGCCTCCGGGCTGTTTCTGGCCGGGGAAATCTTCACCGGGGCCAGCCTGGCCGTGGCCGCGGCCCAAAGCGGCCGGCGGGCTGCGACCGCGATAGACCATTTTTTGCGCACCGGCCGCCAGCTGACCATACCGGACGCCTGTCCCCGGCCCGTGTCCCGGTTTCCCGAGGAGCCGGCCTCCCGGATCTGCCGGGTGCCCAGCCGCCCCCTGGTGGAGCGCCCGGTGGCGGAGCGGCTGAAGGACTTCGACAGCGCCGAATTGGCCTATGAGGAAAAGGACGCCCTGATCGAGGCCCGGCGCTGCCTGCACTGCGGCCGGGGGGCGGAGGTGATTGACCGCAAGTGTGTCCGCTGCCTCACCTGCGTGCGCTGCTGCCCCTTTTTGGTGCCGCATATGGAAAATTACGCAGTATTTCCCGAGACCACCTGCATTGCCTGCGGCTTTTGCGCCTCCCAGTGTCCGGCTGAGGCCATCCGGATCCGGCGTCTGAAGCCCGCGGCCGTGCGGCAGCGCCTTGAGGCGATTTTGCAGGCGGGTCCCCGGGAGATAACCTTTGCCTGTATGCGGGGGATTAGCAGCCGGGAGGATCTTAAGGCCCCGGATACGGTGTGGTGGGATTGCCTGAAACTTATCCAGCAACTGGATCTTCTGGTCCCCTTCGAATTGGGGGCCACAGGCTTAGTTCTCAGGGAATGTCAGGAGGATTGCCGGCTGCACACCGCGGCCGCCTGGCTGCAGCGCCTGGTGGGCCGCACCAACGAGCTCCTGGTGTCCATCGGACTCGGGGAGCGGGTGCGCTTCGCTGTCGGTGCAGATGAACCCGGAGAACCGGCCGAGGAAAACATTTAGAACAGCCGCCCCCGGCTGTTCTTTTCAAAGAGCGGGCGAGTGCGCCTGCTCCACATTTGCCATCATCGGGGTTGGGCAAAATTATCCATGCCTTGTTTCAAAGCAGTCGCATAGGGCGTGCCGTGCACGCCGATGATGGCGGCCACGGGCCGCCCATTGAGAAGCTGGTGCACCCGGCATTCTCTTCATAAGTCGATAAGCCTGGTGGCACAGGCGTCCCGCCTGTGCAGGCACAGGTTGAAAACCTGTGCCACCGGGTGATGGGAACGCGAAGCGCCAAAAAACCCCTACCTCCCTTATCTTTTGGCTTGTTTCCAGACCTTTCCCAGTCTCGCTCTCAAGCTTTGCTGGGGAATGGTGAATTGGGCGTCCAAGCTGAGCTTGGACTTCAAATTTCCTTCCCAGGTGCAACTTGGGAACGAGAACAAAGTTTGAAAAATGTGGCGTCGGCGCCCTCGCCGGCGTTTGAACCGCCGAGGGCGGCGGTTCCACACAAAAAATTTTTCATAACAGTCGCTCATGAGCCTGCGGCTCTCTCAAGACCAGGAAAAATTCGGTGGGGCGGGCCTCCGTGCCCGCCGTAACAATAGGCGGCCGGGGACGGCCGCCCTACCGGAATGTGGCCTCCGGAAGCACTTTTCGTAACACCAGCCCAATTTTTCAGAACCAATATTCCGGGTACCTTCTGGTTTGGGGAATATTGTTGATCAGCAGGGCCACCGCCAACATGATGAGCGCGCCCAGGCCCGCGGGCGCCAGGGCGTACCAGAACCCCAGGGCATGAATCTTGGCGTCCCCGATGACCGCGATCAGGGCTGTGGCGCCTCCGGGGGGGTGCAAGGTGCGGGTGGCGTGCATCACTGCGATGGCGGTGGCCACCGCCAGGGGGGCGGCCAGCCAGGGGGTGTCAGGGAGCAGTTGATACGCGGACACGCCGATGAGGGCGGAGATGACATGGCCGCCCAGGAGATTCCGGGGCTGGGCCAGGGGGCTTTTGATGGCGCCGTAGATCAGCACCGCGGAGGCGCCGAATGAACCGATCAGCATAATCAGAGCGGTGCCGCTGAGAATTTGGTAATTAAGGTAGGCCACCGCAATTATGCCCAGAAAGGCGCCCAGCCAGGACCAGGCAATCTCCGCCAATCCCACCCCGGGCGGGCTGGTGGCGGCTCCCCGCATTTTTCTGAAATAACTCATGAGGCGCCCCCGGTTTGGCCGGGATCAAGGTCCAGGAGATCTCCCCGGGAGACGATGCCCGCCAGGCGGCCCCGGGCATTCAGCACCGGGGCCCGGTTGATGGATGTTTCTCTGAATAGTTTGATAATCTCTTTCACCGGCGTGTCCTCCGTAATGGTAACCGCGGGGGAACTCATCAGATCAGCAGCCCGCCGCCCCCGGATGGCAACGGCCTTACAGCCTTTGTCCCGCAGGCATTCCGCCACCACCGCCATGAAACTCGTCATCCCCTGGCTGCTCATGCTCCGGAGGAAATCCTTTTCAGAAATGACCCCCACCACCCGTTCGGCGCCGTCCAGCACCGGCACCCCGGCCACGCCCCGTTGAGCCATGAGGGCCGCCACCTCCTGCAAAGGGGTGTCAACCGTTACCCAGGCCACCTCCCGGGTCATGATCTCCCCGGCGGTCACCTGGCGCAGCAGACGCTCCTGGGCCTGTCGGTAAGCCAGGACGTAAACCTCTTTAAAGTCGCCGGGGGTGATGTCCAGATATCCGGGGATCTCCTTCATGGCCGCGAAAATATCCTCATCTGAAATTTCCGGGGCCGTTTTTCCCTGTTCTGAGATGGGCTTTTCCGCCACTTGCCTTACCCCCTGAAAATTTTTAGGTTGATCCCTCGCCGGGATGAGGCGGCAGACTTGGCCGCCGCCGGGGAACGGAGACAGGATAGCATAATTTCCCCTGAATCTGTCCATTCAGCAGCCGGGCAGAGTTATTCCTGCGGGTTGCGTGGGTCAGGTGCGGCGAATCGGTCGAGGCCCCCAGGTGGTTGATTTTTGCCGGTTATCCCCTGGGCGTCGACTTCCTGCGCAGCCCCTTTTTTACGCCGATGAAAACGGGTAACCTGGTCACAAATGAGTCATTTTTACTCATTATTAAAAAAATCTAATATAATTAAATAGTTAATCAAACAGCGTTATTCTCCTCGGTAACTTTGCCTCGCCAGTCCGGTCCGAAAAACTCCCGGGCCATCGGCCGAAATCCCCTCAACCCTGCGAAATCTCGCACTTTGGCGGTTTGGGCACATGCCTTGCTTAAAGGATTGCTGTCGAAACCCCGGGGTGCGCCGGCGCGGCCGCCCCCTCAATCCCCAAGAGACCGTGATAATGGAACAGTGTGGAACCCTTTTGATCGCCGAACATGGCCGAGAACTGGCTGACTGCCTGCAATCCTGGCTGATCGAAAACGGCCACCACTGCATCAAGGTCGACAGCATCACCGATGTGCTGATGACCCTGCAGACCGAGAAAGTCAATGTGCTGGTGATGGACGTCTCCCTGCCCGAGAGCCTGGGGTACGACGCCATTTCCATCATCAAGGGTCTTTATCGCAAACTTCCCATCATCGTCACGGCTGATGAAAATAACCCGGAACAGGAAAGTCGGATAAGGCGCAAGGGAATTTTTTATTACCACGTGAAGTCCTTTGGCATTGACGAACTGATGCTGGCCATTGCCAATGCCCTGATGCGGTCATATTCCGGAGGGAAAGCGGATGCATTTACAAGAAAAACTTGAATTCAAGAAGTTCATCATTCTGGCGGAGATGGAGCCGCCCAAAGGCACGGACGTATCCTCCCTGGCGGCCAACGCCACCAATGTCAAGGGGAGGGTGGACGCCTTTGTGGTCCCTGAGATGAGCAACGCGGTGATGAAGATGAGCTCGCTCGGGGCTGCGCTGCTGCTGCAAAACCTGGGCCTGGAAACGGTGATGCAGGTCTGCTGCCGGGACCGCAACCGCCTGGCGCTGCAGGCTGATCTCCTGGCGGCCCAGGCCCTGGGAATCCCCAATGTCATGGCGGTGGGCGGCGAAGACATCAGTTTCGGGGACCATCATCAGGCCCGGGCAGTGAACGACCTGGATATCCTGGAGTTGCTGGGGGCCATCCAAACCCTGCAGTCCGGCCGGGATCTGGCGGGCATTGAACTCAGGGGGGCGCCCCGCTTTCTGGTGGGCGCGCAGGTCAACGTGGGCAAAAGCGGCGGCGCCCTGGACGCCGAACTGGCCGATTTAGACAAGAAAATGGCCGCGGGCGCCCAATTTTTTATTACCACCCCGATTTTTGATCTGGACGTGCTGGATCAGTTCCGCAAGGTCCTGGGCAGCCGCCCGGCTACGATCATCCCCACGGTGATGCTGCTTAAATCTGTGGGTATGGCCCGCTATATCGACCGCCATCTCGACCAGATCCACATTCCGGCGGGGCTCATCGACCGTATTCAGAAGGCCTCGGAGCGGGTGCGGGAGTGCATCCAGATCGCCGCGGAACTGATCGCCGCCTTAAAAAACGAAGGCTACAGCGGGGTGATGATCTCCACCCTCGGGTGGGAAGACCGGCTGCCGGCCATGCTGTCCGCGGCCCGGGTGTAGGCCCTCCCGGTTACGACTCATATCAGGGAAAAAATTATGTCAGCCGAAAAAAACAACGTCAGCAAAAACCCCAAAAGTGGTGGCAACGGCAATCCAGTGGGCGCGGTCATGGTGGTGGGCGGCGGCATCGCCGGCGTCCAGGCCGCCCTGGATCTGGCCAACACCGGCTTTTTTGTCCATCTGGTGGAGAATTCTCCCGCCATCGGCGGGGTCATGGCCCAACTGGACAAGACCTTTCCCACCAATGACTGCTCCATGTGCATCCTGTCGCCCAAACTGGTGGAATGCGGGCGGCATCTGAACGTTCAGATCCACACCCTGAGCATGGTCACCGGCATCAGCGGCGAGCCGGGCGCGTTCAAAGTGGCCCTGACCAAGAAGCCCCGCTATATCGACCTGGCCAAGTGCACCGGCTGCGGCGACTGCACCAAGGTCTGCCCGGTGCTCATGCCCGATGAATTCAACGCCGGCCTGGCCGACTGGAAAGCCGCCTATCGTCTCTATCCCCAGGCCATTCCCGCGGCCTTCGCCATCAAGAAGCTGGATCGGGCCCCCTGCACCCTGACCTGTCCGGCGGAAATCAACGTACAGGGCTATGTGCAGCTCATCAAAATGGGCAAGTACAAGGAAGCGGTGCGGCTCATTATGGAGCGCCTGCCGTTGCCCGGTGTCCTGGGCCGCATCTGCCCCCATCCTTGCGAAGACAAATGCCGGCGGCAAGAGATGGACGAGGCCGTGGCTATTTGCTCCCTCAAACGCTTTGCCGCGGACCAGGTGGATTTATCCGCATTTTCGCCGCCTCCGGTGGCGGTGAGGCCGGAAAAGGTGGCCATCATCGGCAGCGGGCCCGCGGGCTTGGCCTGCGCCTATCACCTGGCCCTGAAAGGCTACCGGCCCACCATGTTCGAGTCCCTGGACCAGCCCGGCGGCATGCTGCGGGTGGGCATCCCCGACTACCGCCTGCCCAAGGAGATTTTGGACCGGGAAATCGACAATATTCTGCGCTATGGGGTGGAACTCCGGACCAACACCGCTCTGGGCCGGGATTTTACCCTGGATGAGCTGTTTGACCAGAGCTTTCAGGCGGTGTTCCTCGGCTTGGGCTGTCACGTGGGCAAGCCCCTGGGCATCCCCCAGGAAGAGGCGGAGGGCGTCATCCAGGGTGTGGAATTTTTGAAAAAGAAAAATTTGGGCGAGCCCTTCACCGTGGGCCAGCGCCTGGCCGTCATCGGCGGCGGCAACGTGGCCATTGACGTGGCCTGCACCGCCCGGCGTCTGGGCTCTGAGGTGACCATCGTCTACCGCCGCTCCCGGGAAGAAATGCCGGCGTTCCACCACGAAATCGAGCAGGCCCTGTGCGAAGGCGTGAAGATCATCTATCTCGCCGCGCCCCTCAAGGTGGTCACCGGCGGCGACGGCAAGGTTATGGGCCTGGTGTGCCAGAAAATGGAGCTGGGCGAACCGGACGCGTCCGGGCGCCGGAAGCCGGTGCCCATCCCCGGGGCTGAATTTGAGCTGCCGGTGGACATGGTGGTGCCGGCCATCGGCCAGGAGGCGGCCCTGGGAGCCCTGGCGGACTGGGACGTCAAGGTCAGCAAATGGGGCACCATCGAAGTGGACGAAACCACGTATCAGACCTCCCGGCCCGGGGTCTTTGCCGCAGGCGACGTGCACTCCGGCCCCTGGATTGCCATCGAAGCGGTGGGAGGCGGCATCGAAGCCGCGGAGTCCATTGACCGCTACCTGCGCGGCGCTGACCTGGCGGAAGGCCGGGTGCTGGGCCAAGAGGCCCATGAGCGCTGGCGGGAACTTCCTCGGGATGAGGAGGGCCGGCCTCGGGAGGTCATGCAAACCCTACCGCCGGAGCACACCTGCGCCTGTTTCGATGAAATCGCCCTGGGGTTCACCGAGGCCCAGGCCCAGGCTGAAGCGGCCCGCTGCATCAACTGCGGCGTGTGCTCCGAGTGTATGGAGTGCGTGGCGGCCTGTAAGGCCGAGGCCGTGGACCACAGCCAAAAGCCCGAGGCCGTGGAACTGGAGGTGGGCGCGGTCATCCTGGCCCCCGGATTTAAGGCCTTTGACCCGCATATCTATGAGAGCTACGGCTACGGCACATATCCGAACGTCGTCACCAGCCTGGAGTTTGAGCGCATCCTGAGCGCCACGGGGCCCTTTGAGGGCCACCTGGTGCGCCCCTCCGACCATCGGGCCCCCAAGAAGATCGCCTGGCTGCAGTGCGTCGGCTCCCGGGACACCCGGCCCGGCGCGCACGGCTACTGCTCCGGGGTCTGCTGCATGTACGCCATCAAGGAGGCGGTGATTGCCAAGGAGCACGCCGGCGCCGACCTGGACACCGCGATTTTCTTCATGGACATGCGCACCTATGGCAAGGATTTCGAGCGCTACTATAACCGGGCCCAAAACGAAGCCGGGGTGCGCTTCATCCGCTCCCGGATCCACAGCATCACGCCGGCCGGCCCGGATTCCCAGGACCTCAAGCTGGAATGGGTGGAGGAAAACGGCGACAAGAAGAGCGAAGTTTTTGACCTGGTGGTCCTGTCCATCGGTCTGGAGGTGGGCGAGGACCTGCGGCGTCTGGCCGATACGGTGGGGGTGGCCCTGGACGGGGACGGCTTTGTGGAGACCGGCTCCTTTGCGCCGGTGGCCAGCTCCCGGCCCGGCATTTACGTGTGCGGCGCCATGGCCGGCCCCAAGGACATCCCCTATGCGGTCATGGAGGCCTCGGCGGCCTCGGCGGTGTCATCCTCGCTCTTGGCCCCGGCCCGCCGGACCATGGTCCGGGAAAAGACCTATCCGCCGGAAATGCCGGTGTGGGAGCAGGAGCCCCGGGTCGGCGTGTTTGTGTGCCACTGCGGCATCAACATCGCCGGGGTGGTGGATGTGCCGGGGGTGCGGGAATATGCCCAAACCCTGCCGAACGTGGCCTACGTGGCCGACAATCTGTTCAGTTGCAGTGAAGACACCCAGAAGCTGATCACCGAGGCCATCAAGGAAAACCAGCTGAATCGGGTGGTGGTGGCGGCCTGCACGCCCCGGACGCATGAGCCCCTGTTCCAGGAAACCATCCGGGAAGCGGGGCTGAATCCTTATCTGTTTGAATTTGCCAATATCCGCGACCAGGATTCCTGGGTGCATCAGCAGGAGCCGGAGTTGGCCACCGAAAAGGCCAAGGACCTGGTGCGCATGGCGGTGGCCAAGGCGGCCCTGTTGGAGCCCTTGCAGCCGGTGCATCTGGAGATCAGCCAGAACGCCCTGGTCATCGGGGGCGGGCTGGCCGGCATGACCGCGGCCCTGAACCTGGCGGACCAGGGGCTGTTCACTTATCTCGTGGAAGAAAAGGACGAGCTGGGCGGTCACGCCCGCAAGGTCGGCCACACCTGGAAGGGCGAGGACGTGGGCGCCTACTTGTTTGACCTGAGCCGGCGGGTCCAGAACCACGACCAGATCGAAGTGCTCACCGGGGCCCAGGTCACCCAGGTCAAAGGCTTTGTGGGCAATTTTGAGACCACGGTGCAGTGCCGGGGGCATGAACACCACATCCAGCACGGCGCGGCCATTTTGGCCACCGGGGCTCATTCCCTGAAGCCCAAGGAATACCTGTATGGCGACAACGACCGGGTGACCCGCTGGCATGATCTGGAAAAGCGCTTTGTGGAAAACCCCCAGCTTTTAGCCGAGGCCGAAGCCGTGGCCTTTATCCAGTGCGTGGGCTCCCGGGAGCCGGAGCGGCCCTACTGCTCCAAGATCTGCTGCACCGGTTCGGTGTCCCAGGCCATTGCTCTTAAAAAGCAAAACCCGGAGCTGCAGGTTTACATCCTGTATCGTGATCTGCGCACCTACGGCCCGAGGGAGCATCTGTACCGTCAGGCCCGGGAAATGGGAGTGGTGTTCATCCGCTATCGGCTGGAGGACAAGCCGAAGGTGGAGAGCGCCACCATCAACGGCCGGGAGAAGCTGCTGATCACGGTCACGGATCATATCCTGGAGCGCCCCTTGAAAATCCCGGTGGATTACCTGAACCTGGCCACCGCCATCATTCCCAAGGGTCTGGACACCCTGGCCAAGTTTTTCAAGGTGCCCCTCAATCACGACGGCTTCTTCCTGGAGGCCCACATGAAGCTCCGGCCGGTGGATTTTGCCACCGACGGGGTGTTCGTCTGCGGGCTGGCCCATTATCCCAAGCCCATCGAGGAGTCCATCGCCCAGGCCCAGGCGGCCGCGGCCCGGGCTGCCACTGTCCTGACCAAGGGCTATGTCGAGGTGGATCCCATCGTGTCGGTGGTGGATGAATTACTCTGCATCGGCTGCGGCCTGTGCGAGGCCTCCTGCCCCTTCAACGCCATCCGGTTGAACCAGGTGACGGGCAAGGGCTACCGGGCCGAGAATATCACCGCGGCCTGCAAGGGCTGCGGGGTGTGCTCGGCGGCCTGTCCGCAGCGGGCCATTGACATGATGCATTTCCGCGACCGGCAGATTGTGGCGGCGATTCACGCCGGCGGCCAGGCGCGGGCGATATAGATTATTGAGGGAGATGAACATGGACTATTCATTCGAACCGAAAATCCTGGCCTTCCTGTGCAACTGGTGCTCCTATGCCGGGGCCGACCTGGCCGGGGTTTCCCGGTTTCAATATCCCTCCAACATCAGGATCATCCGCACCATGTGTTCCGGGCGGGTGGACCCGGTGCATATCATTGAGGGGCTCAAGAGCGGCTTTGACGCGGTGTTCGTGTTCGGCTGCCATTTCGGCGACTGCCACTATCTGGAAGGCAATCACCACACGGCCCGGCGCATGCAGTTGGTGGGGCAGATGCTGGAGATCGCCGGCCTCGGCAAAGACCGGCTGCAGCTCAGGTGGGTCAGCGCCGCGGAGGGGCAGATTTTCGCGGACACAGTCACCGAACTGACCGAACTGGTGCGGGGGTTGGGAGCGCTTCGGGGCAGCCGCTGGCAGTTGCCCCTGGCCGCGGTGCAGCGGGCTTTGAACTCGTCGCAGCTGCGGTGGCTCATGGGGGTGGACCGGCAGATGACCGAGAAGGCCAACGTCTATGGGGACCGGCTGGAAGCGGCGGATTTTCAGGATCTGCTGCGCCGCTGCGCCCAACAGGAATATGAAAAGGCCCTGTTGGTGGAGGCCTTGCAGGAAGGACCGCAAACGGTGCGCCAGATGGCCATGAGGACCGGGCTGCCGGTGTATTGCGTGTCCCGGCGCCTGAATGATCTGGAAAGAACCGGCCAGGCGGATCTGCTGGGCTACGAGGGTAGCAGCCCGAAATTTACCCTGCTTTCGGCTTAACAAAGAAACCCCGGTTTCATGATGGAAAGCGGAGCGGGTTCTCTAAATAGGGTTCATGAGGAATTCCATGGCAACTAAGCAAGATACTGACAAAATCGGCGCAGTGCTGGTGGTGGGGGCCGGGGTGGCCGGGATGCAGGCCTCCCTGGATCTGGCCGGTTCCGGCTACTATGTCTATCTGACCGACAAGTCCCCGACCATCGGCGGCATCATGGCCCAGCTAGACAAGACCTTTCCCACCAACGACTGCTCCATGTGCATCATTTCGCCCAAATTGGTGGAGGTCGGGCGGCATTTGAATATCGAGGTCCTGCCGGACACCGACCTCGTGGCCCTGGAGGGCGAACTGGGCAATTTCCGGGCCCAGCTGCACATCCGGCCCCGGTACATCGATCCGGTGAAGTGCACCGGCTGCGGGGACTGCCGCAAGGTGTGCCCGGTCCGGGCGGTGAACGAATTCAACGCCGGCCTGGACCAGCGCGAAGCCACCTATATCAGGTATCCCCAAGCCGTGCCCCTGGCCTACGCCATCGACCGCAACGCCTGCATCGGCTGCGGCCTGTGCGGCCAGGTCTGTCTGGCCAGGGCCATACAATATGACGACGCCGCCCGGGAGCGGGAGATTGAGGTGGGCGCGGTGGTCCTGACCGTGGGGAACGAAGTCTTCGATCCCACCCGGCTGCCCACCTACCTGTACGCCCAGCATCCCAACGTGGTCACCAGCCTGGAATTTGAGCGCATCCTGAGCGCCTCCGGGCCCTACCGGGGGCACCTCATGCGGCCCTATGACCGGGAGGAACCCAAAAAGATCGCCTGGCTGCAGTGCGTGGGCTCCCGGGACGTCAAGACCAATTCCTACTGCTCGGCGGTCTGCTGCATGTACGCCATCAAGGAGGCGGTGATCGCCAAGGAGCATGCGCACCATGACCTGGACACGGCGATTTTCTTTATGGACATGCGCACCTACGGCAAGGATTTTGAGCACTACTACAATCGGGCCAAAAATGAGCACGGGGTGCGCTTCATCCGCTCCCGGATCCACACCATCGAGCCCGAGGGCGAAAGTGATCTGCGCATCGATTATGCGACTGAGAAGGGCGAAAAGAAATCCGAAGTCTTCGACATGGTGGTGCTGTCCGCCGGCTTTCAGGTGAGCGAATCGGTGAAAGACCTGGCCCGGCGCCTGAACATCGACCTGAACCGCCACAGCTTCGCCAAAACCGAGCCGTTCCAGCCGGTGGCCGCCAGCCGGCCGGGGGTCTATGTGTGCGGCACCTTCCAGTGCCCCAAGGACATTCCCCAATCGGTGATGGAGGCCTCGGCCGCGGCCGCGGCCTGCAGCGCCGCGCTGAGCGAGGCCCGCTGGACCCGGACCAAAACCAGGGAAGCGCCGCCCCAGCGGGAGGTGAGCGAGGAAGAGCCGCGCATCGGGGTCTTCGTGTGCAACTGCGGCATCAACATCGGCGGCATCGTGGACGTCCCCGGGGTGCGGGAGTATGCCCGCAGTCTGCCTAACGTGGTGCACGTGGAGGACAATCTCTACACCTGCTCCCAGGACACCCAGGTAAAAATTTCCAGCGTCATCGATGAACACAAGCTCAACCGGGTGGTGGTGGCGGCCTGCACGCCGCTCACCCATGAGCCCATGTTCCGGGAGACGCTCATCGATGTGGGCCTGAACAAGTATCTGTTTGAAATGGCCAACATCCGCAATCAAGACTCCTGGGTGCACATGAAGCAGCCGGAAAGAGCCACAGCCAAAGCCAGGGACCTGGTGCGCATGGCGGTGGCCCGGGCGGCGCTCTTGAAGCCCCTCATGGAAAAGCCCCTCGAGATCACCCAGCGGGCCCTGGTCATCGGCGGCGGCATCGCCGGCCTGGTGGCGGCCCTCAATCTGGCCGACCAGGGTTTTGAAACCATTATTATTGAAAAAGAAAAGGACCTGGGGGGCAACGCCCGCCTCCTGGAACACACCATCGAAGGCAAAGACGTCCAGAAATTTCTCACCCGGCTCATCGACCGGGTGCAGGCCCACGACAACCTCCAGGTTTTGACTCAGGCGCTGGTGGTGGGCTTCAGCGGCTACAAAGGCAACTTCACCACGGAAGTTCTGGTGGGGCCGGGGATGTACGAGCGCAAGATCGACCACGGGGCCACCATCGTGGCCACCGGGGGCCAGGAATATCGACCCACCGAGTATCTCTACGGCGAAGACGACCGGGTCATGACTCTCATGGAATTGGGGCAGAAGCTCAAAAAGAGCCAGACCGCGGCCGCCTGGAACCGGGTGGTGATGGTCCAGTGCGTGGGCTCCCGCACCCCGGACAGCCCCAACTGCAGCCGCATCTGCTGCCAGGGCGCGGTGAAGCACGCCTTGCACTTGAAAGCACTCAATCCCGAGATGGAAATCATCATCCTCTACCGGGATATGCGCATGTACGGGTTTCTGGAGGATTACTACCTCGAAGCCCGCAATAAAGGGGTCATTTTCTCCCGCTATGATCTGGACAACCCGCCCCGGGTGAAGCAAGAGGATGGCGGCCTGAGCGTCACCTTCACCGACCATGTCCTGCAGATGCCGGTGACCTTGCCGGTGGACGCGGTGGTCCTGAGCGCCGGCACCCGGGCGGCGGACACCGAGGAATTGGCGACGCTGTTGAAGGTTCCCCGGAATGCGGACGGCTTTTTCATCGAGGCCCACGCCAAGCTGCGGCCGGTGGATTTCTCCTCGGAGGGGGTGTTCCTCTGCGGCCTGGCCCACAGCCCCAAGCTGATCAGCGAGAGCATCGCCCAGGCCATGGCCGCGGCGTCCCGGGCCGGGGCGTTTCTGGCCGACGTCAACCAGACCATCAGCGGGGTCACCGCGTTTGTGGATCAGAGCCGCTGCGCCGCCTGCCTGGTGTGCGTCAAGACCTGTCCCTACGGGGTGCCCCAGATCAATGAAGAAAATGTGTCCGAGATCAACGTGGCCTTGTGCCAGGGATGCGGCACCTGCGCCTCGGAATGTCCGGCCAAGGTAATTCAGTTGTCCCATTATGAGGACGATCAACTGGCCGCCAAAATCAGGGCAGTCTTTTAAGGAGCATTGGCATGACGAACTTTGAACCGAAGATTCTGGCTTTCTGTTGCAGTTACTGAGCGTATTCCGCTGCGGACCTGGCAGGTTCGATGAGACTGCAATACCCGACGAATATCGAGATTATCAAGGTGCCCTGCACCGGCAAGGTGGACATTGTGCATCTGCTGCTGGCCTTCGAGCAGGGGGCCGACGGGGTCATGGTGGCCGGCTGCCTGGAAGGGGACTGCCACTATCAGGTGGGCAATCTGCGGGCCAAGAAACGGGTCCAGCGGGTGAAGGATATTCTGGATAAAGTGGGCGTCAACGGCGGGCGTCTGGAAATGTACAACCTGTCGGCCGGCCAGGGCACCCGGTTCGCCGAGATCGCCCGGGATATCTATGCCAAGGTTCTGGAACTGGGGCCCAGCCCCATCAGAGTTGCCAGGGAAAAGGCCGTCAGGCCGACTGTGGAGGAAGCAGCATGATAAAAGCGGTGCCGAAACCCTTGGAGGAAATCATTGACCTGGTCAAAGATTTTAACAAGGTACTGATTGTGGGTTGTGACGGCTGCGTCACCGTCTGTGAGGCCGGGGGCTTAAAAGAGGTGAAGGTGCTGGGCTCGGCGCTCAGGCTTTACTTCACCCAGGCGGATAAGCGGGTGGACATCGACGAGGCCACCCTGACCCGCCAGTGTGACAAGGAGTACCTGGACGAACTCAAGGACCGGATCGACGGGTATGAGGCGGTGGTGTCCCTGGCCTGCGGCTGCGGGGTGCAGTTTCTGGCGGAGAGATACCACGACAAAATCGTCTATCCCGGGGTGGACACCTGCTTCATGGGGGTGGACCTGGACCGGGGGGTGTATGCCGAGCGCTGCCAGGCCTGCGGCAAATGCATCCTGGCCAGCACCGGCGGCGTCTGCCCCATCGCCCGCTGCTCCAAGCGGATGCTGAACGGCCCCTGCGGCGGCTCGGAAAAGGGCAAATGCGAGGTCAACGCCGACATCGACTGCGGCTGGCACCTGATATATGAACGTCTGAAAACTCTGGGGCAGCTGGACCGCTTCGAACAGCCGGTGGACCCCAAGGATTGGGCCAGCAGCCGCGACGGCGGACCCCGCAAAATCGTCAGAGAGGATTTACAGATATGAGCGCCACCACCCCGAGCAGACTGCAAAAAATCCTGGACGCCGGCCACCTGGCCGTCACCTCCGAGGTCGGGCCGCCCCGCAGTTGCGACGGCGCCATCATCGAGCATAAGGCCAAGTTGATCAAAGACCACGTGGACGCGGTGAACGTCACCGACAACCAGACCTCGGTGACCCGCCTGTGCAGCCTGGCGGCCTGCATCCGCATCAAGCTCATGGGGCTTGAGCCGGTGCTCCAGATGGTCACCCGGGACCGCAACCGCATCGCCCTGCAGAGCGATATCCTGGGGGCCGCGTCCTTCGGCATCAACAATATCCTGTGTCTCACCGGCGATCATAACCACTTCGGGGACCATCCCAACGCGGTGAACGTCTTTGACCTGGATTCCACCCAGCTGCTGCAGACGGTGCGGCTGATGCGTGATGAAGGCCGACTGCTGGGGGGCCACCAGTTTGAGCACCGGCCCCAGATGTTCATCGGCGCCGCGGCCAACCCCTTTGCCGACCCCTTTGAAATCCGGGTCCCCCGCCTGGCCAAAAAGGTGGCCGCGGGGGCCCAGTTCATCCAGACCCAGTGCATCTACAACATGGACAAATTCAAGCTCTGGCTGAAAATCGCCCGGGACCGGGGACTCCTCGAGAAGGTGGCCATCATGGCCGGGATCACCCCCATGAAGAACGTGGGCATGGCCCGCTACATGAAAAACCGGGTGCCGGGCATCGAAGTGCCCGATGAGATCATCAGCCGCATGGGCGGCGTGCCCAAGGAGAAGCAGGCCGAGGAAGGCATCAAACTGGCCATCGAGCAGATCGAGGAGTTGAAACAGGAGGAAGGCGTCCGGGGATTTCACATCATGGCCATTGAATGGGAAGAAAAGGTCCCGGAAATCGTCGAAAGGGCTGGATTATATCCACGGCCACAGGTAAACTGAGCCGTTGTCAACCTGAAACTTCCCCGCCGCGGAAAGAGGGACGCGAGACAGAGGCCGGACAGATAACACACCGGCATTTCACCCTGAATCACGTGGATCCGACCTCCCCCACCAGGGGGAAGGGACAAACGGGTGGTCAGGCGGGTAGATTCTTGAACAACTACTTGAACTAAGACTCAAAACCGCATACCATCGGAGTGAGAGGAAACTGACAGCGCTTGGCTGAATAAACCCTAAACCAGAACCACAAAAAGGAGACAAACCATGGCAAAAGAATATATCCTGATCGTGGACGACGATCCTGATTTCGTCGAAACCGTGTCCATGCTGTTGGAGAACCGGGGCTATGAAGTGGGCAAGGCCTACGACGCCTTCGAGGGCGAGGCCTCCATCAAGAAGCGCCGCCCGGATCTGTTGGTGCTGGATGTCATGATGCCCAAAAAGAGCGGCTACGAATTCTGCAAGGAATTAAAGGCCAATACCTGGACCAAGGACATCCCCATCATGCTTTTGACCGCGGTGGGCGAAGCGGTGCCCACCACCACCTACAGCCACTACGAAGGCATGACCACCGAAGCGGAAGACTACGTGGCCAAGCCGGTGGACGCCGCCACTCTGGCCGAGGCGGTGGAACGATTGATTGGTCGCTGAGCGGTCGCCAGGCATGGGAAATTGGAGAAAACCATCAAGAAGCAGAAGATCGGGGGCCTTAAAGTCGTGGAGGAGGGTGCCTGCGTGGCATCCTCCTTCCCGGGGGCCGAGACCCGCCTGGGGGCGGACATCTGCGCTCCTTTGGCCCAACAAAAGATCAACCTTACCTTCCTGACCCATCTGGCCGGCGGCCAGGGTCGGGACAGCAGCACGGTTTTTTGCACCGAACTCGAGGCCGGGGCCGGCAGCCACACCCTGGTGGAAACCTGTCAGGGCGGCCGCGGCCGGTGCCGGTTTTTTGGCGAAACCTGCATTGTTTCCCTGTATCCCCACGACCAACATCCTGAAATTACCGGTCATTTTCTCCACAGCCTGGCCCGCGCCCGGGTAAGGGTCCACGGTCTGGCCAGTTCGCCGTCTGCCATCTCCGGGGTTATCTCTTTAGGCAGCAAAAAGCGGGCGATTCACCGATTATTCAAGGAATTCCACTTTCCCACCTATGACTCGCCGGCCGAATTTTACTCGGCCCAACTGCCTCCGCAGGAGCTGGTGCGGGCGGTGGTGGCCCAGTATCAGGAAAAGGTCATTAAAATCTATTGCCTGGTGCAGGATCTCGACATAGACCTCTGGGAGGTATCCATTCCCTCGTCCCGGGCCCTGGAAGAATTAGGGGGCGCGCTGGTGGACATGGGGGGGCGGGGCTTTCGGCTGCCCTTTCTGGTAGCCCTGCCGGCCCTTGAAAAAAATGAACTGCGCGTTGCCTTCGGGGTGCGCGCCGAGGCCCCGGCCGCACAGCGGTCTGCCGAGATAGAGCAGCTTCTCAGTTCCCATCTCCCGGGGTTGCCTGCCCGCCTTACGACCCCGGCGGCGGCGATTTTTGTCCACGGCCCCCATTTCGGCGACCGCTACGGCATCGGCCAAACCCTGGTGGAGGCCCTGGAGCAGGCGCCGGTGACCCTCCTGGGCCTGAGTTGTACGGTGTCTTCCATTTCAGTTATGATTAAACAACAGGAATTTAATGCCGCGGTGCGGGTGCTGGAACAAACCTTTGAGGTCCCTGACTGCCGACCGGTGCAGAGCCGGGACGGGGATAAGCAGTGACTGCCAAAGATGGCGTTTATTTCCTAAAACGTTTATCGATACTGGAAAGAAAATTTTAAAAACCTCATTGGAGCATCTGTCAACACCTCTTTTTTCTGTCACCCTGAGCGAAGCAAGGCGTTTCAATTATTAAAAAATATGAGATTCTTCGCTGCGCTCAGAATGACAATTTGGTCAAGATTCGGGTTTTGAAATTGCTTGTAGTGCAGGGACATCCGCACGGGTTGTTCGATGAGGACTCATTAGCTCTTGGTTCTCTTAAACCCGGAATATCCGGTGGGGCGGGCCTCCGTGCCCGCCGGAACCATGGGCGGCCAGGGACGGCCGCCCTACCGAATAGGGTTTGCCTAAGGAATTTTTCAGAACGGCTATTCATGAGGATGCGTTCCACCCGCAAAGCCTGAAGAATGTAGCGCCGGCGCCCTCGCCGGCGAATGAACCGCCGGGGGCGGCGGTTCCACCTAAAAACTTTTCAAGGCAGCGATACGAACTCTTCTCCAAGCTTCCCGAATCAGGGAAGCAAAAGGAACAGGTTATGAAGTTCTGCCCAGGCAGTAACCCAGCCGGCCCCGAGGTCGGGGGCGAACTGACCGACAGGGATATTCTGCCGGAGTGGTTGTCGCCCCTCCTGATGGATTTCCCGGATCCGGTATTGGTCACCGACCGGCGCCGCCGGGTGGTGTTTCTGAACAGTCAGGCGGAAAAGCTTTTCGGGGGCAAGCTGCACCCGGGAGACCCCTGTCCGATTTGCACCCGGGCTTCGGAAGCGCAGATCTGCTGGGAAGATTACGGGTGGGTGGAGCGCTGCCTCCACAACGGCGAAGGCTTCAACCGGATCCCCATTTCGTTGAAGCATCCGGATGGCAGAGACATTCCCCTCACCATTACCGCCACGCCGATCCACGGCCCGGAGGGGGGCCCCACCGGCTGTTTTATCGTGCTCCGGGATGTGCAGGCGGATCTGCTGGCCCATCCCGCGGCCCAACTCCAGACCGCCACCCTGTCCAGCATCCTCGAGCATTTTCCCACGCCCTTCTTCATGGTCAACCCTGATCTGGTCATCACTCACATTAATGAGCCTCTGGAGCGGCTCACCGGTTACCGCCGGGAAGAGGTGGTGGGCAAGATGAGGTGCGGCAGCATCCTCAACACCACCCTGTGCAACACCGAAGGCTGCGTGCTCAAGCAGTCCATGGAGCGCCGGATGCCCATTTCGGGCTTGCGCCAGGTGGTCCGGGACCGCCAGGGCCGGGAAATTCCGGTGGTGGTGTCCGCGTCCATCATCACCGACCCCGCGGGGCGGGTCATCGGCGGCTTTGAGACCTTCCGGGATATCACCGCCCTGGTGGAAGCCGAAAAGCAGGTGTTGACGGTCACCGAGCTGACCAAAGAAGGCATCCTGATGGTGGACGAGGATCAGCAGATCCTGTTCGCCAACTCCAAGGCCGCGGAGTTGGTGCGACGGCACAAAAATGAATTGATCGGCGAAAAACTGACGAAAGTGCTGGGCCCCCTGCACACCAAAATCGCCCGGCAATTGACCGCGTCGGTGGATAAGCATCTGCGCCGGGAGGTGCAATTCTGCAGTTCCCTGGATGAGCCCCGGACCCTGCGCACCAAGGGCCGCATCCTGGAGACCTCCATGGCGGTCTCCCGTATCGGCAAAAGCGTCCTCACCTATATTTACTTCCGGGACCTGAGCGATTCCATCCGCATGAAGCGCGAGCTTCACAAGGCCAACAAATTTTTGCACGACATCATCCAGTGTTCGGTGGACGGCATTGTGGTGTTGGATCACCGGGGCGTTCCCCTGATCTTTAATGAAGGGGCCGAGCGCATTTTGGGGTATAAGGCCCCCGAGGTCGTCGGCCATCGGGAGGTCCTGCACCGGTTTTATCCCAAGAAAGTGGCCGGCGAGATGATGCGCCGCATGCGCAGCAATAATTTCGGCCCGCCGGACAAGCTGAAAAACACCCGCATCACCTTTGTGGCCAGAGACGGGGAGGAGATCCCGGTCAGTTTTTCGGCCGCCATTATCCGGGAACGGGGCAAGCAGGTGGGCAGCGTGGGGATTTTCTCGGACCTGCGCGAAAGCCTGCGCATGCGCCAGGAATTGGAGGAAACCCAGTCCCAGCTCATGCAGGCCGAAAAAATCGCCTCCCTGGGGCGACTGGCCGCGGGGGTGGCCCACGAGATCAACAACCCCCTGGCCGGTATCCTGATCTACGCCGAACTGCTGCTCCGGGATCTGGCGGAGAAGGACCCGGGCCGTCCGAATGTGGAGGAAATCATCACCCAGACCCTGCGCTGCCAGAAAATCGTCACCCGGCTGCTGGATTTTTCCCGCCAATCCCTGGGCGAAAGAGCGCTTTTTGATCCCAACAGCACCATCCAGCGGTGCGTTGACCTGGTCAGGCACCAGGCCTTGTTTCATAACATCGAGATTGTCCTGCAGCTGGACCCGCAGCTCCCCCAGATCATCGGCGATCCCGGTCAGCTGCATCAGGTGGTCACCAATCTGTTGCTGAACGCCGCGGACGCCATGGGCAGCCGGGGGCGGATCACCATCGCCAGCCGGCCCAACCGCGCCGGCGACGGGGTGATCCTGACCTTCACGGACACCGGCGAGGGGATTCCCCCTCAAATCAGAGACAAGATCTTTGACCCGTTTTTCACCACCAAGCCTCCGGGCAAGGGCACCGGCCTGGGTCTGGCGGTGGTCTACGGGGTCATTCAGCGCCATGGCGGCAGCATCGAGGTGAGCAACGCCCCCCGGGGCGGCGCCTGCTTTACCATACGACTGCCCCTGGATGCGCCGGAACTGCCCCGTTCGGCGCTGAGCACGGGCGAGGCCGGGGAGGATTATGATCTTTCGCTTTAGGGTTTGTGCCGCAGTGATGATAATTTTTTCCAGCATGGTTGTACGAGCCAACGGGGCTCAAATCCCCCCCTTTTTTAAAGGGGGGTGAGGGGGGATTTGACCTAACACCTTAGAAATCCCCCTAAATCCCCCTTTTTCAAAGGGGGACTTTTTACAACCCCTTTATAAGTATTGCCGCCACATAAATGGAAGTGGATTTCCGGGACGCAACGCTCTGAGGGGGATGACGACCCAAAGACCGCAGGCGGCCACGGGCGTCGGAAGGATTAACCATGTCGGAGCCGTGTACCATATTGGTGGTTGATGATGAGAAAGTGATCCGGGACGGGTGCGCCCTGATCCTGCAGCCGGAAGGCTACCGGGTGGCCACCGCCACCAACGGCCAGGAGGCCCTGGCAGTGCTGGACGCCGAGCCCGTCAACCTTGTCCTCTGCGACCTGAAGATGCCGGTGATGGGGGCCCTGAGCGTGCTGGAGGAAGCCGGGGCCCGGTGGCCGGATGTGCCCATCATCATCATCACCGGGCATGGCACGGTGGCCAACGCGGTGGAATGTATGAAAAAAGGGGCCTACGACTTTGTCACCAAGCCCTTCCGGGTGGATCATCTTACCCTGGTGGTCAAGCGGGCCCTGGAAAAGCAGAGACTGGAACGCCAGACCCGGGAATTAATGGAGGAGCAGGCCCGCAGTCTCTACAACCTGGCCACCGAACAGAGCCGCCTCCACACCCTGATCAACTGCATGGTGGACGGGGTCATGGTGACCAATCGGGACCTGGAGGTGGTGCTAAGCAATCCGGCCCTGGGGCAGCTTCTGGATGTGGCCGCGCCCCTGCCCCAGCCCGGCCCCCTGGCCGTTTACCTCGACGATGACACTCTCCGGGAAGCAATTCGCTCTTTACTAATTGATCCTGACAAGGATAATAGATGCATCTCCCAGGAACTGTGCCGGGGCCGGGTCCACCTCCGGGCGCTGTCGGCTCCGTTTTTTGGCCCTGACATGCAACTATTGGGAGTTGTTACAGTTTTTCATGACATCACCCATTTTAAAGAACTGGATGAAATGAAAAACGACTTTGTACGCATGGTGTCCCATGAGCTCAGGTCCCCCCTGTCGGCCATCAAGATGCAGCATACGGTGATCCTGGACGGTCTGGCCGGGGAGCTCACCGACAAGCAGCGGGAGTTGCTCAGCCGGGCGCACGCCAAAATTCAGGGTTTGCTGGACCTGATCAACGAATTGCTGAACGTGGCCCGGATGGAGGCCGGCCACTGCCAGCTCGAGCAGGCGCCTTTGCCCCTGGGGGAAATTTTGACCGAGTTGGTGCAATTTTTGGAGACCAAGGCCCAGGAGCAAAAAATCGCCCTGCACCTGGCCCTGCCCCCGGATCTGCCCCTCATCCAGGCGGACCGGCGCAGCATGGAAGAGGTCTTCATGAATCTGTTGTGCAACGCCATCAATTATTCCCCCAACGGCGGCGAGGTCAGGGTGTCGGTGGTCTCCCACGGCGACTATCTGGAAGTGCTGGTGAGCGACACCGGCGTCGGCATCGACCCGGAGGAAATCCCCAAGATTTTCGATAAATTTTACCGGGCCAAGCATCCCGAAACCCGCCAGGTCATCGGCACCGGCCTGGGTCTGGCCATTGTCAAAAATATTGTCGAGGCCCACCGCGGCTCGGTTCAGGTGGAGAGCCAACCGGGGGTGGGCACCACCTTCCGGGTGGTGTTCCCGGCGGTGTCGGGCCGCCAGGAAGTCGATCATGCCCGAGCCTGAGGCGGCCCCCCGGATTTTGGTGGTGGATGACGAAGCGGTGGTGCGCAGCGGCATCGCCCAGGTGTTGGCCGGGCAGAATCTGGAGGTCAGGATCGCGACCGACGGGGCCCAAGCCCTGGAACTGATGGCTGCGGACCCGGCCGAGGTGGTCCTGCTGGATATCAAAATGCCCGGCCTGGACGGCAAGGAAGTGCTGAAAACCATCCGCCGGGACTATCCCGCCACCCAGGTTATCATGATTACCGGCTACCCCGATGTCGAGGGCGCGGTGGAGTGCATGAAACAGGGGGCGGTGGACTATCTGACCAAGCCCTTCCGCATCGATGAGTTGGAAACCCTGGTAAAAAAGGCCCTTGACTCCCGTCGGGAAGGGGCCCGCGCCACTCCAGCCCCTGAGGAGGAAGCCGAAGAACCGGGCATTGCTTCCATCATCGGCCACAGCCCGGCCATGCAGCAGGTGTTCGCCAAAATCCGGCGGGCCGCGCCCAGCGACAGCACGGTGCTGCTCACCGGGGAGAGCGGCACCGGCAAAGAACTGGTGGCCCGGGCCATTCATGAGCTCAGCCCCCGGGCCGACAAGGAGTTCGTGCCGGTGGACTGCTCGGCCCTGGTGGAGACCCTGCTGGAAAGCGAACTGTTCGGCCATGTCAAGGGCTCCTTCACCGGCGCGCATCAGACCAAACACGGGCTCTTCGAACTGGCCAATCACGGCACCTTTTTCTTTGATGAAATCACCAACCTCAGCCTGAATATCCAGGCCAAGCTGCTGCGGGTCATTCAGGAACGGGAATTCATGAAGGTGGGGAGCCAACGGCGCACCAAACTGGATATCCGCATCATCGCCTCCAGCAACCGGATCCTGACCGAAGCCATCAAGGAGGGCTCCTTCCGGGAGGACCTGTACTACCGCCTGAGCGTCATCCCCATCCACCTGCCGCCGCTCAGGGAGCGGACCGGGGACATATCGCTGCTGGCCGAATATTTCCTCAATAAATACAGCCAGAAAACCAACCGCCAGGCCAAAGAAATTTCCGGTCGGGCCATGAAGATGCTGTGCGCCTATTCCTGGCCGGGGAACGTCCGGGAACTGGAGCACACCATGGAACGGATCATCATCCTGGAAGACGGCGACGTCATCCTGCCGGAGCACCTGCCCAGTTTCATCTCCCAGCGCCGGGGGGAGTTTCAGGTCTTTTCCGACGAAGACCACACCCTCGAGGAACTGGAGAAGCGCTACATCCAGTTCATCCTGCGGCGCACCAAGGGGAGGCGCCAGGAAGCGGCCCGCATCCTGGGCATCAACCGCAAGACCCTGGGGCAGCGGATCAAAAAGTACAATCTGCGAGTAAACTGGTAGCATCTGGGGCAATCTTACCCAAATTCCATAATAATAGTGGAATATCAAAGAGATAATCTCTAACCGCCCCCGGCCGCGGGTTACTTCCCCCCTCAAAAGGGCTTCCCCGACCGTCCGCAGCTTCCCGCCATTACATTTAACTCATCGATAATATTACCATTTAACTTCAGGTCGGCCCTGGTACAACCCTTGCTTTACATAAATCCCGGATAGGGGGTGGTGTTCCCCGTGGGTCCGAAAGCTGATAGGGCCGTGTCGTCAGGTCTACCCGGCGGCCGGGTCACGATAAGGAGAAGCGGATGGAAACGTTGGATCTCATGAACATTGCCAAGAAACTTCAGGGCAGCCGTTTTGCCGATTTAATTACCGAAGCCCATGTCAGCACCTGTTTTACCTGCGGCACTTGTTCCGGCGGGTGTCCCCTGACCGGCATGGAAAGTACCCGGGACGAGCGCCTGGATTGCCGCAAGGCGATCCGCATGGTCCTGTTGGGCCTGGAGCAGGAACTCATCGAGGCCCGCTTCCCCTGGATCTGCACCGCCTGCTACCGCTGCGTGGCCGAATGCCCCATGGGGGTCAAATTGACCGATATCTGGGGCCGGGCCAAGGCTCTCAGGCCCCGGGACCGGGTGCCGGGCGTGCTCCACAAGGGCGTGGACATGTGTCTCAAGACCGGCAACAACATGGGCATTCCCACCGAAGACTTCGTGGAAACCCTGGAGGATCTGGCCCAGGAATTGGCCGAGGAAGAATGCCCCGGCTTCGAAATTCCTTTGGATAAGGTGGGCGCGGATTACATCTTCTTTGAAAATTCCAAGGAGGTCTTCGCCGATTACGAGGATTTAAAGTGGTGGTGGAAGATTTTCTACGCCGCGCAGGCTGATTGGACCACCTCCTCCACCAACTGGGAGTCGGTGGATTGGGGGATTTTCACCGCCAATGCCGAGGCCAGCAAAGAGATTGCCCGGCGCAAAGTGGAGAATATGAAGCGCCTGCAGGCCAAAACTTTGATTCTGCCGGACTGCGGCGGGGCCTCCATGGGGACCCGGATCAATCTGGAAAAATACTTTAAAAATGAGTTCGGCCCCGCCACCGGCCACGATTATGTCTATTTCTTCGATGTGCTGCTGAAATTTCTCAAGGAGGGGCGCATCCGGGTGGACAAGGCGGTGCACGCCGACCGCATCTTCACCTGGCACGACTCCTGTAAACATGGCCGGGGCCCGCGTCTGTACTGGGGCGACGACTGTTTTGACAAGGCCCGGGAGATCCTGAGTTTCTGTTTTGACATGAAGGACTTCCGGGAGATGCCCCACAACCGCATGAACGCCTACTGCTGCGGCGCCGGGGCCGGCAACTGGCCCGGGCCCTTCCAGGCCGAAAAGACTGAACACGGCCGCTATAAAGTGGAGGACATCAAGGCCACCGGCGCGGAGTTGGTGGTGGTGGGCTGCTCCAACTGCCGGGATCAGATCATGCGGAACCTCAGGCCGGCCTATAAGCTGGACGTGGAAGTCAAGTATATCTGGCAGGTGGTGGCCGACGCCCTGATCCTGGAGGAATAATATCGAGTTGTTTGCCAAAAGCTGTTTTTTGTGGCCGCAGCCTTCAGGCGGCGCTGGAAGATTCCGGCCTAAAAAGGCTCTGGGCGCAGGCTGAAGCCTGCGGCTACAGGGGATGGCATTCCAGGCATGGCTGAAGCTCATCGTCTAACAATGACGGCTCGTTGGGATTTTTGGTGCGAAACCTGTTATGAAAAGTTCCTCCGGAGGCTAATTGCGGTGGGGCGGCCGTCTCTGGCCGCCCGGAGTTCCGGCGGGCACTTAAGGCCCGCCCCACCGAATTTCTCCGGTTTTTAAGAGAGCTAACGGCTTATGAGGAGTTGTCTGGGAAATAGTGATGAACAAAGATTCTGAACACAAAAAAGAGACGCCCCCAAACCCCAGTCTCCGCCCCGAGGCGCGCTTTATGGAGCAGGTGGAGCAGGCCAGCGGCATCAAAGTCTCGGCCTGCTACCAATGTAAAAAGTGCACCAACGGCTGCCCGGTCACCTTTGCCATGGACATCTATCCCGACCAGGTGATCAGGCTGGTGCAGATGGGGCAAAAACAGGCGGTGCTGAATTGCAGCACGGTGTGGGTGTGCTCGGCCTGCGAGACCTGCACCAGCCGCTGCCCCAATGAGATCGACATCGCCGGGGTCATGGATTATCTGAAAGAACAGGCCGTCAAAAGCGGGGTGGCCCTGCCCCAGCCGCGCACCTATGCCTTTCACCGGGTGTTTCTGGATGACATCCGCCGCCGGGGCCGGGTTTTTGAGGGGGGGCTGCTGCCCCGCTATATGCTCAAAAGCGGCGAAATGTGGCGCAAACTGCGGACCCTGGAATTCACCGACGACCTGGGCCTGGCCTACGGCATGGTGCGCCGGGGGCGGATGCCCTTTCGGCCCCGGGGCATCAGCATAAGCGGCCAGGCGGAGATCAAGAGGCTCTTGGCCAAATCCGAGAAATGATGACACCCATGAAAGTCACCTACTACCCCGGATGTTCCCTGGAGGGCACGGCCCGGGATTACGCCGCCTCGGTTGCGGCGGTGTGCCAGGCCCTGGGGGTGGAGCTGGTCGAGCTGGAGGACTGGAACTGCTGCGGGGCTACCGCGGCCCACGCCATCGACCACCGGGCCGCCATCATGCTGGCCGGCCGCAACCTGGCCCTGGCCGCCAAGGAACCCCGGCCCCTGGTGGCCCCCTGTCCCCTGTGCTTCAACCGGCTCAAGACCGCGGAAAAAGCGCTCCAGAAAGATCAGGGAGCCTCCTTGGATATTTCCTATCAAGGCGGGGTCAGGATTTTCGATCTGGCCGACTTTCTGGCTCAGGAGCCGCTGCTTCGGCGCCTGGCCGACAAGGTCAGCCATCCCTTAAAGGGGCTGCAGGCCGTGTGCTATTACGGCTGCATGGCCAGTCGGCCGCCCGAGATCACGGATGCCCCCGACCACGAAAATCCCACCAGCCTGGACCGCATCCTGGGCCGCCTGGGGGTGGAGGTCAAGCCCTGGTCGTACAAGACCGACTGCTGCGGCGCCAGCCACCTCATCGCCCGGCGGGACATCGTCTTTCGCCTGGTGGGCCGGCTGTATGAAAAGGCGGTGGAGGCCGGGGCCAACTGCATGGTGGTGTCCTGCCAGATGTGCCAGGCCAACCTGGACCTCTATCAGGACAAGATTTTGCGGGAACTTGGCCGAACGTATCGCCTGCCCATTTTCTATTTCACCGAACTCATGGGACTGGCCCTGGGCCTGGCCGAAGCCCGGCAGTGGGGCAGCACCCACTTTGTGCCGCCGAACGAGCTGTTGGCCGAGGTCGGGCTGGGGACCTGATTGTACAATTTCTGAAGTCCCCCTTTGAAAAAGGGGGACTTAGGGGGATTTTCAACTGGTTAGCAAATCCCGTCTAACCCCCTTTTAGAAAAGGGGGGAATCTTAGGAAGTTTCCGGACGGAGAATAATCTACTTCTCGCTTGCAAAATACCTGACCATATGGACATGACCGAAAATATCGAAAATCCCAGGCCCACGCAGGATCAGGCTCCCGGCAAAATCGGGGCGGTGGCCGTGGTGGGCGGCGGCATCGCCGGCATGCAGTCGGCCCTGGACCTGGCCCGGACCGGTTTTAAGGTCTATCTGGTGGAGCAGAACACCAGTATCGGCGGGGTCATGGCCCAGCTGGACAAGACCTTTCCCACCAACGACTGCTCCACCTGCATGATTTCCCCCAAGCTCATCGAGGTGGCCGCCAACCCCAATATCGACATCATCACCGGGGCGCAGGTCACATCGCTGGCGGGGGAGCCGGGGCGTTTCAACCTGGATATTGAGCTGGCGCCCCGCTATATCGATGTGGATAAATGCACCGCGTGCGGCGAATGCGCCAAGGTCTGTCCGGTGAGCCTGAGCGCGCCGTTTGATGAGGGGTTGGGCCAGCGCCGGGCCGCGTACCGGCATTTTCCCCAGGCCATTCCGTCGGCCTATGCCATCGAGAAGCTCGACCGGGCTCCGTGTGTGGCCGCCTGTCCGGCCAACCTCAGCGTCCAGGGCTACGTGCAGCTGGTCAAGGCGGGGAAATACCCGGAGGCCCTGGCCCTGATCATGGACCGGCTGCCGCTTCCGGGCAGCATCGGGCGCATCTGCCCGCATCCCTGCGAGAGCGACTGCCGCCGCGGGGAAGTGGAAGAGCCCATCGCCATCTGCGATCTCAAACGCTTTGTGGCGGATCAGGTGGATTGGCGCGAACTGCCGGCGCCGACCATAGAAAAACGGGACGACGCGGTGGCCATCGTGGGGGCCGGCCCTGCGGGGTTAAGCTGCGCCTATCACCTGGCCCTGGAGGGCTATCGCGCGGTGATTTTCGAAGCCGCGGCGGAAGCGGGCGGCTGGCTGCGCTACGGCATTCCCGAATACCGCCTGCCCCGGAAGGTACTCCAGCAGGAAGTGGACTATCTGGAGCGCCTGGGGGTGGAATTTCGCTTCCAGACGCCCATCGGGCCGGGGTTGACGGTCAATGATCTCCTGACCCGGGACGGCTTCCGGGCAGTGTTTTTGGGGGTGGGCTGCCAGGAGTCCATCCGCCTGCCGGTGCCGGGGTCCGAGGCCCAGGGCGTGCTCTGGGGCGTGGAATATCTCAAGGACGCGGCCGCCACCGGGGCCAATCCCGTAAGCGGCAAGCGCACCGTGGTCGTGGGCGGGGGGAACGTGGCCATGGACGTGGCCCGCACCGCCCGGCGCCAGGGCGCCTCCCAGGTGACTGTGGTCTGCCTGGAGTCCCGGGAGGAGATGCCCGCCTCCCCCTGGGAAGTGGAGGAAGCGGAACTGGAAGGCATCGAAATCGTCCCCCGCTGGGGCGTCAAGCAGATTCTGGCGGCGAACGGCCGGGTCACGGGCATCGATTTAAAGGCGGTGGAACGGGTCTTTGACGAACAGGGCTGCTTTGCCCCCACGTATTTCACCAATCTCACCGCCAGCCGGGAGGCGGAAGTGGTCATCATGGCCATCGGCCAGAAGACCGACCTGCGCTTCCTCACTCCTGAAGACAAGATCGAGCTTGCTCCCCGGGGGCTCATCAAGTCCGACCCCGACACCCTGGCAACCAGCCGGGAAGGCGTCTTTGCCGGCGGCGACGCGGTCTCCGGGCCCTATATAGCCATTGCGGCAGTGGCCGCGGGCCGGGAAGCGGCCACCTCCATTGACCGGTATCTGAGCGGCCGGGACCTCAAGGAGGGCCGGGAAAAGCCCTTGCGGCCCCTCCCCAGGGATCAAGGCCGCTGGAGCGCCATCCCGGCGGACGCGGGCAGGCGCGGCCGAGCCCGGATGCCCCATACGCCGGTGGCGGAATGGCCGAAAAATTTTCAGGAAATCAACCTGGGCTTCCTCGAAGCGGAGGCCGTGGCCGAGGCGGAGCGCTGCCTCAACTGCGGGGTCTGCTCCGAGTGCCTGCAGTGCGTGGCCGCCTGCCAGGCCGGGGCGGTGGACCATAAACTTACGCCCCAAACCCGCACCCTGGAGGTGGGCGCGGTGATCCTGGCCCTGGGTTTCCGGCCCTTTGACGCCACCCGCAAGGGCGAATACGGCTACGGCCGCTATCCCAACGTCATCACCAGCCTGGAATTCGAGCGCATGCTGTCGGCCTCCGGACCGTTTCGCGGGCACATTCAGCGCCCCGCCGACGCCAAAGAGCCGATCCGGGTGGCCTGGATTCAATGCGTGGGCTCCAGGGATGCGGCCTGCGGCCAGGACTATTGCTCGTCGGTGTGCTGCATGTATGCCATCAAGCAGGCGATTATCGCCAAGGAGCACGACCGCCGCATTGAGCCCACCATTTTCTTCATGGATATCCGGGCCCACGGCAAGGGCTTTGACCGCTATTACGAACGGGCCCGAAGCGACCACGGGGTGCGCTTTGTGCGCAGCATGATCTCCCGGGTGGCCGAAAATCCCGTAACCCATGATCTGGAAATTCATTACCTGGACGAGGCCGGCCAGTTCCAGGATGAAATCTTCGACCTGGTCATTCTGTCCGTGGGCCTGACGCCGCACCCGGCCGGGGTCAGCACCGCCCGCCGGCTGAAGCTGGATCTGGACCGCTTCGCCTTTGCCCGGCACCGGCCCTTTGACCTGGTCTCCACTTCCAGGGAAGGGATTTACGCCGCCGGGGTGTTCCAGACCCCCAAAGACATTCCGGAAAC
This sequence comes from Desulfobaccales bacterium, assembly GCA_041740935.1. Classification (GTDB taxonomy): domain Bacteria; phylum Desulfobacterota; class Desulfobaccia; order Desulfobaccales; family 0-14-0-80-60-11; genus JBGSLA01. The sequence goes on along the minus strand of JBGSLA010000041.1, from coordinate 6,438 downwards.
CGTGGCCCAGGCCTCCAGCGCCGCCTGCCAGGCCCAGCGGCTGCTGCGGGAGGCCCGGGGCACCATGATCAGCGAGATCGAGTATCCCGAGGAGCGCCAGGTGCAGGGGGAGGAGCCCCGCATCGGCGTGTTTGTCTGCCACTGCGGCATCAATATCGCCGGGGTGGTGGACGTCAAAGAGGTGGCCGAGTACGCCAAGACCCTGCCGCATGTGGTCTATACCTCGGACAACCTGTTCACCTGCTCCACCGACACCCAGGCCAAAATGATGCAGGTCATCGAGGAACAGCAGCTCAACCGGGTGGTGGTGGCCTCCTGCTCGCCCCGCACCCACGAGCCTTTGTTCCAGGATAATCTGCGCAAGGCGGCGCTCAACAAGTATCTCTTTGATATGGCCAATATCCGGGATCAGTGCTCCTGGGTGCATCAACAGGAGCCCCGGGCCGCCACCGAAAAGGCCAAGGACCTGGTGCGCATGTCGGTATCCCGGGCGGCGCAGTTGGAGCCCCTGCTGGAACTGCCGGTGCCGGTCACCCAAAAGGGGCTGGTGATCGGGGGCGGGGTGGCCGGGCTGACCGCGGCCCTGGCCCTGGCCGACCAGGGCTTTGCCACCACCCTGGTGGAAAAAAGCGACGCGCTGGGGGGCGAGGCGGCCAGGCTTTTTTTCAACTCCCGGGGCGAACCGGTGCAGGCCTATGTCCAGGGGTTGATCCGCCGGGTGGAAAAGCATCCCCTGATCACCGTGTTCACGTCGGCGGAAGTCATTGACAGCCGGGGGCACATCGGCAAATTTGTCACCCATGTCAGCGTCAACGGCCGGACCCAGGACGTGGAGCACGGCGCCGCCATCATCGCCACCGGGGGGGCCGAGTATCGCCCCACCGAGTATCTCTACGGTGAACATCCGCAGGTTTGGACCCAGCGGGAGTTTCACGAATTTGTGGGATCAAGGGACGAGCGTCTTAAGGGTCTCTATAGCCTGGTGATGATTCAGTGCGTCGGGTCCCGGGAGCCGGAGCATCCCTATTGCAGCCGCATCTGCTGCACCCAGGCAGTGACCAACGCCCTGCGCTTCAAGGAACTGAACCCCAGGGCCGCAGTGTACGTGCTGTACCGCGATATCCGCACCTTCGGCTTAAATGAACTGTATTACCAGGAGGCCAGAAAGGCCGGGGTCCGCTTTGTGCGCTTCGATCCGGCCCAAAAACCGGAGGTGAGGGCCAACGGCGAGACCCTGATTATTAACGTTTTTGATCAGAACATGCGCACCGAAGTGGAGATTCCGGCGGATGCGGTAATCCTGAGCGCGGCCATCCGGCCCCGGGCGGAGAGCAAGTCCCTGGCCACCGCCCTGAAGCTGCCCCTGGACCAGGACGGCTTTTTTCTGGAAGCCCATGTGAAGCTCCGGCCGCTTGATTTCACCAATTCGGGATTTTTCCTCTGCGGCCTGGGGCATGGCCCCAAGTTCCTGGAGGAGTCCATTGCCCAGGCCCAGGGCGCGGCCAGCCGGGCGGCCACCATCCTGGCCCAGGAGAACATGTACGTGGGCGGCCAGGTGGCCCGGGTGGACCGGGACAAATGCGTGGTGTGCATGACCTGCGCCCGCACCTGCCCTTATGGAGTGCCCAAGGTGGCGGAGGATGGCTTCATCGACATCGACCCGGCCGAATGCCAGGGGTGCGGCAACTGCGCCAGCGCCTGCCCCCGGCAGCTCATCCAGGTGCAGCATCTGCGGGACGACCAGATCCTGGCGGAAACCCTGGTGGTCTGCCCCATGGACAAACTCATCGACGACTTGCAGAGCGAAGTGGCGGGATAAGCATGGCAACGGCAACTCATAACCCTGATTGGCAGCCCAAAATTGTGGCCCTGGTGTGTACCTACTGCACCTATACCGCCGCGGATATGGCCGGATCTCTGCGGCTCCAGTATCCGCCGGAAGTGCGGATCGTCAAGCTCCCCTGCACCGGCAAGGTGGACACCATCCACCTGCTGAAAACCATGCAGGCCGGGGTGGACGGCATCCTGGTGGGGGGCTGCGAAATCGGCGACTGCCATTTTCTGGAAGGCAACCTCCGGGCCCGGGAGCGGGTGGAATTTGCCCGGGCCCTGCTGGAAGAAGCCGGCCTCAGCCGGGAACGGCTGGAAATGTACCACATCGGGGCCTCGGACGCGCCCCTGTGGGTGGAGCGGGTCAAACAGATGGTGGCCCGCATCAGGGAATTGGGACCCAATCCCCTGCGGGTGGCCGGGGCCGGCGGGGAAACTGCAAAAACCGACCAGGCCGCGGCCTGAGGCGTCCGACTAGGGAGAATACCTTGTGATTATCGCCAGGCGCAAGCCTTTGCAGGAAATCAAAGACAGCCTCCAGGATTATCAACGGGCGCTGATCGTCGGCTGCGGCACCTGTGTGGCCGTCTGTCTGGCCGGCGGGGAGCGGGAGGTGAAGCTGCTCGTCTCCCAACTGGAGATCGCCTCCCGGCTGGCGGGGCGGCCCCTGACCCTGGGCGAGGCCACGGTGGAGCGCCAGTGCGACCGGGAGTTCCTCCATGAACTTCGGCACCAGGTCAAGAATTACGACGTCCTGGTCTCCCTGGCCTGCGGGGTGGGCATTCAGTTTCTGTCCGACCTGTATCCGGACAAGGTGGTGCTGCCGGGGGTGGATACCACCTTCATCGGGGCCAACGAGGAGCCGGGCTACTGGACCGAGCGCTGCCGGATGTGCGGCTCCTGCTATCTGGCCCTCACCGGCGCGGTGTGCCCCATCACCATGTGCCCCAAAAGCCTGCTCAACGGCCCCTGCGCCGGCACCCGGGAGGGCCGCTGCGAGGTCAACCAGGAGAAGCCCTGCGCCTGGACCCTGATTTATGAACGGCTGGAGGCCTCCGGCCGCCTGGACCAGATAAAAGACATTGTGCCGCCCCGGGACCACCGGCTGGCGGCGCACCCGGCAACTCAGATTCACGAAGCTTACAAAAGAAGATTTTCAGCCCATGAATAAATTCCAGGAAGCCCTGAAATCAGGAAAATTCGTGGTCACCGCGGGACTGGCGCCCCCCCGGGGGGTGAATCTCGACCCCTTCCGGCAACGGCTGGATGCCATCAAGGACCGGGTGGAGGCCGTGGTCATTTCCGATAATCGCGGGGCCAAACTGGCCATGAGCAGTCTGGCCGCCGGCGCCCTGGCCCGGCAGCAGGGGAGCGAGGTTATCTGCACCTTGAACTGCCGGGATCGCAACCGCCTGGCCCTGGCCGCGGACCTGCTGGGGGCCTTTGCCCTGGGCCTCGGCAACATTTTGCTGGTGAGCGGGGATTATCTGAGTTTCGGCGACACCCCGGCCGCGATGCCGGTCTTTGATCTCGATTCGGTACAGGCCCTTAAGATGGCCCGGTCTTTGGAAAACGGCCAAAATGGCGGCGGCCAGGAGCTGGACGGCGCGCCCCAATTTTGCCTGGGCGGGGTGGCCAACCCCGAGGCCCAGCCCCTGACGCCCCAGGTGATGAAAAGTCTCAAAAAGATCCAGGCCCAGGCGGATTTTCTCATCACTCTGGACGTCTATGACCTTCAGAAATTAGCGGCCTTTGCAGGCCAGTTGGGCTCGTCCGAGGTCAAATTGATCGCCGGGGTGCGGCTGCTCGGGCCGGGGGACTTGGCCTCGCAGGCCGGCGGCAATCCTCCCGGCAACCTGATCCCGCAGGATCTCCTGGCGGCCTTTGCAGGGTTGGAGGAAAGCCAGGCCCTGGAGCTCGGCAGACGGCGGGCCGTGGAGCTGATCCAAGAGCTTAAGGCCGGGAAAGCGGCCCAGGGCGTCTATCTGCGGGCCGATTGCCACCCGGAGATGATTCCTGAGGTCCTGGCTGCGGCGGGGCTTTAGGGTAGCGCTATGACTGAAGCCAAAAAAGTTTTAGTGGTAGGGGGCGGCATCGCCGGGATGACCTCGGCCTGGGAGCTGGCCCGTCTGGGGCTGGAGGTGCTCCTCATTGACCAGGGTCCGTTTTTGGGGGGGCACGCGGCGCAATTCGCCTGCAAGGCCACCGACCATTGCCTCAAATGCAACAACTGCCTGGTGGAGCAGCGCCTGGGGGAGGTGGTGGGCGCCCCCCACATCGACGTCAGGCTGCAGACCCGGCTGACCGGCGTGGCTCGGCAGAACGGCCGCTATCAGGTGACGCTGGCCCAGGGGCCCCGCTACATCGACCCCAAAAAATGCACCGGCTGCGGCGCCTGTTTTGAAGCGTGCCTGGGGAAAGCCCAGGGAGCGGTGCAGGCCGGGCCGTCTGCGCACAATCAGCCGTTTTATGTGATCCGGCCGGAACTGTGCCCCTGCGAGGGCCAGGCCCGCCCCTGCCAGTCCGCCTGCCCGGAAGGGGCCATCGACTTGGACCGCCAAGGTTTGGAAAGTACGGAAATGGTGGACGCGGTGGTGCTGGCCACGGGCTACGCGCCCTTTGATCCGCGCCACAAGCCAATTTTCAACTTTGACGTCCATCCCAACATGATCACCGGCCTGGACCTGGAGCGCCGCCTGCGGGATGAGGGCGCGCCGGTGCGGCCCTCGGACGGCCAACCGGTGCGGGAGGTGGCCTTTGTGCAGTGCGTGGGCAGCCGGGACCTCAGCCTGCAGCACAATTTCTGCTCCCGGGTGTGCTGCGGCTATGCCTTGCGGTTGGGGCTGCGCCTCAGTCATGCCCAGCCGGATGTCAGGGTCACGGTTTTCTATATGGATATCCAAAATTTCGGCAAGGACTTCGAGGGCTGCCTGCGGGAGGCCGACGGCCGGATCAAACTCATCCGCTCCATGCCCGGCGACTATTTTCCCGTGGCGGACGGGCGGATCGCGGTGGGGTATTTTGACAATGAGCAGCGCACCGTGGTCCGGGAGAATTTCGACCTGGTGGTGCTGTCGGTGGGCATCATGCCCCGCCCGGAAAACCAGGCCCTCTATGAGATGCTGGGTCTTGGCGTGAATGAGCACGGCTTTGCCGCCGGCGCCCCGGCCGGAGAGGTTGCGGGGGTGGTAGTGGCCGGGACCGCGGAAGGCCCCATGGATATTGCCGAATCCATCACCCACGCCTCCCGGGCTGCGGCCCAGGTGGCCCGTCATTTGGGGGTGCTGCCATGAGCGCCCCGAATCTTCCGGAAGACCGCTTACAATTTGAGGACATTGCCGTTTCCCGACAGGTCCTGGTGGTCGGCCACGGCTGGACCGCGCTGCAAGGGGCCCGGGAACTCGCGGATCTGGGCCTGGAAGTGCTCCTGGTCACCGCCCAAAGCGGACTGGGGGATAAACGGCAGGCGGCCGGCTATACCGAGGACACGGCTGAGCAACTGGACCGGTTGTTGTCTGCGGTGGCTGAGCACCCCGGCATCGACCTCCGCCTGGCCAGCCGCCTCGTTGAATTCGAAGGGGTGGCCGGGCAGTACCGGGTGCTGCTGGAAAACAGTAACGGCACCTCGACTGACTATCAGGTGGGCGGCGTGGTCCTGGCCCCGGAACCGGATTTGAGCGTGGATTTTGCGGCCTGGGGGCTCACGTCCTCCGATCGGGTCATGTCCCTGGCCGACCTGGAAGCCCTGCTGCACTCTCCGGACAAGGACCAGCAATTCCAGATCCCCGCCGACCAGAACCCGGCCCCGGTGGTTTTTCTTTTAGGCTTTACCCATCATTCCGACCCGGTGTCCCAGAAGCGCGCCTATGGGGCGGCCCTGCGGCTGGCGGAGGGCCAGGGGCTGCCGGTGCTGGTGCTCCTGGACCACTTCAAGGTGGCCGACCCGGGCGTGGAGTCCTTGTCCCAAAAGGCCCGCCAGGCCGGGATAATTTTTGCCAAGGTCACCGGGGACCGGCCGGTTATCGACAAGACCTCTGAGGGCCTGAGGGTGCGCTTTTTCGATGAGGTCATGAACCAGGAGCTGGCGGTCAGGCCGCGCTTGATCGTCATCGAAGAAATGGCGCAACCGCCCGCCAATGCTTCGGAATTGGCCCAAACCCTGGAAATCCTGTCCGACCGCCGGGGTTTTTTTCAGGGGGACCATGTCTATAATCTGCCGATTTACACCAACCGCACCGGCATTCTGGCGGTGGGCCCGGCCCGGGGGCCCCTCAGCCTGGCGGAGGGCTTCCAGGAGGCCCGGGAGGCCGCGCTGCATCTCTACGAACTGCTGGGGACTGGTCATGTTTTGGCCGCCCTGGACCGGGTCAGGCTGGACCGCAAAAAATGCGCCATCTGCCTGACCTGCTACCGCGTCTGTCCCCACCGGGCCATTTCGGTGGTCAACCGCCGGCCGGTGTTTGCCGACCTGGCCTGCAAAGCCTGCGGCATGTGCGCCGCGGAATGCCCCATGGAGGCGCTGCAGATTTACAATTACACCGACCGGCAATTCCAGGCTGAGCTCCAGGTGCTGGCCTCGCACCCGACCCCGGCGGCGGCCGCCGAGGC
>JBGSLA010000040.1:0-16610 GCA_041740935.1 Desulfobaccales bacterium | reverse complement strand
CCCCGGCCGCAGCCGGCCGGCCAAACCCTGGCGGGCTTTGCCCACCCCAGGGCCAGGCAGTTGGTGGGGCAGCCGGCCAGCCCCGGACTGGCCCAGGGCCCGGCCCGCATCATCGGGGAGATTGCGGATCTTTTCGGCTTTAAGACGGGGGATATCCTGGTGTGCGACGCCCTGGACCCCGGCATGACCTTTGTGGCGCCCCTGGCCGCGGGCATCGTGGAGCGCCGGGGCGGCATGTTGATCCACGGCTCCATCATCGCCCGGGAATACGGCATTCCCTGCGTCACCGGCGTGCCCCGGGCCACCGCCCGCATCCCCCCGGGCGAAAAAGTGACGGTGGACGGCTACCTGGGAATCGTCATCGTGGGATAATCGTGCCCCGGTTGTGGAACCCCAGGCCGGGTCAGGTCCTAGGCCGCCCGGAGGGCTCTCGCCCCCGGAAAGATTACGGTGAGCTGAGGGGGCGCACCACTCAGCCGTCCAGGGAGGTCAGCCCTTCCCGGATGGCGTACTTGGTGAGGTCCGCGACGCTGCGGGTGCCCAGCTTGTGCATGATTTGCTGCCGGTGGGTGTCCACGGTTTTGACGCTGATGCTCAGCAGACCGGCAATCTGGCTGGAGCGTTTGCCCTCGGACATGAGCTGCAAAATCTCCCGTTCCCGGTTGGTGAGTTCGGGACACTCAGCCAGACTGGGGGCGGGCTGGGGTCTGGCGTAGTCTTTGACCACGACCTCGGCCACCCCCGGGCTCAGATAGGTCCGGTTGTCCATGGCCAGGCGCAGGGCCTGGACCAGTTCCTCGAAGGCGCAATCTTTGAGGAGATAGCCCTGGGCCCCGGCCCGGAGCATGTTCACCACAAAGCGGCGATCTGCATGCATGGAAAGGGCGATGATCTTGATCTGGGGAAACTCCTCCAGAATCTCCCGGCAGGCATCCACGCCGTTTATGTCCGGCATCTCCACATCCATGATAACCGCCTGGGGCAGGAACTCCCTCACCAGGGAAATGGTTTCCCGCCCGGTGGAGGCCTCGGCTACTACCTCCATGCCGGGCTCTTTCTCCAACAGAGTTCTCAGACCTTGCCGCATGATTTGATGGTCGTCAGCGATAATTATACGAATACCCATGACTGTTCAACCGCGTCCCGCTCTCTTGGGAAGATGTGCCCCGGGGCCTTGGGGCTGCCCCTTTGGGGTTGAAGAAGCCTCTGCCTTAAGCCTCCGGGTCGCCCTGTCCCGGCAAAGCACCCCCCTGGGGATTGGCCGTCAGGATCTCCGGAGTGACATCTACAAAATGATGCAAAAAATATTCCAAAAGTAATTTTTATATGGAATAAATAAAAAAAGACCTTTAAAATAGAAATATAAATTTTTGCCATAGGACATATATATGGACAGGGAATCTTTAGTCTATAAGTTGATTGATATATCTATTAACCTTTCCAGTGAAACCAATCTCAACCGACTCTTGGAAAAAATTGTTTTTGAATTAAGAACATTTTTCAATGCGGACGGTGGCAGCCTCTATTTGAAAGATGGAGACAGTCTCCAATTTGAAATAGCCCAAAATGAAACACTGAAAAAGCAGCAGGGAAAAGATTCCTCATTGTTTAAGCCATATAAAGTAAATATCAATGAATCAAGCATCGCGGGTTATGTGGCGCTCACCGGGGCCACCCTCAATATTCCCAATGTATATCAGCTCTCAGTTGATCTCCCTTTCCGTTTCAACCCATCCTTTGACCTGCGCAATCAATATCGCACCCAATCTCTTTTGGCAGTGCCTCTGAAAGACCTGAAAGGTGAAGTGGTGGGGGTTTTGGAATTGATTAATGCCCAGGACAGCCAGGGTCGGGTTATTCCCTTTCCCCCGGCTCAGGAGGACCTGGTGTTGGCCTTGGGGTCCCAGGCGGCCGTGGCCATCAGCAACGCCCTGCTCATGGAAACCCTGGAGAAACTCCGGGCCGCGGAAAAAAAGCGCTATAACCATCATCTGGAGGCGATTTTTCAGAGCGTCAAGGATGCGGTCATCACCCTGGACACCGACCTGAATATCCTGGCCATCAATGAGGCGACCCGCACCATTTGTGGCTTGGACCCGAAAAAATCCCTGGGACAAAGTTTTCTCCAGGTGGTGAAAAATTGCTCCCACAAGTGCTTTGAGTCATTGCATGATTTGGAACACGTCGGGGATCAGGTGGCTGAACATTATCAGGAATGCCGGCGCCTGGACCGGCCCCACCAGGTGGTGTCCCTGACCCGGGCCCCCCTTCGGGACCACGAAGATCAGCGCATCGGGGTGGTGCTGGTCATCCGGGACGTCACCCGGGAGGTCCCCAGCGCCGAAGACTTAAGCGAGCGCTATCGCGCCTTCAACCTCATCGGTAAAAGCCAGCCCATGCAGAGGGTGTATAAGTTTCTGGATGATTTGCTGCCCACCGACACCACCGTGTTGATCAGCGGCAAAACCGGCACCGGCAAAGACCTGGCGGCCTCGGCCCTTCATTACGGCGGCCCGCGCCGGCACAAGCCCCTGGTCAAGGTGAACTGCTCGGCCCTGGCGGACAATCTGTTGGAGAGCGAACTGTTCGGCCACGTCAAGGGGGCCTTCACCGGGGCCCACAAAAACGCCGCGGGCCGTTTTCAAACCGCCCAGGGGGGCACCATCTTCCTCGACGAAATCGGCGATATCTCCCTGAAAACCCAGGTGAAGCTCCTGCGCTTCATTGAAGACAAGTGCTTTGAGCGGGTGGGGGAATCCATTACCCGCAAGGCGGAGGTGCGGATTGTGGCGGCCACCAACCGGGATTTGCGCAGGATGGTCAAACAGGGGCTGTTTCGGGAGGACCTGTTCTTTCGCCTGAAAGTGTTCGAAGTGACCCTGCCGCCGTTGAGCGAGCGGCTGGATGATCTGCCGCTGTTGATCGAGCATTTTTGCCATACCTTCAACCAGACCTACAAAAAACAGGTGGAGGGCCTACTGCCTAAGGTATGGGAAATTTTCCGAAATTATTCCTGGCCGGGAAATGTCCGGGAACTGAAACACGTCCTGGAGCACGCCTTTGTGCAGTGCCAAGGCTCCACCCTCACCCCGGATGACCTGCCCTCCGACATCCGGGAGGTGGGCTTAGGCGCCGCCGCGTCCCCGGAGAAAAAGACCCCCGGCCTTCAAGACCTGGAGGCCGCCCTGGCCCGGACCGACGGCAACAAGGCCAAGGCCGCCCGCCTGCTGGGCATCTCCCGCCCGACCTTATACCGCCTGCTGAACATGTATGAGGCTTCCCACTTCAGGGAATAATATCCTTGGTAAAGGTCCAGACCGGACTTTTTGGGCGGGCCCCCGATCGTAAAAGTGTAAATGAAACACTTATGTAAAGTGACAACCTGGATTATTTTACACCAGACATTTGTCTAATTTTTTAACCAAGTAATAAACCTCTCAATATCCTTTGAAATTTATCTTTTTTGAAATCGGCACGATTCTTGTAATTAAAGATGATCGGGTAATATCCAAACCCTTTCCGGTGAAAATCGGTCCCTGGTGCCGGGGTGGCCCGCTCCTGAGAAGGTTTTCCTGGTGAGGCGTGACCCTGGCGGGCCTTAAGGCTCAGCCGGGAATGTGCGAGCCCTGGCGAGAGGCTGGACCGGTGGCATAAAAAACGCTGATTGATACGGACGGAACGACTTGAAGAAACTGGCGGACATCATCAGGCCGAAGGATATTTTTGAAGAGGTTAAGACCATTGTCTTCCTCATGGTGCCTGATTTTGATTTTTCCTGGATAAGCACGGTTTATCAGGACATCGTCAAGTTATTCGAGGGGGATTTTGTCGGATACCGCAAATGCAACACCCGATACCATGACCTGCGCCACACCGAAGATTGTGTCCTGGAATTTACCAGGATTCTTCACGGGGCCTTTTTGCGGGGACATGCAATTTCCATAAGGGGGGTAAATTTAGGAATTATCTCAGCCCTCATGCATGATACGGGATATATTCAGCAGGTTCATGACACAACCGGTACAGGCGGCAAATATACTTTAAGTCATATAGAAAGAAGTATAGAATTTGCTCAAAGATATTTTAATATTAAGGGATTCTTGCATGACGATTTTATTTTCTGTAAAAGTTGCTTGAAATGCACAGGATTGGAAGTAAAAATACAAGATATTCATTTTATCTCTGATGAAAATGAACTAATGGGAAAAATTTTGGGGGTGGCTGATCTTATCGGGCAGATGTCAGACGGAAATTACTTACAAAAGCTGCCGTTTCTCTTTGAAGAATTTCAGGAAGGCGGTATTGAAGAGTTTGCCACTGAATGGGAGCTGTTGCAAAAAACCCCGGATTTTTGGGAGTTCACCCAAAAAAGGTTTGCCACTGAATTAGGCAATGTCGATCGTTATCTGCAAGACCACTTCCGGATCCGCTGGGGCCTCGACCAGGATTTGGACCGACTGGCCATCAGATATAACCTCAACCGTCTGAGATATATTCTAAAAAACTACCCGGCCGATTATCGGCAGCACCTCCTGGGGGAGCCGCCCGCCGAACACCTCTTGGGACGGCCCTTCGACGCCGACTTCGGCGCCCTGGAAAGAAGCAAGGTTTCTTGAGGGATCTCCATAGCTTAGTGGCATCCGTGATCCTTGATTAAGGGGCAGTCGCCCCGGGACCTTCACCTCCCCCCCCAGGAATCAGGAAAATCCCTCCGCCGAAAGGGCCGGGGCAGCAGCAGCTCGACTCCTCTCCTCCTAACTTTTTTCCCGCCTGCCCCTTTTCAAGACCCGGACCCATGGTACAATGGGGCTCATTTGGCGTTTTTTACCGAACCGCGTAGTTTTGGGGAAAAACCTCAGGAGGACAAGGGTGTTATGAGGCACTGGATTCTGGGCCTGTGTATTGCAGTAGGGGCGATGGCGCTGACCCCCCCTCTGGCCGCGGCGGGCCCGACCCTGGACCTGGTGCGGGCCAACGGCAAGGTCAGGTGCGGGGTGGGCGAGGGCCTGCCCGGCTTTACCCGGAAAAACGAGGCCGGCCAGTGGCAGGGTTTCGGCGCCGATTTCGCCCGGGCTGTGGCCGCCGCCGCCCTGGGGCAGGCCGACCAGGTGGAATTTAAACCGGTGACTACCGCCAACCGCTTTCCCATATTGCTCGCCGGGAAGATTGAACTGCTCCTGCGGACCACCACCTACACCTTCGAGCGGGAGGCCGCCATCGGGGTGCAATTCGCCGGCATCCTCTATTACGACGGGCAAGCCTTCCTGGTCCCCAAAAAAAGCGGCATACAAAGCCTGGCCGATCTGAACGGGGCCACCATCTGCCTGGGGAAGCGGACCACCCATGAGGGCAACCTGGCGGATTACTTCGGCCAACGGGGTTGGACCTATAAACCTCTGGCCCTGGATACCCTGCCGGACCTGATGGCTGCCTTATTCGACGGCCGCGCTCAGGCCCTGACCTCAGACCGGTCACAGTTGGCGGCCATCCAGATGGTGGCCCCGGGCGGCCCCGACGAGTGGGTGATCCTGCCCGACATCATCTCCAAGGAACCTTTGGGGCCGGTGGTGCGCCGGGGCGACGAAGAATGGCTGTGCCTGGTCAAATGGGTGCTCTATGCCCTGATCGAGGCGGAGGAGCGCGGGGTCACCCAGGCCGAGGTGCGCGCCCTGGCGGGCTCCTCCCCCGACCCCGGGACCCGTCAATTCCTGGCCTCCGACGGACTGCCGGAGAAATCCCTGGGGATCAAACCCGGCTGGGTGATCCGGGTCATCGAAGCCGTGGGCAACTATGGGGAAATCTATGACCGCCATTTCGGCAGCCACAGCAGGCTCAAGCTCGACCGGGGGCTCAACCGTCTTTGGACGAACGGCGGCTTGATGTATTCTCCGCCTTTTCGCTGACCGGTTGTGCCGACAACTTCGATCCACCTTATTATTGTAAGTAAATCAATATGATATCCCGTGTGGGAGCCCGGTCATGCTGACTGAATATGCGCAAAACCTGGTGATTATAATCGTCTTTATCGGCGTTATCGTCGTCATCGCCTTTGATCTGATCGACATGATGCTGGCCGCCCTCCTGGGGGTGTGCGTCTTGATAGTAGCCGGCATCTTTACCCAGGAGGACATCCTGAATGTCACCCGCACCGCCGGCGGCCCGCTGGCCCTGCTGTTCGGGGGAATGGTGGTGGCCCGGGTTCTGGTGCCCACCGGCATCTTCGAATATGTGGGCTCCCGGTATCTGTTGGCCACCCGGGGCAGCGGCCGGCGGTTCATCCTGAGTCTGTTTTTCCTGGTGGGGCCCCTGTGCGCGGTGCTGCCCAACGCCACCACGGTGATCCTGCTGGCACCCATCATCATCCGGGTGGCCAAGGCCCTCAAGGTGGACTTTGTGGGGCCCATGATCGTCACCGCCATCATCAGCAATTCGGCAGGGCTGCTCACCCTGGTGGGCGACCCGGCCACCTTTCTGGTGGGCAGCAGCATCGGCATGTCCTTTAATCAGTACCTCCGGAAGGTCAGCCTGGGGGGGCTGCTCTCGGTTGTGGTCCTGGTGCCGCTCCTGCCCTGGTTGATGAAAGACCTGTGGCGGGTGAGGCGGACCCTGCCGGCCAACCTCCAGCCCGAGCCCCTGCAGCGCCCTTACCTGTGCCTGTTCACTCTGGTTATCCTGGTCCTCATGGTGACCTTGTTCATCTTCGGCGATTCCCTGCCCTCGAGGATCGTGCCGCCGGCCGTGGCCATTATTGCCGCCTGCCTGGCCCTGCTCCTCATCTATGAAGCCAAAATCGAGCCGGTCACCAGGGTCCTGGCCGACGTTGACTGGAAGACCCTGTTGTTTCTCATCTGTCTGTTCTGTCTGGTGGAGGCCTTTGCCAAGACCGGCATCCTCCAGGGGATGTCCCAGAATCTCTACGCCTGGTTCGGCGTCAACCTGGTGCTGATCAGCCTGACCATCCTGATCGGGGTGGGGGTGTCAGCCTGCTGGCCAATATTCCGGTGGTGGCCATCATGCTGCTCATGGTCAAAGGCTATCTGGTGACCGCCGAATTTGTCCCCGAGACCGCGCTGGCCGCCAACTTTGTGGATTGGCCGGAAAATCTGCTGCCCGTGTTTGTGTCCATGATGTTTGCCGGCACCCTGGGAGGGAACGCCACCCTCATCGGCGCCTCGGCCAACGTGGTGGCCGCGGGCATCTGCGCCGCCCACGGCCGGCCCATCTCCTTTGTCACCTTCATGCGCTACGGGGTGCCACTCACCGTCTGCCAGTTGCTGGTCTCGGCGCTCTATGTGCTGGGTCTTTTCTACTTCGGCGGCCGCTGACCCCCTTTGACCAGGTTGCTGTTTTGAAAAGTTGGTATTGTGTAGGGGCAGGCGCCCTCGCCTGCCCGGTTTGGACAGCCGGGGGCGGCCCTGGCGGCGGCAACATCCCCGTGGTCATATGTTTTTTGTTTTTGCTAAAAATTACGATACATTAAAGTACTAAGCGAATTGTGCGGTCCATCTCAACAAACCCGGGGATATGGCCATGTGGGAGTTTCCGGCTCTGGTGAGCCATGTCAGTTGGCGATGACCGCGACAACCGGATTTCGGCGGCCGGGCCGGGCCGGTTCATGCCCTCTGGAGGTAGGCCATGTTTACTTTTTTCATCACCCGTCCACTGGTGTCCCTATTAGCCGTCGCCGGGGCGGCCATATTGGCCCCGGTCATCTTCCCGTTAATCGGGGTTGTCATCAGACCGATCATCAATCCCCTGACCAACCTGTATCTGGATATGGCCGATGAAATGGCCGATGCCTTTGAAGAGCGTCAGGAACGGCAGGGCAATATCCATCCCGAAGCCGACCGGGCCGAACTCAAAAGGCTGATGGAAGAGGCGGCGGAAAATAAAATGCGCCTCACCCAGGAGACCTCCGCGGCCGAACGGTTGATTGAAAAGTTCTAAAAATTTTTCCAAATCCCCGCGGTTGCCATCCTGAGCAACGCCAAGGGTCTCATACGGTTTTCGGTTAGCTTATCTCGGTTAAAAATTAAGATAGTTAGGTCGTTCGACGATTGACCGGCTTCATCTGCATCCGCAAGCCGAATCTTTAACCTTCACTGAGGAGCAGCCAGGGCCATGGCGGAGACCGGGACCACAGGCCTGCGGTTCCCTGTCCTTCGGGGTATCCTGCCCATCCGGCCTTCCCGGGTGCCCGCCGACATCCTGGCGGGCGTCACCCTGGCCGCCCTGAACATCCCCCAAGCCATGGGGTACACCAAGATCGCCGGCACGCCGGTGATCACCGGGCTTTACGCCATCCTCCTGCCCATGACCCTCTTCGCGCTGTTCGGCTCTTCCCGGCACCTGGTGGTGGGGGCCGACTCCGCCACCGCGGCCATTCTCGCCGCGGGTCTGGCAGGCCGGGTGGCCCAAGGCGCCCCGGATTACCTGGCCTACTGCGGCCTGCTGGCCCTCATGGCGGCCGGCTTTCTCCTTTTGGCCCGCCTGATCAGGCTGGGCTTCTTGGCGGACTTTTTGTCCCGCACCGTGCTGGTGGGGTTTCTCACCGGGGTGGGCATTCAGGTGGCGCTCATGGAAATCGGCGGCATGTTGGGGCTGCCCGATCACGGGCATGGTCCCCTGGGGAGATTCATCTATGATCTGCGGTATCTCCACCAGACCAACCTCTACACCCTGGCCACCGCGGTCTCCGTCCTGGCGGTTATCCTTGGTTCCCGCAAAATTTCTCCCAGAATACCCGGAGCCCTCCTGTCGGTGATCGGGGCCATTGTGGTGAGCTATGCCCTGGACCTGAGTTCCCATGGGGTCGCGGTCCTGGGGCCGGTACCCGGCGGCCTGCCGAGGTTCGGACTGCCCCAGGTGATCCCGGACGTCAAGTTGCTGCTTAGCCTGTCCCCCACGGCTTTTTCCATCTTTGTGGTGATCCTGGCCCAGAGCGCCGCCACCTCCCGGGCCTATGCCACCCGGTACAACGAGCCTGTCGATGAAAATGTGGACCTGGTGGGTTTAAGTGTGGCCAACCTCGGGGCGGGTCTGTCCGGCTCCTTTGTGGTCAACGGCAGCCCCACCGCCTCCCAGATGGTGAACAGCGCCGGGGGCCGCAGCCAACTGGCCCAGATCGCCAGCAGTGTGGTGGTGCTGCTGGTGCTGTTTTTCCTGACCGGCCCCCTGGCCTACATGCCGGTGGCGGTCTTATCCGCGGTGGTGTTTCTCATTTGCGTTAACCTCATCGACCTCCAGGGGATGCGCCGCATCTTTCGGGAACGGCCCTGGGAATTTTGGGTGGCGTTCATCACCGCGGCCACCGTGGTCCTGGTGGGGGTGGAGCAGGGCATCGTCCTGGCCATGTTCCTGTCCCTGGTTATCCACACCCGCCACGGCTACCGGCCGAAGAATTATCTGCTCGCCGCGGCCCACCCCGAGGGCAGGAAGAACCAGCCGCTGGAGAGTCGGGCCCAGCTGCTGCCGGGTTTGCTCGCCTATCGCTTCACCCATGGGATGTATTATGCCAACACCGAAATCCTGGCCGAGGAGGTCCACACCCTGGTGGAAGGGGCCCAGCCGCCTCTGGCCTGGTTCTGCATCGAGGCCTCGGCCATCGACGACATTGATTTCTCCGCCGCGGAAACCCTCCGCACCCTCCATGCCTTTCTGAAAGGGCGCGGCGTCCGGCTGGTCTTTTCAGGAGTCTCCGAGGACGTCAAACTCGATCTGGACCGCTCCGGGATCACGGCACTTATCGGCCCGGAGGCCCTTATGAGCAGCGTCACCAAGGTGATGGAGGCCTACCAGGAGAGCTTGAGCTCGGGTGAGAAGAAGTGAAAACCGTCTAATTGCTGCGGAGGCGGCCAATGGGAGAGGTGACCAAAAGAATTCGTCATTTCGCCTGGCAGCTTCACGACCAGTGGCGGGCGGTCCTGAGTGTCCTGCCGGGCCTGGGGTGGGGGCTGGTCAGCTCGGCCTGGCTCGACTGGTCGGGGAAAATCGCCTTTTGGGCCGGCTGGATTCTGGCCTTGGGCGCGTATCTGGTCCTCCTGGGAATTGTCATCTTCCAGGCCGACGGTCCCATGACCAAAGAACGGGTTTCCCGGGATGAACCCAACCGGATTTTCCTGATGGTCATCCTGGTTATCGTCGCTCTGTTGGGAAATATCAGTGTAGGCGTGGTCCTTACCTCGGTGGGCAATGAACATCCCAGCCACGCCCGCGTCCTGGTCGTCATGGGCGTGTTGGCGGTGGTGCTGTCCTGGTTTCTGCTGCACACCGCGATCGGCCAGTATTACGCCCGGCTGTATTATGAAGACACGGACAGCCACGGCCGCCCCTTCCCCGAGGGCATGCGCCGGGGCTTCACCTTTCCCGGCTCACCCGAACCCACCTACCTGGACTTCCTCTATGTCTCGTTTACCATCGGTTTGACCTACGCCTTAAGCGACGTCAATGTCACCAACGAAGTACAGCGGCGCATGGTCCTCCTCCACAGCGTGATTGCCTTTTTCTTTTACTCCACCATCCTGGGCGTGGTCATGAACGCCATCGTGACGTCCTGACGCCGGGTTGAGACCTCAGGTATGAAAAGCATGATGTGGGGGAGGGGGGTTCCCACGGGCTGGAAGCCTGTGCTACCGGGGCTGGCGGGCCCCTCTCCCCCCCCACCCCGTGAACCGGGACCACAGGCGTCCCGCCTGTGCCGCACAGGCAAGATCCTCGTGCTCCCGGTTTAAAAAGGGCTGTAGGGCTATTGGGCGGGAAAGGGAAGCGCCTCCCGCCTTTGGCAGCTAAGAATTTTTCTCACCCTGGAATCAGGTGTGAATTTCCACGATGTCCCCCTCCCGGAGCAGATAGTCCCGCTGCACCCGCTGGCCCTCGAAGGTGTCCCGGCCCCAGACCCGGGCGAATTTGAAACTTCTCCCCAGATCATGATGGATGCGGTCGGCCAACTCCTGGAGGGTGCTCTTGGCCGGCAGCACAAAGGGGGACTTGAAGTTGGCGGCCTTGCCGGGGGCCCGGGTATAGACCCGCACCAGGTTCAGAAAGGCGAAAAGGGCCTGGCGGAGTTCGGGGAGGCCCTGGCCGGTCTGCGCCGACACGGCCCGCACCGGGAAGCGCTCCCCTAAGACTTCTAAATAGAGAGCCAATTCCTCGGGGTCGGGCAACAGGTCGATTTTATTGAAAATAACCAGGGCCCGGCGTGAACTCAGGCCGGCGCTGGGGGTGGCCCGGTCCCGGCTTTGCAGGGCCAGCTGGTACTGGGCCAGGATGGCCTCCAGGGCCGCGAGCTGGGCGTCGGGATCTCGCGGCGGGGCCAGGACCAGGGCGAAGGCGTCGGCCCGGCGCAAAAGATCCGGAAACCAGGGCTCCAGATATTCCTCCCCCAGGGGCGGGCAGTCCACCAGCTGCACCTGGACATTTTCATAGCGCATCATGCCGGCCAGGGGGGTGCGGGTGGTATAGGGATAGTCGGCGATGGCGGGCAGGGCCTTGGTGAGCGCCGCGAGGAGCGATGACTTGCCGGTATTGGGGGGGCCGACCAAGGCCACCTGCCCCACCCCTTCCTGCTCCACCAGGTAAATGGGGGCCCGGCGGCCGGGGCCTTTGCGGGCTGCGCCCAGGTCCTTGAGCTGGGCGATGCGCCGGCGCAGGTCGGCCTTGAGCTTGTCGGTGCCCTTGTGTTTGGGCATGATGGCCAACATCTCTTCCAGGTGTTTGAGCTTGTCGCTGACAGTCCTGGCCTCCCGGTAGCGCTTCTCCACTTCGAAGTACTGGGGAGGGAGGTTGGCCGGCATGGGCCCTCCTGATCAGGTTTTTTCAGGAAGTGCGGGCAAAGGTTCGGTGGGCACGATTTTGGCGGCGGCGATCTCCCGGAGGGCCACGACGATTTCTTTGTTGTCCGATTTCACCAACGCGGGGGCGCCCTTGTAAAACTGGCGGACGCGCTTGGCGGCCAGGTGGATGAGCGCGAAGCGGTTCGGCACCTGGCGCAGGCAATCTTCAATGGTGACACGGGCCATATGGTAAAACTCCTTGGTGGTGAGCTTAGGGCTATGAGCTTTGGGCTTTAAGCTTTAAGCTTTAAGCTTTAATTAAAAATTAACTATTAATTATACCACGTCATATTTACATCGGGGCAATTGATTTTTGGGAGAGGCATGGTTAGCCTTGCAACGTTAGTTGGTAAAAAAGTCCTTATAATTCCCCCCCTTTTCTAAAGGGGGGTTAGGGGGGATTTGCCAGGATATCCTGAGGTTAGCCGCGTAGGGCGGGCACTGCCCGTCGCTCTCTGGCGCCGGCCGCGGAGCCAGGCAGAGCTTGGCGGGCACCGGAGTTCCCCGGCGGGAGATTGGTAACCGGAAAAAACGAGAACAAACCCAAACCCCAAAGCCTAAAGCTTATGGCTTAAAGCCTAAAGCTCTTCCAAACCGGTTACTTGTTGGGTGAAATCGGACAAACCTCACGCCGCTGCTTAAGCCGCTCCCTTTTCTGGCTAAGCAGTTCCTGGAGTTCCTGGGGTGTAAAGACGCGGCCGCAACCCGGGCAGCAAGGCTCCATGGCCTTTCAGTCGACCCGCAGGACAATGTCGGCGCTTTGGCAGTAGGGGCAAAGCATGGTGATTAACTCCGAGTGTATTTAACCGGAAACAATGGCAGGGGCTCGATTCATCGAGCCCTTCACGGGCCCCATGAATTGCCCCCCTACGAAAAATCCCGCTTTGCCGGCATTTCAGTGTCAAAAATACCGGGACAGCCGGGGGAGAGACGGGTCCACCTGCCGGCACTCCCGCAACAGGGCGTTGACATAGAGCCAGGCGAAGCTCATGAGCAGTTCCGGGGCGTATTTCCGGGCCCCGTGGCTGTCGAAGGCCACTTCGCTGCCATTGCCGTTCTGTCGGAGGCGCATGGCCAAATCGCCCAGGATGGGCCAGGTGACCTGCCAGTCACCGCCGGTCAGCGCTTCACAGGCGCCCACGTCCAGGCGGGCCAGGGCCACCTCCACCAAATCCGGGGACAACAGCTTCAGAAGTTCCTGCCTGGGTCCCATAGCCACTTCCTGGACGGGGGAAGCGGCGCTGGGGGCAAAGTCCGCAAAGGGGAGCCAGTCAGGACCGGGGGCGGCGTCCTCCAAAGGAAAACTCCCCCGGGCATAGCGGGCCATCAGGGCCAGATAATCCCAGGCAAAGACATAGGCGTCTTCGGTGGGCACCACCAGGCTTTTGCGGGCGTACAACACCCTGAGATCGGCCCCGTGTTCGTCGTCGTAATCGAAAAACCAATACATCTCCAGGGGGCGGAAAGGCCTCTGGCGCATGGCCCAACGGACCGAAGGGTAGGGGGTTTCCTTAAGGATCTCGCCCCGCAGGAGCCGGGCCAACCGGTGTGGCTCAAGGCCCGTCAAGCCCTCCAGGTCCTGACGGTATTTCTTGCGCACATATTGGCGCACCTGGGCGTCCCAGCCCCAGCCGGCCTCAAAGTGCTGCAGGGTTACCAGATCGTTGAAAGGCGCCTGACTCAGCTTTTCTTGGTCTCCACTTTCTGGTTAAACTTTTCTGCATTGATTATAAACCGTTCATGCACGGCCTCGCCGATTTTTTCTTTTTCATCAAAAGCTTCCACCTTGAAGGTGAGCTTGCGGCCGTCCACCGCGGTGACCTCGGTGGTGGCCCGCACCTCCATGCCCAGGGGGGTGGCGGCGGTGTGCTTCAGGTTCATGGCAATGCCCACCGACTGCTCGCCGGGCCCCAGATGGGGGGCCATGAACTCGGCGCTCACCCCTTCGAACAACCCCACCAGGAAGGGGGTGCCGAACACATCGGGCAGCTGGGGGAAAAAATGGCGGGCCGAATGCTCCGGACCGGTCTTCAACACCTTCTCATGGGTCATGCCAACCGTAAAGGGAGAGCTCATAGGTCCTCCTGGGAATGGTTTTCGTGGGGGGAGGGGATTCCCACGGGCTGGAAGCCCGTGCCAGGGGCGCGGCCCCTTACCCCCTCCCCAAAAATCTTTCACTTCACACCGCCAAAGGGGAAAGTTTGATGGGGCCGAATTTTTCCCCCTGGGCCAGGCGGCGGCCCAAGTCCGTGGCGGCACCCAGCACTTCCGGCTGCTGCAGGATATCGCCCTTGAAATCCACGCCCCGCACCAGGATTTCCGCAGCATAGGTGACATTGACGGCGTCGAAAAAATACTTGGCCACGAGTCGAGCCCCCACAAACAGGAGCTTGCCGTGGGTGGCGCCGGTGGCCAACAGCACCCCCTGGCGCTCGGGGCCGGGGAAATCCTGCTTTAACTGATAGCGCCGGGCCCACAGAGCCTGGGTGCGGTCAATCAGGGCCTTGGCCTGGGCCGTAACGCTGTAAAAAAAAATGGGGGAGGCCAGGGCCACTACGTCGGCTTCCAGAAGTTTATCGTACAGGGGCAGCATGTCGTCTTTGATGGGACAGGTGCCGTCCTTGAAGCAATGGTAAATTTCCAGGCAGGGGGAAATTTTCAGTTCCCGCAGGGCGATTCTTTCAACCTGAGCTCCGGCTTGGGCGGCGCCGTCGATGAAGGCATTGAGAAGGACCTCGGAGTTTCCGCCCCGGCGGGGGCTTCCCCAGATGGTCAGGAATTTCATACCGGTCTCCTTGCGCTCCGGCATCCGGATGCTTATTAGTGGAATATACCAGGAAACTCCCAGGGAAAGGAACGATATTAACCGGGAAAAAATAAAAATAGCAAGTATCCTGGAAAACGGCCACTAAGGCCGCGGGGAGGCTCTCCATCAAGGGTTTCCAGCCTTTCCCGGCTGGAGGCCCGGATTGCGCCGGAACCGACATTTTGCTATAAATGCTTGTGGCATTGTATTTACCAACCAGATAAAAGGAGAACTGCATGGTGAAAAAGCCTACCGGCAGGCCTGGCGTGGTCTTCAGGAGCCTGTTGGCGCTGATCATGGTGATGGCCCTGGCGACGGCCGGCTGGGCCGGCGGCAGAGCCGCGGATTTTACCCTGCCCGGAGTTCTGGACGGCAAAGAATACAGTCTGAGCCAGTTCAAGGGTCAGGTGGTGCTGCTCAACTTTTTCACGTTTTTCTGCGGCCCCTGCCGGGACGAAATGCCGGATTTGAACAGAATTTACCAGGAAAATAAAGGCAAAGGCTTCGTCACCATAGGGATCGGCCTGTCCTCGGACCCGAGCCAACTCAGGTTTCTGGTGAAGCAGCTGAACCTGGACTACCCGGTTCTCATCGGCACCGACAAAACCAGCAAAGATTACGGCAGCGTGGAGGTGGTGCCCACCACTTTTATCATCGACCGCAACGGCAACATCGCCCACAAGGTGCTGGGGGCCAAATCCAAGGCCGATTTCGAAAAGCTGATCAGGGCCTTACTGTAATAAATTATAAAACCGGAAAAAAACGGGAGGCAGGTCCGCGTGGCCTGCCTTTTTTACGTCTGGGTCAGGTCAGATGGAGGAACACGGTTTCCCGCTGGAATTCGCTCATGAGCAGCAGTTCCCGGCGATTCTCGGAGGGAAAGATCTTGAGGGGATACTCTTCGCCCTCGAACCAGTCCACGCTGAAGCTGAGGCCCTCTGCGGTGGTGATGATGCTCAGCAGGCTCGGTTCTTCCTCGATCAGGGGTACCAGCAGGTGGATGGTGAACTGGACGGCGTCGGCAGCGGGCTGCTCCGGGTCAATTTTCCCTTTCCAGATTTCAAATTTCTCCTGGAACCATCCGGACAGCCAGTAAACCGTAATAAAGGTGTAAGCCTCAATCAAGGCCGGCCCCGCTCCCGTGTCGCTTCGCCGCTGGCCGGACTATTTGCCGCGCAGCGCGGCCAGGGCCATTTTGCGGCGGACAAAGGCCAACTGGCCCTGGAGGGGAATCTCCATGGGGCACAGATCGTCGCAGGCCATGAGGCCGATGCAGCCGAACACACCCTCGTCGGTGCCCACCACTTCGAAGACCTGGGCGGGGCGGCGTTCGTCCCGGGGATCGATGAGGAAGCGGGCCACCCGGTTTAAGCCGGCGGCCCCCAGAAAATCGCTGCGGATATTGGCGGTGGCGCAGGCGGCGATGCAGCAGCCGCACTCGATGCAGCGCTCCGCCTCATAAATCTCCAGGGCCTTGGGGTTGTCCATGCGCTCTTCGAGGCCCCTGGGGTCGAAGACCTTGTCGGTATGGATCCAGGCCTCGGTGCGGACGTTGAGATAACGGAACCAGACGCCGGTGTCCACCGAGAGGTCGCCCACCAGCTTAAAAACGGGCAGGGGCATGAGGGTGATCTTGTCGGGGAGGTCCTGGGTCAGGGTTTTGCAGGCCAGGCCCGGGCGGCCGTTGATGAGCATGGCGCAGGAACCGCACACCGCGGCGCGGCACACAAAGTCGAACATGAAGGAGGGGTCCTGCTCTTCCCGGACGCGGTTCAGGAGGATGAACAGGCTCATGTTGGGAGTCTCGTCAATATGAAACTCCTGCATGCGGGGCGGAATATTCGGCGTGGCCGGATTGTAGCGGAAAATCTCCAAAGTCAGGGTGCGCTCGGGCATGGATCAGTCCTTCTGGTGTGTCTTGTTTGTTGGGGGAGGGGGCTAAGGGCCGCAGGCCCTTACCCCCTCCCCCAAAC
>JBGSLA010000039.1:0-6653 GCA_041740935.1 Desulfobaccales bacterium | reverse complement strand
CCGGCAAACCCGAGACCGCTGCGGCTCAACTGGCCGCACCTGAACCCGCCCCGGCCGAAGAAGCGGAATTCAGCCTGGCCTCGGGCAAGGTGGAGAGGCCGGGGGGAAGCGCCGGAGATGAGGATGATCTCTGGGCCGATGACGATGTCCTGGGCTGGGATGCGGACTCCCTGGTGGCGGACCTTTCCCAGGAAGAAAAGCAGGTTCTGAAAAGCAGACTCGAATCGAGGAGATAAATCGTCATGCTGCACCGGCTCCTCTGCGTAGCCGCCTTGGCGCTGCTGATCACCCTGCCCCGGACGGGTTGGGGCTTCGAGGCCGGCGACCCTGCTGACCCCATGGGCCAGTACCAGATTGACTTTCTGCGCAAAAACCTGGGTCCGGCCCTGAACCTTGACCAGACCCAGGTGGACCGCCTGCTTCAGATCGAGCAAAAATACAAGTCCCAGAAACGTCAGGCAATCCAGGATGCCAGGACGGCGCTCCAGCAGCTCCAACAGGTGATGAGCCAGCCCCAGCCCCCCGAGCAGGACGTGGCGGCCATCCTGGACCGGATGATGAAGCTGCGCCAGGACAAGCTGGCCCTGGAGCAGAAGCAGCTCATGGAGCAAAAAAGTATTTTGACCCCGGTGCAGCAGGCCCGTTATTTCCTGTTATACCTCAACATGCGCCAGCAGATCGCCAAAGAGGCCCAAAAAGTGCGGAGCGCCCCCCAGGGAGTGCCGCTCCCCGCCCAACCCGGCCCCCATGAGGTGCCGGTCTCCCGGCCCGGAAAAGGGTATTGACCCGGAAGATTTTTAAGCCATAAGGGGCTCTTGATTAAGGATAGCCCCAATAATCCTCCAGCCTTCCTTGCTCGCTCCTGATAAACCTGTGCCATTATTTGCTTGAGCCGAAAACCTGGAGTATTCTCCGGCATTGCCCTGGGCCCCTATTTAGTGGACACCAGAAGCACAGGCGGTGAGATTCGAGCAACCTTCGACCTTCTGGTTATAATTGGTGAGCCTTGCACGTGGGGCCAATGTTAAGGCTTCCTTGAAAAAAATATAAAATTCCTGGTATAATTAATTTTTAAATTTTCCCATAACCGTTCAGGGACTTAGACCCGCATGCAAACAGTTTCGGCCTTCCAACCTGAAATCGCTTCGCCGGATGAGGTCTATCTCTCCGTGGTCCTCCCGGTCTTCAATGAGCTGGAAAATCTCGACATCCTGCACCCGCAGCTCAAAGGGGTCCTCACCGGTCTGGGGCGCACCTATGAAATCATTTACGTGGACGACGGCAGCACCGACGGCAGCAGCGGCAAGCTGCAGAAGTTGGCCGAGGCCGACGACACGGTGGTGGTGATCCAGCTGCGGCGCAACTTCGGCCAGACCTCGGCCCTGTCCGCCGGCATTGACTACGCCCGGGGGGAGGTGGTGGTCTGCCAGGACGCGGACCTGCAGAACGACCCTGAAGACATTCCGCTGCTGCTCGCCAAGCTGGACGAGGGCTACGACCTGGTGAGCGGCTGGCGCAAGGACCGGCAGGACCACTGGCTCTGGCGCAAGACCACTTCGGCCCTGGCCAACTGGATCATTTCCCGGGTGGTGGATTTCAAGCTGCACGACATCGGCTGCACCCTCAAGGCCTATCGCCGGGAGCTCCTCAACCACATCCGCCTCTACGGCGACATGCACCGCTTCATCCCGGCCCTGGCCCTGCAGGTGGGCGCCCGGGTGGCCGAGGTGCCGGTCAACCATAAACCCCGCCTCTACGGCCACTCCAAGTATGGCTTAAACCGCATGTTCAGCGTCACCCTGGATCTGCTCACCATAAAATTCTTGGGGCGCTTTTTTTCCAACCCCTTGCGGGTCTTCGGCGGTTTTGGCTTGGGGCTCATCGGGCTGAGCTTCCTGACCGGCCTGTTCATGATTTTTCAAAAATTTTACTACGGTCTCTCCCTGATCCAGACGCCCTTGTTGCTGTTGTCCTCCATGCTCTTTATCCTCGGGTTTTTTTGCGTCCTGCAGGGATTCACTGCGGAGTTGCTGATCCGCACCTACCACGAATCCCAGGGCAAGCCCACCTACATCATCCGCCGGATTTTTCGCGCTTCCCGGTAAGTGGCCCGCATGTGTGGTTTTTGTGGAGTGCTGAACCTTGACGGCCAGGCCCCGGTGGACCGGGAGGAGTTGGCGGCCATGACCGCCACCCTTAAGCACCGGGGCCCCGATGACCTGGGTTTTTATCTCTCGGGCCCCGTCGGCCTGGGGCACCGCCGCCTGTCCATCATCGATCTCGCCACCGGCCATCAGCCCCTGAGCAACGAAGACGAGAGCATCTGGATCGTTTACAACGGCGAACTTTACAATTACCCGGAAATTCGGGTTAATTTGGAGAAGGCCGGGCACCGCTTCGCCACCCGGAGCGACACCGAAGTGGTGGTCCACGCCTACGAGGAATACGGCACCCAGTGCCTCAAGGCCATGAACGGCATGTTCGCCTTCGCTCTCTGGGACGGCCCCCGGCGCCGCCTGCTCCTGGCCCGGGACCGGGTGGGGATCAAGCCCCTGTACTACGCCCGGCTGCCCCACTGTTTGCTGTTCGGTTCGGAAATCAAGGCCCTCCTGGCCCATCCGCACCTGGAGCGGCGTCTGGACCTCACCGCCCTCAATCTCTACCTTTCCCTGGAATATGTCCCCACCCCCTACAGCATCTTCGCGGGGGTCAAAAAACTCCCTCCGGGCCATTTTCTGGTAATGGAAGGCTCCGATGTCCAGATCGAGCGCTACTGGGACCTGCACCTCGACCAAAGCGAGCTCCGGGACCGGCGGAGCCTGAACGACTGCGTGGCCGAGGTGCGCCAACTCCTGCATGATGCGGTGGCCATGGAGCTGATCGCCGATGTGCCGGTGGGGGTGCTGCTGAGCGGCGGCATCGATTCCAGCGCGGTGGCGGCCATGATGAACCGGGCCTCGTCCCTGCCGGTGCCCAGCTTCTCGGTGGCCTTCGACGACCCGTCCTTTGACGAATCGGCCCACGCCCGCCTGGTGGCCCGGCATCTGGGCACCGAGCATCACGAATTTCACCTGTCCGCCGACACCGCGCTCGAGACCCTGCCGGAAATCACCGCCGGGCTGGACGAACCTCTTGGTGATTCCTCAATTATTCCAACGTATTGTCTGTCCCGTTTCACCAAGCAGCACGTCAAGGTGGCCCTGGGGGGCGATGGCGGCGATGAGCTCTTCGGGGGCTATTCCACCCTCCAGGCCCACCGGCTGGCCAATTATTACCAGCGCCTGGCGCCAGGCTGGCTGCGCCATTTGGTGGAACCCTGGGTGTTGGCGAACCTGCCGGTGTCTTTTGACAATCTCAGTTTGGATTTCAAGCTGCGCCGCTTTCTGCGCGATTATGAACTGCCGCCGGTGGTGCGCCACCATCGCTGGCTGGGGTCTTTCACCTCTGAAGAAAAGGCGCGGCTGTTTAATCCTGCCGCCGCGGACTTCCGGGAGGAGGTGGAGGATATGGTGGAAGGCCACGCCCGCCAGTCCCGAACCTTTGATCCCCTGAACCAGGTGCTCTATTGCGACCTCAAGCTCTACCTGGAAGGGGACATCCTGGTCAAGGTGGACCGGGCCAGCATGGCCAACTCCCTGGAAGTGCGGGTCCCCCTGCTCAACCGCCTGCTGGTGGAGTATGCCGCGTCGCTCCCCCACGCCTTCAAGCTGCGCGGGCTGACCACCAAATTTTTGCTGCGCCGGGCCCTCCAGGGGCTCCTGCCGGACTCCATCCTGTGGCGGGGCAAAAAGGGGTTTAACGTGCCGGTAGCCAGGTGGTTCGCCGG
Organism: Desulfobaccales bacterium; assembly: GCA_041740935.1. Taxonomy (GTDB): domain Bacteria; phylum Desulfobacterota; class Desulfobaccia; order Desulfobaccales; family 0-14-0-80-60-11; genus JBGSLA01. The sequence goes on along the minus strand of JBGSLA010000039.1, from coordinate 2,827 downwards.
GCCCCTGAAGCCGCTGCTGGAAGATCTGCTGTCGCCTGAACGCCTGCGGCGGCAGGGCCTGTTTCAGCCGGACTACCTCGACGCCCTGATGAAGGAGCATCAGGCCCGGCGGCGGGACCACCGTAAACTTCTCTGGACCATGCTGGCCTTCCAGTTGTGGTATGAAAACTGGATGAACCCATGACCCCCGAACCACCCGCCTCCACACCTTCAACCCTGGGCCCCTGGCTGGTCCTGCTGGCGGGACTCCTGATCTATGTGGGGGCCCAGGGGTATTTGACCGTCAGCCCCCTGCGAAACTGGAGCCTCACCCCCGAAGTGGACGACAGCCTCACCTATGTGCTGAAATCCCGGCAGATGCTGGAGTGTTTCGATCAAAGCTGTCCGGCCCTGCAAGACCTGCGGGAGCAACTGTTTCCCCGACCCGGGGACGTCATCGACCCCTCCACCACCCATCACCGGATTTTGGCCATCTCCCGGGTTTTTCCGGTTTATCACCTGCTTTTTTCGGTGGTCCTCATCGGTCTCAGCACCTTCGGCCTGACCCTGATGGAGGCCTACCGCCTGCTCTGGACCCTGGCCCCCCTGATCTTCGGGCTGGCCTTTGCCGGTTGGCTGACCGTGCTGTTCGGGCCGGGCACGGCCGGGGTGGCCCTGGTGCTCCTGGCCTTCAAGGTTTTTCCGGACACCGGCCTGCACCACCTGGTGCCGTCTAATTTGACCATGGCCCTGGCGCTGGTCCTCTGGGCCCGCATCATCGCCCGCCGGGGCTGGGCCCCCTGGTCCCTGTTTCTGGGTTCCCTGGTGCTGGTGACCATGCACCTGGTGGGGGTCATGTACGCCGCCCTGTCCGGCGTCCTGGCCCTGTCCCTGGCCGACTCCCGGAACCGCCGGCGCCTGCTGGGGGCCGCGGCCGCGGTGGGCGCCTGCATAGTCATCGTGTTGCTGGTGGCCCATTTTGTCAAAAAACCGGCCTTTATCCTGCCGCCCCTGCTTCCCGGGGGGGATAATCCCCTCTGGCAGCTTCTGGTGGGCGCCGGTCAGAATATCCTTCAGGTCATCGTGGAAAACGTCAAATGGGGGGAGGGGCTCTGGGGGGCGCCGGCCCTGTTCCTGGGGGCTGTGGTCCTGGGGTTCGCCAGCCTGGCCCCCGACACCCGCCGGGTGGTCAAAAAAATTCTCCTCATTTACGGCGTTTTTTTAGGACTCCTGGTCTTTTATGTTTCCAATCATCCGGCGGATGTGCTGCTCAGGGTGTGGATTCCCCTGGTGGCGCTGCTTTTCGGTCTGGTGGCCCAGGCCCTGTGCTTCACCATGGACCGGACTCTGGCCTGGCGGCGGGAAACCCGGGCGGCTCCCGCCGGGGAGGGCCGCCTGGATATTACCCGTTTCTGGCCCGTGGTGGCGTTGGCGGTGTTGCTGGGATACTCGGGGGGGATGATTTCCCGGGGCGCCGAGCAGATCCAGATCGTGGCCCGCCATGTACGGGAAAAGGAGCCCCTGGCCCTTTACGCCTCTCAACCGGAAATGCTTTTGGCCCGGGCCCGCCCCGGCGACCGGGTTTTGTACACCAGCCTGATTGTCATGGATTTTTTTCTGATCCACGGCGCCTTGCGTCTGGGCGCGGTTTATTACAATCCCGCTTTGGGCGAAGGCCCCAAGTATGCGCAATGGCTCGGCCGGTCCGACCTGCGGTTTGTGGCGGCCTTTCAGCCCACGGTGTATCATCCGTCCTTTGAGGGCCGGGACGAATCCCGCTGGTGGCAAACCGTGCCGGATTTTCGCCAATCGCCCCTGAGCAACGCCCGCCGCCATGGACCGCTGGCCCGGGAAGGGCAGATTCCCACCGTCCTTTACCGTTGGATTGAGGTCAAGGCTACGACCGGGGAGGTCCCCAAAACCCTGCGCCTGCTGATTGACAATCCCCGGGGCCCCGCGGTTCTGGAAGCTGTGCCCCAGGACCCCCATGGGAAGCCCCTTGAACAGTTTCGGCAGGTGTTGCGGATCCCGGCCCGGCATTCTGGCTGGCAGACGCTGGATTTGAGCGCCCTGCCCCCGAATACGCCCCTCCGCCTGATCTTTCCCCGGGAATCTGATCGGTATCAGATCAGGGGGCTCACCTTCGGGAAGGACCGCCTTCGCTGGCCCTGGGCCCAAAAGGCGCTGCTGACCTTTCAGCCCCGCGATGGCGGCGAGCCCATCACCGTGAGCTTCGACCCCGCGGCCCTCTTGCCGGAGCAGCTACGGGCGCGGCAGATCACGGTTTTGGATGACCGGGGCTCCTCCGTGCTGCTGGAATTGCACCCCTAGAGGCTCTATGGTGAGACCATCATGGACAATTTTGGCCATCCCCGAACATGACTAACTTTTTGTAGGGGCGGGGTAACCCCGCCCCTACGGCCGGATTTTTTGTACTTCGGGAGCACAGGCTTCCAGCCTGGTTTGCACAGGCAAGGTAGCCGCAGGGCGGGAAAGCGCCGCGCCTCCCGCGTTTGGCATTATTTTCCCGATTGTGAAAATTTATCGGTTGGGAAAGGGGGAGGTCCACAGGCTGGAAGCCCGTGCCACCGGGGCCGGCGGGCCCCTGCCCCTTCCCCCACCTCCCCTTACCCTCGTTGGGGCGCACCCGCGTGTGCGCCCGAACTGCTGGGCGGACACTTGGGTCCGCCCCTACAGGGGCTTGCGTGGGGGGTCTGGGGGGAGGGTGGGGGATCCACCTCCCCATAGCCCTCCCCCCACATAGGCTTTTTCATAGATTATGCGCATCCTGGTTCTCAATTACGAATTTCCCCCCATCGGCGGCGGCGGCGGCCGCTTCGCCGCGGAC
>JBGSLA010000038.1:0-19310 GCA_041740935.1 Desulfobaccales bacterium | reverse complement strand
CCACCCTAACCCTCCCCCATCAAGGGGGAGGGAACATAAGGACTTTCCGGATGAACACTATCTAAGGAGCCTCTGGCAAAACGTAGCCGCAGGCTTCAGCCTGCGGGTGCACAGGCTGGAAAGCCTGGGCCACCGGGGGATAATTCATCAGGTATGAGACCTCCCCATTTTTTAAGTGAATTTTGCAAGTGGCTCTAAGGAAATTCAATTCCTTTTTAAGAAACTTTCTCTGACCTTAAGAATCTTTCTTTTCATCTGAGAAAGATGGCACACTTTTTCGGGTGAAACCAGTGGAGCAAAGCAAAATTATTGATTAATATCAATATGTTTTAAAATGCTCAATGGTCCAGGACAAATGGCATTAAAGTTGCATTTAACTTTCCCGAATTCATTTTTAATTGTTTGAGGTGCGTCATGAGAATCAACGTACTCAGTGTGTGGCGTCAGTGGCGCCGGGACACCCGCGGTGCGGTGATGGTGGAATTTGCGGTGGCGACCCTCGTATTTCTCCTGATCATCGCCGGAATTCTGGACCTGGGGCACGCTTTCTACATGCGCCAGGTGGTGACCAATGCCAGCCGGGAAGGGGCCCGCTATGGCATAGTCTACCGCACCAACGCCAGCGGGTATCGGATTGCCCCGGTAAATATCAGCCCGTCCATTTCCAGCTATCTGTTGAACGACTATCTCAGCCAAACCCTGTTGCCGCCGGATGCCAACCCCCAGGTGGCGGTGGCGGGGACCGGATACAGCACCGGCAGCCCGGGCGCCAACCTGGAAGTAACAGTCTCCGCGGTGAAGACCTGGTTTGTGCTGAATAACTTTGTTCCCGGATTAAGTGAGAACCAAACCCTCAGTGCGACGACAGTTATGCAGTGTGAATAAGGTGACGGGAGCATCCCACACCCTAGGATAGAACGTCAGGGGGGCCGCCGGCGCGGCGGGGGAGGACCCCAAACCTGACTTGGGAGGAAAGGTATTCGTATGAAGAGGTTGAGAAAATTTGTCCAGGGAGCGGAGGGTTCCATTATGGTGTTGACGGCCCTGGGACTGGTGGCCTTTCTGGGGCTGGCCAGCCTGGCCGTTGATATGGGACACCTTTATGTAATCCGCAACGAACTCCAAAATGTTTCGGATGCCGCCGCTCTGGCGGGGGCCAATAGGCTTATCATGGAACAGAATGGTGAGGCGGTGCGGGATTCCACCGCGGCGTACGATGCCGCCATGGACGTGGCGCAGCGTCAAGCCGAACTATCGGGTCTGTCGCCGGGGGGGCCAGAGTCCAGGAGCGACATAACCATAAGCATCGGCAACTGGAACATTTACACGGGCAATCCTGACACGGCCTGGACGGATTCGGATGGCAGCCCCTATTCCAATGCCAACGCTGTGCGGGTGGCGATCCGCCGGGGTGAGGGGGTGGCGTTCGGACCGGTGGCCAACTTTTTAGCGGGGATTTTGGGCTCACCCACTTCTGAGGTGGCGGCCACAGCCACCGCGTATCTGGGTTTTGTCCAAAGCGCCCAGACCGGCGCGGTTGATTTGCCCCTGGCCATTCCGGACTCGCTGATCACCGCAGCCAACTCCCATAACCGTTCCTGGTTAGCAAAAGTTTGGGGACCGGACCGAGCCGAGGCCACCAGCCCGCCAACCACGACTTTCAAGGACCTGGGGAGTTCCTCGTTTTACGCCAACAACCTCCAAAAACCCCTGTTCGACACCCAGAAGGCCTATCTGGTCACCCTCACCACGAGTGATCCAGTGCCGGGCACCATCAACGACAACCTGATCAGGCAGGCGAATTCCAGCAGCGGGACGCCGGTTCGGCCCATGGCCCGGGGCAGCCGTCTCTATCCCATCAGCGAGTACCAGTGGGCCTCCAACATCAGCACAATCTTCAAGAACTTCAAGTCGGCTTATAACAAGAAACAGGTAAACGGCAAGTACACCGCCATGGTGCCGGTGTACTCGACGACCAACCCCATGGCCTCCCGCTTCCAGGAGGGCCTCAGGAGAATGGCGGGTTTGTTCAGTTTCGGCCCCTCCCCGGCTCATGCCTGCTTTACCTTTTGGAACCAGAGCTACCCGGGAGGAAACGTCCCCATCTATGTGGATGGGTATGCCAATGTGAATGTGACCAATGTGACTTACGAAGCCGTGGCCTCGCGAGCCTCTGATCTTCCCGGCAAATGCGATGATTGCAGCCCCTACGCCCCTGCCCTGAATGGGCAAAATTACAAGGACACCGTGGACTGCATGATTAACAACCCCGAGAGTTGCCGCAACCAGAATTCCGTCACCGTGGAAATCCCTGTGGAAAGCACGGTGTCGAATCCCGGCACCAGCTCGGGGGGCCCCGACAACCAGCACATTAATCCCAGTGGGGCGCCCGGAAAGGGGGCTTTTGCCAAGATTGCCAAGTTGGTGAAGTAGCCCTTCCTCCTCTGACCGGGGAAGACCCTTTTGTCTTCCCCGGTTTTTTTTTGTGCGCCCGGCGGCGGCCAAACGGCGACAGGGGCTTTCCGGCCTGGACAGGCGCAGGCCTCTGCCCGGCAGCTCTCTCAACACCTTGAAAAGGACAATGCCAACCGGCCCCGGGAGGATGGGGCTTTTAGCCCGTGGGCGCCCCCCTTTCCCACCACGAACTTTTCATAAGAGGCAAAAGATGTCTGGCAGTGTGGGGGTTTTTCTGTTATAAAAATTCGGAAAGATCAACAGGGGCGGGGCCAGGGGCGCTTTAAGCCCTCCGCCCGTCCGGAAAACCGTGGGCCGCGGCCTCAGCAGCGGCCTTTTTTTCGAAGTTCGGGGGACGACGCCGGCTTTTCCCCCGCTATCAAGGCCGGAAAAGGCGCCAAAGGCCTGACAGGGTTGGCAACGGGGCAAAAGGTATGGTAATTTGGACAGATAAGCAAAAGGTTTCTCATTCCGGCTGCTCCAGCCGGGATGGGGAAAGGTTTTATACCTAGTTCGGCTTGAGAGGAAACCGAATTACCATTTGGCAACCTGATGTTATTTAATGTTTTTGCCGAAAACAGATAACCGAAAACCGAATTAGCCAGGGGAAAGGCGAAAAGCAAGGCATGAGCTTTACGGTCTGGTTTACCGGCTTGCCGTGCTCAGGGAAGACCACTCTGTCCCGGCGGCTGTATAATTATTTAAAGGAAAAAAATTATCAGGTTCACCTGCTGGACGGGGACGCGGTGCGGGCCCAACTGCCCCGGCCCTTGAGCTTCAGCAAAGAGGACCGGGACCGCCACGGCCGGAGGTTGGGAGAATTGGCCCGCACCTTCAACCAGCGGGGCATGATCAGCATCGTGGCGGCCATCACTCCCTACCGCGACACCCGGGCGCACAACCGCCGGGCCTTGCCCGGTTACGTCGAGGTCTATTGCCGCTGTCCGGTGGAAGTGGCCGAAAGCCGCGACAGCCGCGGCCTGTACGCCAAGGCCCGCAGAGGCAAGATCACCAACTTCACCGGCATTTCCGACCCCTACGAAGAACCCGAGGCCCCGGAAGTGGTGGTGTATACCGACCGGGAAGAGGTGGAGGCCAGCCTGGTCCGGATTTTAATTTATTTAGAAAAACAAGGACTTATTCATTTAAAACCAAAGTCCCGGCCAGCCTCGGAGGCCCAGCCGGGGGATTTCAGCCCCCTGGGTTGAAACACACCGGCTTTCCCTGCCCCAAAGGCGGGAGCAACGAGTAGCCATAGCGGCCGAAGGTGAAGTTCCAGCGCCGGCTCACGGTGGCCCGGTCGTCTTCCGACAGCCGGTGGGTGTTCTTTTTATACCCCTGCAGACTCTTGAGATATTCCCCCGCCCTATCCCAGAACGCCTCGAATCCCGGCAGCCCCAATTCCCCATAGAGCCTGGCCAGGCACTGGCGGGGCGAGCTTTCCAGGTCTTCAAAGCGCAGTTCACAGAGGTTTCCGGGGGGGATCAGACGCCGGTGCCGTTCGAACAGGGCATAGAGCTCCGTGTACCAGGACAGGATAATTTCCTCCACCCGGCGGGGATCCAGATGCTGGAGATGGGAGTGGCTGAAACCGGCGCGCCAGAGTTTTTGGGCGGACAGATACACCACATAGGGATTGCGCACAATATGGATGAATTTGGCCTCCGGGAACATCTTCACCAGGACCGCCACCCGGCCCAGGTGCGGCGGAGATTTGAGGACGATGCGCCTGCCTTTGGCAAAGCTGAGCTTTTTGAGGAAGAGCCGCAACGCGGCCTGCCATTCGTCCAGGGCCCCGGGGGGCAGCCGGTCCGGGTCCAGGGCCGAGAAGGCCCCGTCCCCGGTGGCGGGGAACAGCACCCGCATGTAGGGCGACACGCCGCACAGACCGGCCAGGGCCATCTCCTCTTCGTGGGGTGTGGAGTTGCCCAGAGCCACGTTGTCCATGGGCCGTTTGCCGGGGTTGAAGGCATCAAAAAAACTGGTCCCCCAGGGGTGGCTATAGACGAAGTGGTGGGGGAACATGGTCTGGTAGGTGGTGGGACAGGTGAAGCCGGGGTCGCAGTTCAACAGATTGTGGAGATGGGTGGTGCCGCTGCGCCAGTAGCCGAGGATGAAAATGGGCGGCTCCACCAGGTCGGCGGCCGCAATGTTCGGGCCGTCGGCGATCTGCTCCAGACGGGCGATATAGGAATTGAGCCCCGCCAACACCGCCAGATACGCCAAATGGGGGAGGCGCCGCCAATGCACCCGGCCGCGGTTGCGCAGCAGCACCTTGGCCAGGGTGCCGAGACTCATGCCGGTGACGGCCTGGAGGAATATGGGTTGCGCCATAATTCTCTAAAGGGTAGTGCCTGGTTGCATAAATAGAGATAACTGACAGGCTCTTGTAAAAGTGAGATATTCTGTCATCCTGAACGAAGTGAAGGATCTCAACCTCCTGAAAATACGAGAGTCTTCGCTTCGCTCAGAATGACCGGATCTTCCACTGGCGAATATTGCAAGAGGCTTATGAATCTCAGGATTTTAACCCCCATCACCCCATTTTTGCACCCAAGAACTAAACGTGGCGCGAATCGCTTGCCTCAGCGGTGTTGGTTGCACCGATCCAGCCCGACCTCAGCCCAGGGACACCGCGCCCCCAGACCCCAAGGGGGGCAGGATCTCATAGCCGTAACGCTCAAAGTTAAAGCGCCAGCGCCGGGTTACCTTGGCCCGATCCTCTTCCGTTAAGGTGTGGGTGTTTTTCTTATAGTCCGCCAGGCCCTGCAGATAGACCGAGGCCTTGGCCCAGAATTCCTCAAGGCCCGGCAGGCTGAGTTCCTGATAGATTTTTGCCAGGCATTCCCGGGGGGAGGTTTCCAGGTCCTCAAAGCGCAGTTCGTGGAGGTCGCCTGCGGGGATCAACCGCCGGTCCCGTTCATACAACCCAAACAGCTCTTCATACCAGGAAAAGATGAGCTCATCGACGACCCGGGGGTCGGGTGGTTGAAGGTGGGACAGGGCGTGCCCCCGGCGCCAGTTTTTCTGAAAGGACAGGTACACCGCGTAGGGGTTTCTGGTGATGTGGATGAACTTGGCGCCGGGGAACATCTCGAGCAGCACGGCCAGGCGCCCCAAATGCGGGGGCGATTTCAGGACGATGCGCCTGCCCCGGGAAAAGCTCAGTTTCTGGAGGAACAGCCGGAGCGCCGCCTGCCAGAGGGCCAGGGCCCCGGGGGGCAGTCGGTCGGGGTCCAGCGCGGCGTAGCCGTCAGCCGCGGCCGCCGGAAACAGGATGCGCAAATAGGGCGACACGCCGGTCAGGGCCGCCAGGGCCATCTCATCCTCGTGGGGCGCAGCCCCGTGGAAGGCCACATTGTCCATGGGCCGGGTTTTGGGCGACAGGGCGTTGAAAATTTGCGAGCCCCAGGGCTGGCTGTAGACAAAATGGTGCGGAAACATGACCTGGTAGGCGTTCGGGCAGGCGAAGGCGGGGTCCAGGCTCAAAAGATTGTGGAGATGGGTGGTGCCGCTGCGCCAGTAGCCCAGAATAAAAATGGGCGGCGCCGCCAGCCTGGCCCCCCTGATCTGGTCGCCGTTGCAGGCCTCCTCGAACCATCCCAGATAGGTGTTCCAGGCGGCCAGAACCGACAGGAAGGCCAGCCGGGGGAGATAGCGCCAGTGCACCCGCAGGCCCTGGCGCTTAAGCACCGTGGCCAGGGTTTTGAGATTCATGCCGAGGATGGCTTGTTGGAATAAGGAAAGCATGGGTGTTGGAATCAGACAAAAACCCGATGGCAGCAGCGGGCGCAGCCCGGCAAAAGCCTGGCGGCAATGAGCCTCCGCAGGCGCTGCATGGCAGGGCTGTTCCAGATCTCGCTCAGGGGTTGCTGGGTGATGTTGCCCATCACCAGGTGCAGGCAGGGCGACACGGTGCCGTCCGGCAGGATGCGGCAGCTGCGCCACAGGCTTTTGCACACCTGGGGAAAGGGATAGTCCAGATCCAGATAATACGAACCCACCAAAGACGCGGGGATATTGGGGGAGAACTGAATCTTCAGTTTGCCGGCCTTCCACGCTTTCACTTCCCGTAAACTGTCAAGCAGGAGGGGAATGGTCTCCGGGCCGATTTCGCTCTGATAATACTCCCCCTCGGGAATCGACGGCGAAATCATGGTGAAGCCCCGGGTTTGAGCCCAATTGGGGCTGAGGAGCCGGTTATGCCGCTCCACCAGGGCCTCGGTGGAAAAAATCGTATGGGTGAACTGCAGCAGATCCACCCTCAAATCATGGGCCACCCAGACCATCTGCCCCAGACTGGCGGCATTGTCCCGGGAGATGGTGCAGCGGACGTCCACCACCGGGCCGGGGCTGTTCTGGAGACGGCGGGCCTCCAGCAGGGCCGTGAGACCCCGGGTGGATTTCTCGAAGGCGCCCGGCCCCCGGATGTGATCATGGATGGCCTGTGGCCCGTCCAGAGAGACGGTGACCATTTCCACTCCCAGACGCACCACGTCGTCGGCCACCTGTTCCAGCAGCAGGCCGTTGGTCTGGAGATGCACCACCAGTTGCCGTTTTTTGGCCTCCTCGATGAACTCCAGAATGCGGCCGTACAGCAAGGGTTCCCCGCCGGTGATGAACACGATGGGGCGCCATTTGGTCAATTCCTCGAAAAAATCGGCCCAGGCCTTAATCGGCAGCTCTTTATCCGGCTGATACCAGGACAACCCTCCGGGCCGCGCCGGGGTGTGGCGATGCTGGATGCACATGCGGCACTTGAGGTTGCACCGCCGGGTGGGGCTGATGCTGATATACGAGGGCGGCAGGCTTTTCTCCGGATAGACCCGGCGATTCAGGTGCTGACCCACATTGCTCTGAAATTCGTAGTTCAGAATCGACCAGGCCGCCCAGGGATTTTTCTGGGCCATGCCCGTCAGACGGGCGAAAGCGCTCGGGGGCGCGGCGGCCGCCCCGGACGTCTTGGTCCTCAGGGTAGATTTTTTTGCCATGCTGGTCACGACTTGCTTCCGTAATGAACGGGGCGCGTCTTAGGCGCCGAAAATTGGTCCAGGAAACGCCTCCCCCAGAACTTTGCTGCGAAGCGGACGCTGGGTGGTGGCCGGCTGGAGGCCCGCCCTTTGGTGATGCTGACAGGGCGGATCAAAGCCCCCGGGAAGATTGACCGGGAGCCGCCGCCGATGCCCTGCCCGGTTGGACTGGAAGATTATTGTAACAAATTTTTTACATACCATGTTCAGGACTCCGGGGTAAATAAAATTTCCCGCTAAGGAAACCAGGAGACCTGCGAGGCCCTGGGCGATTCGGCCGACAAGCTCCCCGATTGATTTTTCCGTCCCGGCCGGCGCCTCCCTATGCCCAAGTTTCCTTTTATCTTTCTGAAATTTGAGGTACAATCCCTCTGGAAAAACCCACAGGACAGAGGAAAATCAGCATGCCAGACCCGAACATCGAGCAGCACGGCATCAAAAACGTGGCGGCAGTGCACTGGAACCTGACCACCCCGGCCCTGTACGAGAAAATCGTTTCCCGTTCTGAGGGCCTCATGGCCCACCTGGGACCTGCGGTGGTGCGGACCGGCGCCTACACCGGGCGCTCCCCCAGAGATAAATTCATTGTCTATGAGCCCTCGAGCGCCGAAAAAATCGCCTGGGGAGAACAAAACCGGTCCATCGCCCCGGATAAATTCGCCATCCTGCACGCCCGACTGCTGGCTTTCCTCCAGGGACGGGAGCTTTTTGTGCAGGATTGTTTCGCCGGGGCCGACCCCCACCACCGCCTGCCCATCCGGGTGATCACCACCCAGGCCTGGCAGAGCCTGTTCGCCCGGAATCTATTTGTCCGGATCAAAGATAAAAAAGAGCTGGCCCAGCACCGGCCCCAGTTCACCATTATCAGCGCTCCCGACTTCCATGCCGTGCCGGAACTGGACGGCACCAATTCCGAGGCCTGTGTCATCGTCAATTTCGGCGCACGCCTGATCCTCATCGGGGGGACCAGTTACGGCGGCGAAATCAAAAAGTCGGTATTTACCATCCTGAACTACTACCTGCCCCAGCAGGAGGTCCTGTCCATGCATTGCTCCGCCAACATGGGGGAGCACGGGGATGTGGCCATCTTTTTCGGGCTGTCGGGGACCGGCAAAACCACCCTGTCCGCCGACCCCGAACGGCGGCTGATCGGCGATGATGAGCACGGCTGGTGGGACGGCGGGGTGTTCAACTTCGAGGGGGGCTGCTACGCCAAGGTGATCCGCCTGAACCCCAAGGCGGAGCCCGAGATTTACGAGTGCACCCGGCGCTTCGGCACCATCCTGGAAAACGTCGGCATTGACCTGGAGACCCGGCGCCTGGACCTGGACGACGATTCCCTGACGGAAAACACCCGGGCGGGCTACCCCATCACCCACCTGAAAAACATCGTGCCGGACGGCCTGGGAAGCCATCCCCGCAATATCTTCATGCTGACCTGCGACGCCTTTGGGGTGCTGCCGCCCCTGGCCCGGCTCACCCCGGAGCAGGCCACCTATCATTTCCTGTCCGGCTATACCGCCAAGGTGGCCGGGACCGAACGGGGCATGGGGAATGAACCCTCCATCACCTTCAGCACCTGCTTCGGCGCGCCCTTCATGGCCCTGCCGGCCGAGGTCTATGCCCGCCTGTTCCGGGAAAGAGTGCAAAACCACCAGGTGACCTGCTGGCTGGTGAACACCGGCTGGACCGGGGGGCCCTTCGGGGTGGGCCACCGCATGGACATCGCCCACACCCGGGCCTTGCTCAGGGCCGCGCTTACCGGCATTCTGGATGATGTGCCCTTCCACCAGGACGCCACCTTCGGTCTGTTTGTGCCGGACAGCGTGCGGGGGGTCCCCCAGGAGACCCTCAACCCCCGGGACACCTGGGATGACAAGGAGGCCTATGACCGCACCGCCCGGGAGCTCATCGCCAAGTTTGCCGACAATTTCAAGGCATATGCCCCCCTGGTGGAACCGGCCGTCCGGGATGCCGGCCCCGGAGCGCGTCTGTAAAGGCAGGGTTCCCATCCCCGGCAGGGAAAAACGATGGAAATCTCCCGGCCCGGCCGGCATTGGGGCCGGGCGGTCGCAGGGGGAAAGTGGGTGCCGTTGCCGGGGCCCCCATTCTTGCGTATAATCACCCAGGCGGCCGCCGGGCCTGACCTGGCGGGCAAAGCCAACCCGGCCGCCGGGTTGCCAGGGCAGACTCGAGGGCTCGGGGCCGGACAACGCCGGCAGCGCCGATCCCCTGGGCGGTCCCCAAACCCTGGCCGCCGACCGCAAACCCAGAGCCCCCGTAGCTCAGAAATGGACAGAGCAAGGGATTCCTAATCCCTGTGTCCCCGGTTCGAGTCCGGGCGGGGGCGCCAAGTAATATCAAGAGGTTAGTCCGTCTAGCCGAACCTCTCATTTTCAATCGGTGCATCCCCTGTGCACTTGTACAGGAAAAGGGATAAATCGATACCAGGTTATCCTCAGAGAAGTCAATATAAAGGGACGCCAGCTTTTTGAATATGGGAGAGCAGAGGGGCATACCAGGGTTTGAAGTTCCGGCCGGTCCTGAAAGAGAACCAATCCCCCTGCTTCCCTCTAAAAAAAGGGAGGTTCGGGGGGATCCGGCCGGAATTGTCTCCCAGGGGAGTTGAGGGAAGCGGCGCGAGGTGAGAGGTTCCAGGCGCCGGGGCAGACAAAAAGGTTGATTCCCCCAAAGCCATTTCCTATAATGGAGCGAAATTTCACCAAAGGAGGTGATTCCAGGTGCATCGGCCTTTGACGCCCATCATAAGAAGGACCTGAGGCCCAGGGGTCCGTGAGGCCTTGGCAAGGCCCTCGCAACCCTTCCAGGCTGGAAGGGGTCGGCGCGGCACACCTGGGATCGGCACAATCTCAAGGAGGTTCCTCCTCGTTTAATCCCCTGCCTGTTCCGGGTTTTCCACCCACCCAGTTTCTCTTTTTCCCAGCCTGACCATAGGTGCATCCAATCTTAGCCTGACGGCCTGAGCGCCTGCTCTCCCCCTGGCTAAATCCGCCTTTATTGGACCTCAGGAAATCCGGTTTCCGGATCGGCGGTCTCGCTCTGTGGGGGCCATCAACTCGGGTGACAAGCGTATGTCCCTGTAAACCCTTTAATATTTCGGAAAGGAGAAGGCATGAGCAGCGACTATTATCCCAAGGTCCTGGCCTTGTGCTGCCGGTGGTGTTCCTATTCCGGGGCCGACCTGGCCGGCGCCATGCGCATCCAGTACCCCCCGGCGGTGAGGATTGTGATGGTGCCCTGCACCGGCCGGGTGGATATTCTCCACATCCTCAAGGCCTTTGAGGCCGGCTGGGACGCGGTTTTCGTGTCCGGCTGCCATGAAGGCGACTGCCACTATATGTCGGGCAATATTCAGGCCCGCAAACGGGTGGCCAGGGTCAAAAAGGTGCTGGCCGACATCGGCTGGGAGCCCGAACGCCTGGAGATGTTCCAGGTGGCCTCCTCGGAAGGCCCCAAGTTTGCCCGGGTGGCCACCGAAATGACCGAACGGGCCCTGAAGTTGGGTCCCAATCCGGTGAAGCGGGAGGAAAGGCAGAAATGGCTGGCGGCCAGGTTGCCCGCCGCCTCGTCCGCCTGATGGCAATCGGCCCGATCTGAGAAGTGGGGGGATATGCCCTCCTGGCTCTTCCCAAACCTCAACCCCGATATATCAGGCGAGCCCGGGGAACCACCCGGCAATACTTTTTTTGCCCAGAAAGGAGATTTCGATGGAAAGTCTTCACCTTTCGAATTTGACGGAACGCCAGCAGCAGAGCATCTTTCATGAACTTCTGCCCGAATCGCATCTGAGCGCCTGTTTTACCTGCGGCACCTGCGCCGGGGGCTGCCCGCTCACGGGCATGGAAAGCACCAAAGACGAGAACCTGGACGCCCGCAAGGCCATCCGCATGGCCGCCCTGGGGCTGGATCAGGAGCTCATCGACTCCCGCTTTGTGTGGGTCTGCACCGGCTGCCAGCGCTGCGAGATCGGCTGCCCCATGGGCATCAAGCTGGTCAAGGTGTGGCTGGCCGCCAAGGCGGCCCGGCCCCGGGACAAAGTCCCCGGCATTCTTCACAAAGGGGTGGACATGGTGCTTAGGACCGGCAACAACATGGGCATCCCGGAAGAGGATTACGTCACTCTGCTGGAGGAGTTGGGGGAGGAGTTGGCCGAGGAGGACTGCCCCGGCTTTGTGACCCCCATAGACAAAGAAGACGCGGACTACATCTTTTTCGAGAATTCCAAAGAGGCCTACGCCGAACCCGATGACATGAAGTGGTGGTGGAAGATTTTTTATGCCGGCCAGGTGAGCTGGACCACCTCTTCGAAAAACTGGGAGTCGGTGGATTGGGGCATTTTCACCGCCAATTTCGAGGCCAGCAAGGAGATCGCCCGGCGCAAGGTGGAGAACATGAAGCGCCTCCGGGCCAGGACCCTGATTCTGCCTGACTGCGGCGGCGCCTCCTACGGCACCCGCCTGAATCTCGAAAAGTATTTCAAGCACGAGTTCGACCCGGAGACCGGCCACAATTACGTCTATTTCTTCGACGTGCTGCTGGAGTTGCTGGAGAGCGGCCGCATCAAGGTGGACAAAAGCGTGCACGAGGGCCGCATCGTCACCTGGCACGACTCCTGTAAACAAATGCGCTCGCCGTATCTGACCTTCGGGGACGCCTCCAACCTGGAAAAGCCCCGGAAAATCCTGTCCTATCTCATCGACATGGAAAATTACCGGGAGATGCCGAATAACCGGTTAAACGGCTACTGCTGCGGGGCCGGCTCCGGCAATTGGCCGGGGCCCTTCGAAAAAGAAAAGACCGAACACGGCGGCTTCAAGGCCCGGGACATTCAGGCCACCGGCGCCGACCTGGTGGTGGCCGGCTGCTCCAACTGCCGGGACCAGATCATGAAAAACCTGAAGCCCAAGTTTAAATTGGACATCGAGGTGAAATACATCTGGGAAATGATCGCTGACGCCTTGATTTTGGAGGAATAAGGGGGTGTTGGGGATTGGGGGCCGGGGGGCCAGGCGCCTGTCGGCGCCCTTTTGCCAATCTCGCTCCTCTCTCGGGGATACCCCCTCAAAACCTTTCGGCAATAAAGGGGCCCAGCTTCCGGAAAACCAATGCGAACCAGTTTTTCATGCAAGTTACACAAACGAAGTGCATAACAACTTATACAGACAGATTTGCTTCAAAAAGGTAACTGTCTTTGAATACCAAGAAATAATGATCAGGAGGGCAACATGGCGAGATTTCTATCCGCTTCTGTACTTATCATGCTGATGGCGGTGCTGGCTTTGAGCGCCGCCCCGCCGACCCGGGCCCAGGAAGCGCCCCTGACAGGCTTCAACAACCTGGAAGGCAACATCGACATCGCCGGCGGCACCGCCCACATCCCGGTGATGAAAGACGCGGCCGCAGCCGTCATGAAGGCCAACCCGAAGGTCCGCATCACCGTGGCCGGCGGCGGCTCCGGGGTTGGCGTCCAGAAAGTTGGGGAGGGGCTGGTGGACATTGGCAACACCGGCCGCGCCCTGACCCCACAGGAAGTGGAAAAATTCGGCCTGAAGAGCTTCCCCTTCGCCATTGACGGGGTGGCGGTGGCGGTGCATCCCGGCAACCCGGTGGGGAACCTCAGCCCCCAGCAGGTTCAGGAGATCTTTGCCGGCAAAATCACCGACTGGAAGGCCGTGGGCGGCAAGGAGGCGCCCATCAATCTGTTTTCCCGGGATGAGGCCAGCGGCACCCGGGAGGTCTTTTGGGAAAAGTGTCTGAAAAAAGGCCCGGTGCTGGAAAAAGCCAACATTGTCGCCTCCAACGGGGCCATGAAGATGGCCGTCGCCCAGGACCCCAATGCCATCGGCTATCTCGGCATCGGCCATGTGGATAAAACCGTCAGGGCCGTCAAGCTGGACGGGGTGGAGCCCACCCAGGAGAACGCCAAGAGCGGCAAGTATCCTGTGGTGCGCCAGCTCTACATGAACACCAAGGGGGAGCCGAAGCCCCTGGTCAAGGCCTTCATTGACTTTATTTTGAGCCCGGCCGGCGGCCAGATCATCCAGAAGCACGGCTACATTTTGTTAAAATGAGCGGGACCCCGAGCTGATGGCCTCCGGGCAAAATCCCTTGGCGGACACGGGGGCCGCACCGAGCCTGCGCCGGGCTGCCCGCCGGGAAACCCTGGTCAGGACGGCGCTCCTGGGCGCCACCCTCATTTCCGGGCTGGCGATTTGCGCCATTCTGGGATTTTTGCTGTACTTCTCCCTGCCCCTGGTATTCCAGGGACAGGCGGGGGAGATTCTCGCCTGGCGTTGGCGGCCTTTTCAGGGTGATTTCGGCATCCTGCCCATGGTCGTGGGCTCCCTCCTGCTGGCCTTTTCGGCCCTTTTCCTGGCCTATCCAGTGGGGGTGGGGCTGTGCGGTTTTGCCTTCAGTCAGCAGCACCACCCCTGGGGGCGCCTGGTGCTGGCGGTGGTCCGCCTGATGACCGGCGTCCCCACCGTGGTGTATGGCTTTGTGTCGGTGTTCCTGCTGGTCCCCCTGGTCAGGACCTGGTTTGAACAGGGCACGGGGTTTTGCTGGCTGACGGCCGGCCTGACCCTGAGTATTCTCATCCTCCCCACCATTGTGCTGCTGATCTGGAGTCAACTGGAACAGACCACCCCGGAAACCCGCCTGGCCGCCATCGCTTTGGGTTTCACCCCCTCCCAGGAAGTGCTCTGGGTCCATTTCCCCCAGGCCTCACGGGGATTGGCGGCCGCGGCAGTTTTGGGCTTCGGCCGGGCCGTGGGCGATACCCTAGTGGCCCTGATGGTGGCCGGCAATGCCCCCCAAATTTCCACCTCGCCCCTGGACGCCTTGCGCACCCTGACCGCGCACATCGCCCTGGTCCTGGCCACCGACAGCACCAGCCTGGCCTATGGGTCGGTGTTTGCTTCCGGTCTCATCCTGTTCGCCACGGCCGCCGCGGTCAACCTGGCCCTGCGTCGCCTCAAAGCTCCGCCGCCCTGAGGGCCCCCATGCATCGTTGCCTCAGCTTCGGCTTTACCTGGTTTGGCTGGCTGGCGGCCCTGGTTACCATGGGTGCGGTGGGGATCTTTGTCGGATTTTTGGGAATAAAGGGCCTGGCCGCCCTGAACCTCCGGCTTTTTTTCGGGGAGGCCTCCCCCTGGCAGGTGCTCCTGGGGACCCAGCCGGCGGTGGGGGGTCTGTGGCCCGCCTGCCTGGGAACGCTTTACCTGGTGCTGCTTTCCTCCCTATTGGCCATTCCCCTGGGGATCGCCAGCGGCATTTACCTGGCCCGGTACGCTTCCCCCGGCCCCAAGCGGCTGTTCGGCTTCGCGGTCGATCTGTTGGCCGGCATCCCTTCCATCCTCATGGGCCTGTTCGGTTTTGCCCTGATTTTGTTGTTGCGCAAGACCATCCTGCCCCAGGCCAACACCGGCCTGCTCCTGTCAGCCGGCTGTTTGGCCCTGTTGGTCCTGCCTTATCTGATCCTGACCACCCAAACCGCGCTGGAGGGGCTGTCCCCTACCTTGCACGTGGCCGGCCTGAGCCTGGGTTTCACTCCCTGGCAAAATCTGGTGCACATCTTGCTTCCCGCCGCCAGCCGGGGTATCCTGAGCGGCGTCATCCTGGCGGTGGGGCGGGCCGCGGAGGACACCGCGGTGATTTTGCTTACCGGCGTGGTGGCCAACGCCGGAGCCCCCCAGAGTCTGACCGATAAATTCACCGCCCTGCCTTTTCATATTTATTACCTGGCCGCGGAGCACCGCACCGCCGACGAACTGGCCCAGGCCTTCGGCGCGGCCCTGATGCTGCTGCTGCTCACCGCCTCGTTGTACGCCCTGGCTTACGGACTCCATGCCGGTATCGCCAAAAAATGGGAACACACACCGATAATTCGACCTTAGCCGCGCTGGTTGACGGCCTCTCGGTGAGCTTCGGCCCCCGGCAGGTGCTGGAGAACCTCCACCTGTCGCTGGCGAAGGGCAGGCTCCATGTCCTGCTGGGCCGCTCTGGGGCCGGGAAAACCACATTGCTGCGCGCCTTCAACCGTCTCAACGAATGCTTCCCCGGCTGCCGGACCCAGGGCTCCCTGCGCCTCAACCTCCATCAGCAGTGGGTAGACATTTATGGGGATGACCTCTCGGTCATTGAACTCCGGCGCAGGGTGGGCATGGTCTTTCAGACACCCAACCTCCTGCCGACCGGCGTGGCCAAAAATATCTCTCTGCCCCTGAAGCTGGTTCTGGGCCTGGGCAAAAATGAAATTCCGGCAAGGGTGGAGTGGGCCTTGCAACAGGTGCATCTCTGGGAAGAAGTGCGCCACCGGCTGGCCGCCCCCGCGGCCACCCTGTCCGGAGGCCAGCAGCAGCGTCTCTGTCTGGCCCGGGTCCTGGCCCTGGAGCCAATGCTGCTCCTGTTGGATGAGCCCACCGCGTCCCTGGATTTCCGGGCCTCCCGGAAAATCGAAGAACTGTTGCTCACCCTGAAAGACCGGTATCCCATCCTGGCGGTGTCCCACAGCCTGAGCCAGGCCCGCCGCCTGGGCGATGAGGTCCTGGTCATGAAGGACGGCCGCCTGGCCCGCACCCTGAACCGCCGGGATTTTCAGGATAAGACCATGCTGGAGGATCTCCTGGCGGAAGTCTTTTAACCTTCCTTGGAGCCTAATGCCAAGTCGCCATCAAAGTGTATCAGTTGCAGAGGCTCTACGGATAAGCAGTTTGTCTCAGAGGTCAGGCCCACTCCCGGGCCCAAGGGCGGGGGCCCGGCGGCGCAGTAGCCATTTGGTGAACTCCACCACCGGGAAGATGGTCAGGCTCAGGCCCGCGGCCACCAGCCAATCCATAAGCCCCAGGGACCTGGTATGAAACAAAGCCGCCAGGGGTTGCCACTGGATGACCGCCACCATAATCCCGAGAGACAAGAGCACGCTGGCCACCAGAAAGCGGTTGCGAAAAAAGCCCACGGTAAACAGGGAGTGGAGGTCCGAGCGGCAGTTGAAGGCGTTCACCATTTCCGCCAGCACCAGGGTGATGAACACCATGGTTTGGGCCTGGATCAGTGCCTGGGCGGGGCTGGCCAGCCGGTGGGGGTTATAGATGACGTAATAGGCAAACAGGGGCAGCAGGATCAGGGTCAGGTGCAGGGAAATCACGATCAACAGCACGGTCACCGAGCGGGTAAAGACCCCCTCCCGGGAGGACCTGGGGGGCCGCTGCATGATATCCGGGGCCTTGGGGTCCACCCCCAGGGCCAGGGCGGGCAGGCCGTCGGTGATGAGATTGACCCAGAGGATCTGCAGGGCCACCAGCGGCAGGGGCAGGCCCAGGACAATGGCAATGGTGAGGGTGAGGATTTCGGAGAAATTGCAGCTCAACAGGTAAATCAGGTACTTTTTGATGTTGTCGAAAATGGCCCGGCCTTCCTCCACCGCGGCCACCAGGGTGGCGAAATTGTCGTCCGCCAGGATCATGGCCGCGGTCTCCTTGGTGACTTCGGTGCCGGTGATCCCCATGGCCACGCCGATGTCGGCTTTTTTTAAGGCGGGGGCGTCGTTCACCCCGTCCCCGGTCATGGCCACCACCTCTCCCCGGCCTTTGAGGAGCCTGACCAGCCTGAGTTTGTGCTCCGGAGAGACCCGGGCAAAGACCGTGACCTCGTCCAGCGCGGCCAGCAGCGCGGCGTCGTCCTTGGCATTGACCTCCTGGCCGGTGAGCACGCCTTTAGCGCCCTTCTCCCGGGGCAGGATGCCCAAATCCTCGGCAATGGCCCGGGCCGTGTCCGGGTGGTCGCCGGTGACCATGATTACCCGGATGCCCGCTGCGTGGCAGCGGCGCACCGCGGTTTCGGCCTCGGGGCGGGCCGGATCGATCATGCCCACCAAACCCACCCACACCAAGTCCTGCTCCTCAGACCGGGGCGCCAACTCCGGCATGGCCGCCAGCTGACGATAGGCCAATCCCAAAACCCGCAGGGCCTGGGCAGCCATGGCTTCGGCCGCCTGGGTGATGGTTTCTTTCTCGGCCCCATCCAGAGATTTTTCCCCCTGACCGGTCAGGATCCGGGCGCACCAGGGCAGCAGGCTCTCCGGCGCGCCCTTAAGAAGCATCAGCAACCCCTCGGGCCCCTGATGAATGGTGCTCATGCGCTTGCGCTCGGAAGAGAAGGGGATTTCGGCCACTCGGGGATACTTTTCCAAAAGGTCGGCCCGGTCCAGACCGGCCTTGCGCCCCAGGACCAGCAGGGCCCCCTCGGTGGGGTCCCCCTGCACCTGCCAGACGCCGGCGTCTTCCCCCAGCGAGGCGTCGTTGCACAGGAGGGCCACCCAGGCGGCCTGCTGCAGCACGACGTGATCACCGGTGAAGGCCCCGCCTTGTCCGTCTGTTAAAAATTCCCCCTCCGGGTCATAGCCGGAACCGGTGACCTCCACCAATTTCCCATCCACCAGGAGTCGGCGCACGGTCATTTCATTTTTGGTGAGGGTGCCGGTTTTGTCGGTGCAGATGACTGTGGTGCACCCCATGGTCTCCACTGCGGGCAGGCGCTTGACAATGGCGTGGCGCCGGGCCATGCGGGTGGTGCCGATGGCCAGGGCGCCGGTGACCACCGCGGGCAGGGCCTCGGGCACCGCGGCCACCGCCAGGCTGACGCCCCAGATGATCATGGGCCAGAGCTCTTCCCCCCTCAGGATGCCCAGGAGCATGGCCCCCAGGGCCACGGACAGGCAGATGGCGGCCAGCACCCGGCCGATGGTGGCCATGCGGCGCTCCAGGGGGGTTTTCTCCACCTCCACCTCGGCCAGCATCTGAGCGATGCGGCCGAACTCGGTGGACATGCCGGCGGCGGTGGCCACGGCCCGGCCCCGGCCGTAGGTGACCACCGTGCCGCCAAAGACCATGCCGGTGCGGTCGGAAATGGGGGCGTCGGCAGGGGACAGGGCGTCGGCGTGTTTTTCCACCGGGATTGATTCCCCGGTCAGCAGGGCCTCGTCGGCCTTCAGGTTGACGGTTTCCAGCAAACGTGCGTCGGCCGCCACCCGGTCGCCGGTGTGCAGCACCAAAAGGTCCCCAGGGGTCACCTCCCGGCTGGGAATGGCCTGCTCCCGGCCTTCCCTGATGACCACGGCTGTGGGGGCGGCCATTTTGGCCAGGGCTGCTGCGGCCTTTTCGGCCCGGTATTCCTGAATGAAACCCAAAATCACACAGGCCAGAAGTATGGCCAAAATCACCACCGCATCCAGAACCTCCCCGGAAATCAGAGAGATGGCGATGGCGGCGATCAGGATGAGCATCAGCAGGCTGGCGAATTGGCGGAAAAAAATCACCAGGGGGGAAATCTTGTGGGCCTGGGCCAACTCGTTGGGGCCGTATCGCCCCAGGCGGGCCGCGGCTTCGGCGTCGGTCAGGCCGTCGGGGCCGGTTTCCAGAAGGCCCAGGACCTCTGCCGGGCGCAGGGTATAAAAAATTGAAGATAAGGGGCTATTCTCAGTCATAAAGTACAGTTCATACTCAATTCAAACTATAGAAAAATTCATTTCGGGGAATCCAAGTACCGGGAGCATATGCTTCCAGCCTGTGCTCCCGGTTTCTTCTCCATGCCAATGTAGGGGCGCACCCGCGTGTGCGCCCGAACGGCAGGGCGGACACATGGGTCCGCCCCTACAGGGGCTTGCGAGGGGGGTCTGGGGGGAGGGTGGGGGATCCACCTCCCCATAGCCCTCCCCCCACATAGGCTTTTTCATAGATTATGCGCATCCTGGTTCTCAATTACGAATTTCCCCCCATCGGCGGCGGCGGCGGCCGCTTCGCCGCGGAC
>JBGSLA010000037.1:0-11843 GCA_041740935.1 Desulfobaccales bacterium | reverse complement strand
TGCCTGCGCGGCCGTGCCCCGGCGGCGGCGTTCGTCGGGATGGTCCAGGAGGTTTTGGACCGCGGCGGCCAGGGACTGGGCATCCCGGACCACAGCCCCGGCGCCGGCGTTTTTCAGAATGTCCTCGGCCCAGCGGAAATTTTCCAGATGAGGCCCATACAGGGGCGCCAGCCCCCAGGCCGCCGGCTCCAGGATGTTTTGACCGCCGTGGGGCACGAGGCTCCCTCCCACAAAGGCCACGTCGGCCGCGGCATAGAGGCCGAACAGGTCCCCCACGGTATCCACCAGCACCGCCGGTTGTTGCCGCAGTTCGACCCCGTTTTTCAGGGACTGCCAGCGCTGAAAGCCGAGGCCTTGCCGGTCCAGAAGCGCCCCCACCGCGGCGGCCCGCTGCGGGTGCCGGGGGGCCAGCACCAGCAGGCAGGAAGGGTAGAGAGTTCGGAGAATCTTGTACGCTTCCAGCACCACCACCTCCTCCCCCGCATGAGTGGACGCGGCCAGGAGCACCGGCTCCCCCTGGAGGTTTAGCTGTGCTTTCAAGGGGTTGCGGTCCCGGGTTGAATCGCCATCCGCCTCAGGATCCGGGCAGGGTAGGGCAGGGGGGGAGGAGGAGGCCGCCGGGCCGCGCCGGGCCAACAGGGCGTCCACCTTCAGGTTGCCGGTGAAACAAAGCTTATCCCCGGAAATGCCCAGGGATGACAGGCGGCGATAGTCCTCCCTGGAACCCGCGGCAATTATCTCGAAAAGATTAATAAAATCAAAGAGATATTTTTTATACGCCGTATAACGGCGAAAGGAGCGGTCGGAAAGGCGGGCGTTCATCAGGGCCAGACTCACCCCCCTACGCCGGGCAGTGGTGAGAAAGGTGGGCCAGACCTCCGATTCCAGGGAAACAAAAACATCAGGCGTAAGGATATTCAGGGCCCGGTTCACGGCCCAGGGAAGGTCCAGGGGAAAGTAGCACACCAGGGCGTTAAGCGGCCCAAACTGCCGCCGGGCCACGGCCTGGCCGGTTTCGGTGCCGGTGGAGATAATGAGGCTGCTTTCGGGCAGCAGATTTCTGATCTCCGCCACCAAGGGGGCAGCCGCCAGGATTTCCCCCACCGACACCCCGTGGACCCAGATGCGCGGGTAGTCGGGCGGGGGCGGGGGAGGGGGCTTCAGGCCCAGGCGGGGCAGGAAACTTTCCCCCTGACCCCGGGACTTCAGATGGTGGTAAAAAAGAGGCCAGCCCACCAGACCGGCCAGGGAACTAAGAGCCTGATAAACATATAATTTCATTTAGTTATATATTTTATTTAATAAGTCATCTTAATTTTTTTTACGAAAAATTCTTTTGGGTCCGAAAAGTTTTGGTGTAGAACCGCCGCCCTCAGCGGTTCTTGAAAAGAGCCGGCGAGGGCGCTTGCTCAACATATATTCTGGTTCCCAGGCTCCCGCTTGGGAACCCCTTGCCCGCCAAGCTCTGCTGGGCTTCGCAGCCGGCACCTGAAAGCGACGGGCGGTGCCCGCCCTACGCGGCTGATAACTAATTGATTTCATTATGATGGAGTTAATATCTCATAAGTTTTATTAAGTATGTTTGGCTGCTGGTTATAGTTCCATGGCTTCTTAGTCCCCCATCGCGCCTATAGCCGGTAGGACGGGCTTCCAGCCCGTCCAGGCAGGGCAGGATGCCCATGCTTCCTGGGACTTGAGCCCTCTCTGCCCCATCTCCCCAGCCCTTAATTCTGGAGTACCGGCGTCCCGCCTGGGCTCCCGGTTCCTACAAGATGCATGTACTTCCGGTTCCCTCTCACAAGCCCTGGGGGTCGCCATTCATGGTGCCCCGCAGGGCTTGATAATTCAAGTCTATACAGGGGCTTAGGAGGGGGGCTGGGGGCTGGGAGGGTAGGGGAACCGTCACCTGCCCTTGCTCCTCCCTCATCTTTCCATTATTATTTAATAATTATAATATATTATTGACTTTTATTAACAATAATTATTAATTTTTCTTTCCCCCTGTCTCTTCCCCTGAGCGAGACCGCCAGAGGCGCCGAACCTTTAGATAATCCTGAAGTATGCGCCCATGGTCAAAGGCCATCGGCTCGGGGGGCTCAGCCGGGGGGAAGACTGCGGCCCTGCGGGCATCGCTGGCCGCCCGGAGAAGGCCTGCGCCCCGAGCCACAAACACCGTGGTGATGACGTGCTGCCGGGGGTCCCGCCGGGGGTCGGAGTAGGAGTGCAGCTGCCCCAGCACCTCCACCTTCAGACTTTCCCCGTACTCCACAAACCCTCCCGGCAAGGCCCAGCCATACGGCGGATTACGCCGCTCGATCAAGACCACCCCCTGGTCCTGATATTCGATGATGAGGTCCACGGCCAAAAGAGGATTGCGATAGCGGCTCAAAAGGTGGCCACAACGGGGGCAGGTTTCGCTGACGCGCATGTTAGTTTACATAATATATATTATCAGACATCACCAGAACTCTTTCCTGACCAGGTTCTTCAGATCTTCATAGTTTACCGCCACCACTCGCCAACGGCGAAGCTGGGGATTCCAGGCCATGGTCAGGCGCAGGCGGCCGTCTTTTTGGGGAAATTTCAGGGTCACCCGGGCCTCTTCCCCCTGCTGGTCGATGTCCGCCAGGGCCACTGCGGCGTTTAAAGCCACAAATTCCCGGGCGCCGAGGGTATCGAAATATTGGTTCAGGAGCTTGCGCAGTTCCTTGTCAAAGGTTTCAAACAATCGTGGTATGAGGTGCCGGGCGACTTTGCCGCCCATTTTCCAGCCAAACTGGCTGAGGAAGTCCCCGGTGGGCGCCTCCGGAGGGACCAGGTCCCGACCGGTTTCCGCCATCAAGTGGCTCATGATGCCCGAAAGATCAACTGAATCATAAAATTTGTCGTAATTTCTATTAGTTAAGGAAACAACCAACTGCTGCAGAGCGAACCGGGGGGAATGGCGATAGCGGTAGTAAAACGCCCCTGACACCGCAACGCCAAGAACCAGCGCAACCGAAAGAAAAATCAAGGGGGAGCGGCGCATACCATCCCTTTGCCGTGGCTTTTTCCATCAGTTTAGTATAGAGCTAAAAAAGAAAAAACCATTTTCCACTCGATAACCCGGCCAAGATGACAGAAACTGTGCTCTTTCGCCAAAACCTCTCCAACGGCCTCACCCTGGATTTCTACGACTGCTCCCGGCCCATGGCCGGCGACCGCTGGCAGGTGATCCTGGAGGTGCGCCTGCCCATCCCCGTGACCGCGGCCACCTTGCCGCCGGACCTGAGGGACCGGACCGATGAGGTGATCACCGCCTTGGGCCCTGAAATTATTTTTACCAAACAAGAAATTCGCCATTTTATTGACATACAGGAAGTTCAGATGGTACTCCAAAAGATACAAACCAGGCTCTGGGAAGGGCTCAGAAATTATGTGGGTCACCCCGATTTTGCCGGGCGCTATATCACCAAGAAATTTACCGAAGTTCAGGGCCAGCCAAACGGCAAAAAATAATCATTAAGTTTTTCTCAAAAACTAATAAAATAAAAATCTTGATTTATAATAATTTATTTTAAAAAAATTTCTCGAAATGAAATAATAGTTTTGTTTAGCCGTTCCTGAGCCAGCGAGCCACCCACACCACCGGGAAACTTGGAGCGGGCCTCCCACCCGCCGCCCTCATTTGCCGGATTCGGAGGGAAGCGGAGCTTGGCAGGAAAGCCGGGGCCCCAGCGGGAGATCGGGAACCAGAACAGAACTGAACTCCGGCAAGGCGCCTGCTTCACCAAGGGCGCCTGGTGCGGCTTGGACTCCTGGGCTATTGGGCTATTTGCCCACCCCCCGTTTTCTTGGTCATGCTGAGCTTTGCGGGTATGCTTTTCGTTGGTAAGATTTTTCGGACGCCTGGGGCTCCCTCAGAATGCCCCAAAAATTGGCGGCGCCTCCTTTGGGGTATTTGTCGGTGGAAGCTCGCACATATAAAACCCTTGCCTTCCCCAAAATCGTTGCTCTACGGGCCTCTCAGGAGGTCTTTTTTTTGGCGGCAATGGAGCCGGGGTTCGGCCCCCAAAGGTCCTGGCCTTCAGGATTGACTCCCCGCCCTGGCCTTACTACAATGAACCCCATGCAAACCGAATCCCATTGCCGTTGGTGGTTGGTGCTGCCGCTGCTGCTGATCTGGCTGGGTGTGGGCGTGGGTCTGGAGGCTTGGGCCCTGGCGTCTCCGGCTCAGCCTCCCCGGCCCGGCTTGCAATCGCCGGAGCTGGCCCCCCAGGCCGCCCGCATCCTCGAGCAGGTGGCCCTGGCCTACGAGCCGCATATGTCTCCCCAGGCCCGGGACCGGGACTACCTGGGCAAGGTGGCACAGGCCAAAAAATTATTGAACGTCACCCAGTTGGTGGATCTGCGTCAACAATCCCTGAGCCTGCTGAATAACCAGGAGCCTTCCTGGGAGGCCCTGCGTCTCCTCAGATGGCCGAAGGGGGACAGGGTAGGGGTGGTCTTGAGTGTGCCGGTGTGGGTGCCTTCCCGGGCGGAGCGGGTGCCGGCCTATGCCGGTTTTGAGAAGCAGTGGCAGACCGTGGCCCTCACCCAGCCCCGGCCCTCGGGTTACGTGTGGTTCGCCGGCAAGCTAACCGACATCAACCACAAATCCGGCTACCGGGCGGAGCGCACCCAGGTGGAGGTCAACAGCCGCTTTGCGCCGCTGGTCGCCCTGTTTCTGGAGTATATCTTTCGGGAGGGCTGGTACGACGCGAACCGGCGGGTGCCCATCCTGGTGCTCCGCATCGGGGAAGACACCTGGTCGGTAAGCGCCTTTAAGGGTCCGATGAGTGCGGAATGCCTGAGCTTCCCGGATAAAGAGAGCGCCTCTTTCGACGGTGTGGTGATCCAGGGCCGCTACGACAGCCTGGCGGAACTCCATCACGGCCGCCACGTGCCCGTTTCCAACCACCGTTTGGGGTTGGCCCTGGATGTCAACGACTTTAATTTCAAAAACGTCTGCGACGGCAACCCCAACCCGGTGAGCATCGCGCTGCGCCACTACAATCGGGAGGCCATGCACCGGCTGGACGCCCGGAACCTGCCCGCCTGGGTGTACAGCGCGGCCAAATGGCTGGGGTTGCGTATTCCTCAAGAATGGCTCTACACCGGCTTCAGCGCCGACTGGCCACACTTCGACGTGGGCACCCGGAAAAAAGGGGAAGCCGGAGGACATTAATTTCCCGACAGCAGATTAATATATTTTATTCAGGCACCCAAAGAGAGGCGGAGGGGGAAAAGACAATATCCCCCCCTCCCCTACCCTCCCTTCCACCACAAACTATGATTCAGAAATTTGTCAGATCACTGCAAGAGGCGGCGGATTATCGGGATATACTCAGTCATTACGAATATATGCCCTCCAAACCGGTGGAGTACTATGAGGGTGATCTCGGCTTGCCCCAACCCCTGGCGGAGGCCCTGGCGCGCCTGGGCATCCAGCGCCTGTACAGTCATCAGGGCGAAGCGGTGGCCGCCATCCGGCAGGGCAAACACCTGCTGGCGGCCACGCCCACAGCCAGCGGCAAGACCCTGATTTACAACCTGCCGGTGGTGGCCACCCTGATGGGCGAACCCCGGGCCCGGGCCCTGTATCTTTTTCCCCTCAAGGCCCTGGAGCAGGACCAACTCAAGGCCCTGCGGGAATTGGACGCGGCCCTGCCCTCCCCTTTTCTTGAAGCGGCCATTTACGACGGCGACACGCCGCCCGCGGCCCGCCAGGCCCTCAAGGCCCGCCCGCCCCACGTGCTCATCACCAATCCCGATATGCTGCACCTGGGCTTTCTGCCGTATCACGACACCTGGATTGATTTTTTTAAAAACCTGCGCTACGTGGTCATCGACGAAGTCCACACCTACCGGGGCATTTTCGGCAGCCACATGGCCCAGGTGCTGAGGCGCCTGCGGCGGATTTGCGCCCATTACGGCTCTCATCCGCAATTTTTAATGCTGTCCGCCACTATCGCTGAACCTGCTGATTTTATTAAAAATTTAACAAATCTGGACGTAGAGCTCATCACCAATAACGGCGCCCCCCGGTCGGGGCGGCATTTTCTGTTCCTCAATCCCCCCCAGGGGGCGGCCACCACCGCGTCCCGCATCTTCTGCGAGGCCATCCGCCACAGTCTGTCCACCATCTGTTTCACCCAGGGGCGCCGGCTCACCGAACTCATTCACCTGTGGGCCATCCGCCAGGTGCCGGAATTGCGGCGCTACATCAGCTCCTACCGGGCGGGGTTCCTGCCGGAGGAGCGCCGGGAGATCGAGGCCCGTTTGGCCTCGGGGAAGATGCGGGGGGTGATTTCCACCAGCGCCCTCGAGATGGGCATTGACATCGGCGGGCTGGACGTCTGCATCCTGGTGGGCTATCCGGGCACCATGGTCACGGCCCTGCAGCGCATGGGCCGGGTGGGGCGCCAGGACCGGGA
Source organism: Desulfobaccales bacterium (assembly GCA_041740935.1). GTDB lineage: Bacteria > Desulfobacterota > Desulfobaccia > Desulfobaccales > 0-14-0-80-60-11 > JBGSLA01. Next base: position 5,388 of record JBGSLA010000037.1, on the reverse strand, counting down.
CAGCCTGGTGGTGCTGGTGGCCCAACCCGACGCCCTGGACCAATATTTCATGAAGCACCCCAAAGAGTTTTTCGGGCGGCCGCTGGAAACCGCGGTGGTGGACCCGGACAACCCGGTGGTGGTGTCGGCCCATCTGCCCTGCGCGGCGCAGGAACTGCCCCTGGAACATGGCGAGGAAACCGTCTTCGACCTTCCCCGGTATGAAGCCCTGCTCAGGAAGCTATCCCAAAACGGCCGCCTCCTGCAGAGCGCCTCGGGCCGGGCCTGGTTCGCCCGGTCCCGTTTTCCCCAAAAGGAGGTGAACATCCGGGGCATGGGCGACTCCTTTGCCATTTTTCAGGTGGGGAAAAAGCGCCCCCTGGGCCACGTGGACGGTCTCCGGGCCTTCCGGGAATGTCACGAGGGCGCGGTTTATCTGCACAAAGCCGCCACTTTTGGGGTAAAGCGCCTGGATTTGGAGCGGCGCAACATCTGGGTGGAACCCATTGACCCCAAATATTTCACCCGCATCAAGACGGACAAGGACACGGAGATCCTGGAAATACTCGAGACCCGACAGTTTGCGGCGTTCACCGCCCACACCGGCCGCCTTAAGGTTACAGAGCGCTTTTTGGCCTATGAAAAGCGCCGCCTGCCCGGACAGGAACTCCTGGGGGAAGTGGAGCTGGATCTCCCCCCGCAAATTTTCGAAACCGTGGGCATGTGGCTGGAAATACCCGATCCGGTAAAACAAGCCGTTTACGAAGCCAAGCTACATTTTATGGGGGGCATCCACGCGCTGGAGCACACCCTCATCGCCATGTTCCCCCTGTTCGCCCTGGCCGACCGCAACGATATCGGCGGCATTTCCACCACCGCGCATCCCCAGGTGGGCAAAGCCGCCATTTTCATTTACGACGGCTATCCCGGCGGCGTGGGGCTGGCGGCCCGGGCCGCGGTCATTCTCGAGGATCTTCTCCAGCGCACCTATGAGGTCATCGAGGCCTGCCCCTGCGAGGAGGGCTGCCCCTCCTGCATTCATTCCCCCAAATGCGGCTCCGGCAATAAACCCCTGGACAAGGACGCGGCGCTGCTGACTGCGGGTTTGCTCCTGGGCAGACAGGAACAAACCGAGGAGGATACCCTGATGATGAATTCCGACCCCCCCCTCCCCTCCCCTCCTGAATCCGGCCCTGGCCCGGTCCCCTGGCTGGCCCGCCGGCGTCTGGGTTTTTTCGATCTGGAGACCCGCTGCTCCGCCGAGGAGGTAGGTGGCTGGAACTACTGCCACGCCATGGGGGTGTCCGTGGCGGTGCTGCTTGAAACCAGCCCGGAGCGCATCACGGTCTTTCGGGAGGGCGACCTGGATCACCTGTGCCGGCGTTTGGGCAAACTCGATCTGGTGGTGGGCTTCAATGTCAAACGCTTCGACTACCGGGTGCTCCAGCCCTACACCAACATCTCCCTGAAAAACCTTCCCACTCTGGACATTCTGGAGGAAATCCACGGCTTTCTGGGGTTTCGCCTGTCCCTGGACCACCTGGCCGAGGCCACCCTGGGACAGAAAAAGACGGGAAACGGCCTTTTGGCCCTGGAACACTTCAAAAATGAGCGCTGGGAGGAATTGGAGTCCTATTGCCGCCAGGATGTGGTCCTGACCAAAAGTTTGTTTGAATACGGGGCGCTCCAGGGCTATCTTCTCTACCAGCACCGCAGAGGGGGGCGCGTGCGGGTGCCGGTGAGTTGGGAGGAGGGGCGTTTTTTCCCCGAACAGTAACCTGGAACGCGGCAGGGGGTCAGAAATATGTGAGGCACGCCTGTGACCGCATGAAAACCCTTTGCCCTTTGACGCCGCATAATTTATCATGAACAAAAAATTTTCCCCCTTGAGAGGAGACTCAATGAAGCGGAGAATACTCTTATCGACCCTGATAACGTTTTTGGCCGTCTTGCTCTTGAGCCCAGGCCTCCTGCTGGCCGAGAAGGAGCCGGTAGTGGGCTATAATGCCGGCAACGTGGCGTTCTCAGCCCCCGGCACCGCTGAAGAAGCTGCGTACTTAGGCCTGTCCGGCCCCGCGGCCTTCACCCTGAAGGATATCAAGGCGCCTTTCGTCCTGGTGGAATCCTTTTCCACCACCTGCCCCCACTGCCTGCAACAGGCCCCGGTGCTTAACAAGCTGTTTGAACTGGCCAAGGCGGATCCCCAGCTAAAGGACAAGGTAAAGTTCTTATCGGTGGGGCAGTCCAATGATTTAAGTGCCGTGAAGATGTGGAAGGCCTTCCACAAAGTCCCCTTTCCGGTAGTTCCGGACCAGGACTCGAAATTGGGCAAGGCCTTGAATTTCAGCCCCTACCCGGTCTCCGTGCTGCTGGACAAGAGCGGCAAGGTGGTCTGGGTGCATATCGGCGCCTTTGAAAGCGCGGATGAAGCCTTAAGAGACATCAAAAAGGTGGTAAAGTAAGGCACTCCCTTGGCAGGCCTCTGGCCGTCCCGGTCAGAGGCTTGTTGTCCGGGGTCGCAACTCCGCTGGTCTTTTGTCCTCCGGAATAAAGCCATGAAACTCCAGTCCATCCTGGTGGCCACCGGTTTTTCGGAGTGCTCCGGCGCGGCCTTCCGGGCTGCGTCCCACCTGGCCCAAACTTTTCAGGCCAAACTAATCCTGTTGCACGTCATCAGTCTCAAACGGGTGGCTGTGCTGTCAGAGTACCTCGATGAGGAACAGGAGCCCCTGACAGCCACCCTGCGGGAACGGGCCTACCGGCTCCTGGCCGAGTTCCTGAAACGCTGGAATGCCGCCGGCCTCGAGGTGGAAAGCCTGGTGGCGGTGGGCGCGCCGTTTCAGGAGATCGCGGTCATCGCCCGGGACCTGGCGGTGGACCTGGTGGTCATCGGCGGCTATGGCCGCAGGGGCCGGGGGCCCATCGAGGAGGTGTTTTTCGGCTCCACCGCCGAAAAGGTGGTGCGCCTGCTGCCCTGCGCGGTGCTCTGCGTGCCGGTTGCCGACGAAGCGCCGGAGACCCCCGCCGGGAACTGAACGGGGAGAAGATGCGGAGGGCCGGGCGTCTGCCCGCCGGGTCAAGGCGCCGGAAGTGGAGTCAGGCAGAGCTTGCCGTGCACCTGGGGCTTCCCCATCGGGAGTTTGGGAACCAGAATACCGTCCACCGACGGGAGGCTCCCGTCTGACCGCAACCTGATATCAGCCGGTCTCATTGCCAAGCCCTGAAATTTCCAGTATATTAACTATGGAGAGCCGGGAGAGGACAATCCCCCCGGCAAGGCCTGAAAATGGTGCAAACCCCTGGCCTTCTCTCCCCAGAAATCCCTGGTCACCCCCCAAAGCGCCGGCGCCCCAGGACCCCAGAAAACTCATGATTTCACCTCGATTAGAAGAACTTACCGAGCAATACACCCGGCTGGAACAACGCCTGTCCGACCCGGAGGTCATCCGGGCCCAGGACGTCTATCAGAAGCTCATGCGGGAGCACGCCGAGATTACGCCTCTGGTTCAAGCCTTTCGCCGCTATCAACATCTCCAGAAAGAGCTCGCCGACAGCCAGTCCCTCCTCAAGGAAGAGGGCGACGATGAGCTCAAGGACATGGCCCGGGAGGAGGTCCAGTCCCTCAAGGAGCAGTTGGCCCGGGTAGAGGACGAACTCCGCGTTCTCCTGATCCCCAAAGACCCCAACGACGACAAGAACGTGCTTCTGGAAATCCGGGCCGGCACCGGCGGCGAGGAGGCGGCGCTGTTTGCGGCCGACCTGTTCCGCATGTACAGCCGCCTGGCCGAACGCCGGGGCTGGAAGCTCGAGGTCATGAGCCACTCCCCCACCGGCCTGGGCGGCGTCAAGGAAATCATCGCGCTGGTGGCCGGCGACCGGGTTTACAGCCACCTGAAATATGAGAGCGGCGCCCACCGGGTCCAGCGGGTGCCGGAGACCGAGTCCCAGGGCCGCATCCACACCTCGGCGGTGACCGTGGCCGTGCTTCCCGAAGCCGAAGACGTGGACATCCAGATCAATCCCGAGGAAATCCGGGTGGACGTCTATCGCTCCTCCGGGCCGGGGGGGCAATCGGTCAACACCACGGACTCCGCGGTGCGCATCACCCATTTGCCTACGGGGCTGGTGGTCACCTGCCAGGATGAAAAATCCCAGCACAAAAACAAGGCCAAGGCCATGAAGGTCCTCCAGGCCCGCCTGTTTGATCTGAAACAGCAGGAGCAGCACCGCCAGATCGCCCAGGAGCGCAAAAGCCAGGTGGGCACCGGCGACCGCAGTGAACGCATCCGCACCTACAACTTCCCCCAGGGGCGCATCACCGACCACCGCATCGGCCTCACCCTCTACCGCCTCGAAGCCATCCTGGACGGCGACCTGGATGAACTCCTGAACGCCCTTTCCGCCCACTTCCGGGCCCAGGTCCTGCAGGCTTGAAGAGGGTTTTCTGTTTTCGGTTTTCGGTTTGGAGTTCTGGGTTCTGGGTTCTGGGTTCTGGGTTTTGAGTTTTGGGTTTAAAAACCGAGCCCCTCGGAATTATCTTTGTATGTCTGTCTTTGACAAAATGTGGAGCAGGCGCCCTCGCCTGCTTTTTCAAGGAACAGCCGGCCGCGGCTGTTCTTTCTTAGCAGTTCCTCATGGGCCTGTGGCTTACCCCCAAAGCATGAAAATGTGGCGCCGGCGCCTCGCCGGCGCAAGAACCGCCGAGGGCGGCGGTTCCACACAAAAACCTTTCAGGACGGCCTGCCTGTTCTTATAGGGCGGCCCGCGGCCGCCGCCTAGTGTAGGGACAGCCGCCCCCGGCTGTCCACCAGGGGCAGGCGAGCGCGCCTGCCCCTGCATAAAGCGAATTTTTCAGAGACAGCAAAAAGGGTAATTTTTAATTACAGGTTGTGATCATAAAGGTAATATTTGTCATTCTGAGCGCCGCGCAGAATCTTATAGAATATAACAAAATGTCAACCACTCCGGCCACCTGGACCATCCTGGCGCTGTTGCGCTGGACCACCGAATATTTTACGGAAAAAGGCGTGTCCGAGCCCCGAGCCTCGGCGGAGGTTCTGTTGGCGCTGGTATTGGGTCTGAGCCGCCTGGACCTGTATCTGCGCCATGACCAGCCCCTGGCCGCCGACGAGTTGGCCCGCTTCAAGGCCCTCATGGTGCGCCGCCGCCTGGGGGAGCCGGTGGCCTACCTCACCGGCCACAAGGAATTCTGGTCCCTGGATTTTGCAGTCACCCCGGCCACCCTCATCCCCCGCCCCGAGACCGAAGTGCTGGTGGAGGCGGTGGTTATGGAGGTGGGTGAGGGGGCTAAGGGCCACAGGCCCTTACCCCCTCCCCCACACCCCCTCCCCAAATCCCCTAAGGGCTTAATTACATCTGATAAGGTGGAGTCAGCTCCGCCTTATCAGA